>CAZXDO010000001.1:0-6308 GCA_964639325.1 uncultured Candidatus Saccharibacteria bacterium
GAGATTCTTTGGAGAGATTAAAAAAGACCCGTTTATCAATCTTAAAATAGCTTCACATATAGGTGCCTTTATAAAATATTTAGGAGAATTGATAAAGAAATATGAGATTAATTAAAGTATGAAAGAAAAAATAGAAGAAAAAAACAACCACTGGGAAAATTATCAAAAAGCATCTCCTTTATCTACTTTGTTGTTATTTGGGGGATTTATTATTGGGACTGTTGCAGTAGGAATATTATTCGGGATTACTGTGTCGGCTATTATGATACTAATTTTCTCTGCATTTTTTGGCGGTTATCTTATGGAAGCTTATACTGCTCGGTTTGAGATTGCTAAATTTGCTAAGTCATTTGCCATAATACTGTTTTTTCTTGGTATTATTATGTTGTTTATTTCTCTAAGATGGTGGAGTATCTTTGGTATATTTGGATATTGGTTTTTGTTTACATCGTCAAGGTCATTTTGGCAAAAACGTTTAGGAAGTTAATATAGAATTTGTGATAAACAGAAAGGAGGTGAAAGTTTATAAAGTATTTGATACCTATCGTAATTTTATTGTTGGTTCTTGGTGTGGGTCTTTATTTATATTTACCTAAACAAATGAAAGATGATAACGATTTTACCGGCGTAGTCGTAGTAGAGGAAAAAGACACATTTGAACCTAAAACGGCTGACTTTGCTCAACGTCGTGCAAATGAATATTGGGGGAATAATGTTTTTGATGACTTCAGTGCTAATTATGACCTTATGTGTGAAGAAATAAAAACATTAGTTGATAAAGAAACTTTTGTACAAAAATATAAAGAGGATAGAGAAGAACGCCCTTTAGCAAAACCTGAACGAGTTGAAATAGGGGAAACTCGTTTGGAAGAAGATACGGCTATTGTTAGGGTAGCCGTGTTTACGCTTGTTTATGACAAAGGCACCAGTTCTACAACGGAACTTCTTTATGAAAATGGCCGGTGGTGTAAATTGCTTAAACCTAGCACGATAGAATGGCTAACAGAATAGTTTTTTATGCCTAAAAGAATATAATATAAATAGAAACTAGATGGAAAATATAAGATGGAAAATATGATAAAAGAGCGTTGGTATCCACTTAAAATATTCTTTCCTTCAAAAATTCTAATACTTCATCGGAAGGATGAAAAGTACACTATAACTTGGCATAATTTTGCCTGTGGTTTTACTCCCTCGGCTTATCATTTCTTCAACCACGTCTTAAAAGAGTGGTATCCATTGGGGATTAGGCTTTTAATTCGATCAAAGCTCGAAATTTATGAGGAAGAAGGAATCAATAAATCCAGGCAAGAGTTCATAGAATTTGAGAAATTTCTTAAGCAAAAAATACAAGAGAAAGAGAAAAAGATTTGGAAAAATATACTGAATCAATATATTAAATATTTTCCAGATTCTCAGACTGAACTATTTTGTCTTGATAAGCTTAATTTTAAAGTTCAATTATCAACCAAAACCAAAGAGAAAATAACAAAACAACTTAAAGATTATCTTTTATCTTTTGTAAGAGATAAAATTAAGTCTCATTTTTTCCCCGTAACTCTTTTTAGCTTTTCTAAACAAATGGATGCCCTACTTGGTTATATGCGCTTTCGGTTATCCCAAGGAGAGAGTCAATCTGGATTCGGCATAAAGGAAGATGATTTTCTTAGTTGGTGGATAAAAAATGAGGGTTTAGCTCCAAAACAACTTTTTCCTCCTTTTGAGAAAAAATATATGTTTTTAGAGCTATTACTAGTATTGGATTTTATAGGGATTATAAGATTAACAGCAATTTCTCTCTTTAAATGGAAAAGCAGCAAAGGAAAAGAGTTATTGGTAATAGATATGTTTTGGGGGTCGTTCGACATAATCTCCGACTTAAAAGGTAAAAACGCTTTAAGTTGCCAAGGGGAATTTGAAAGTCAAATTATAATGGAGAGGACACATAAAGGAGAACCTAGCCTTAGTATAAAGGAAGATAGAAATTATCTTTATCTTAAGTTAGGAAGCGACAGTGCCAAATTTCAAAAAAACTACAATGGCACTTCAAGCAAATATAAACTCATTAAATGTCTAGCAGGAAATAACTTTGTTCCTAAAAAATGGAGCGATTTATATAGAGAAGTATTTCAGGAACAATTTGTCCCTGACATTGAAGTTGGTAAAAAAAAATTAAAGGAGACAATAATTAAAGAAGCCTCACGTAATATTAACACGTCTTTATTAAAAGGAAAAATTAAAATTACCGAAGAAAAGATAGGAAAAGGAGGTTTTTTAATCGACGCTTATGCCATTAAAGTGGTAAATTAACTTTCTTTTTTTAAGATCTTTAAACTATATTCTTCGTTTTCCAAGCACAAATTCCCACCTAGAGTTCAACAAATTCCCACCAAACACTATTATTTTGGTGGGAATGTTTATATGAATATATAAATTAAAAGTGAAGGGAATAGTAAAGATTAACAAGCTGAAAAAATCTTTTGGGACAATTTAAAAAGATGAAAAATTTAAATTCATCATTGTGGAGATCAAATGACTTTTACCTTTCTGCCTGTGTGTTAGCTTCAGGAGCTTCTTTGATTGGTTTAACTAAGGGGAATAATAATTTTGTTACTTTTTTATTCAGTATTTCTAAGGAAAAAGCCGAAAAGATTATTCAAAACCATTGGGATCGAAAGCTGAAAATTCCCACAAGGGATTTGGTGGAAGCTATTAATGAACTCAAAACACGCCTTCATAGTGGAGTCTGATTTAATATGGAAAATTTTAACGAAATGAAACTGAAATTACTTGAAGACATTGAAAAGCTCATCAAAGCAATTAACGATGACATTGATTGGTTTATAGCTTCATTTAGGGAAAAAGATTCTAACAGAAGAGTAATAGCGAGATACTTTTCTAGTAAAAAAGAAAAAGAATTGGCCCAATTAGCAAAGGAGGTTTATGAAAAATATAAATGATAAACTACCAAGAAGCTTTAACGAACTTATTAAAGAGGAGCTTAGCGTTGAAATCCCAGTCAAAAAAGAGAAGGAAAGAGTTGGTTTTGATACTTCTAAATTTAAACCGCTTACTTCCGAAGATTTGATAAAAATTTTAGGTTTAACCATTAAACGGGACGAAACTAATAAAATTATCACTTTTTTAGCTCAGCTCTCGGCTTACACTGAAGATTCACAAATCAATATTAGCTTCAACGCTCCAAGTTCGACCGGTAAAAGTTTTATTCCACTGGAAATAGTTAGCCTGTTTTCGGCAGAGGATGTTATTAAGCTGGGAAATTGTTCGCCAACAGCCTTTTATCATGAACAAGGAGAATATGATAAGGAAACTAATACCATCAAGGTTGATTTGTCCCGAAAGATAATAATATTTCTTGACCAACCAAGCACTCAACTTCTTGAGCGTCTTCGTTCGCTTTTGTCTCACGACGAAAAGATAATCAAAGCAAAAATTACCGACAAAAACCAAAGGGGTGGTAACAGGACTAAGACGGTTGCCATTAAAGGCTTTCCAACGGTTATTTTCTGTACTGCTGGACTTCGGTTAGATGAACAGGAAGCGACTAGATTTTTGCTTCTTTCTCCTGAAATAAGTTATGAGAAAATTCGAGAAGCAATTTACGAAAAGATTAAAAAGGAAGCAGATTGTAAGGGCTATAAAGACATCACAGAAAAAGATCCAGACCGAAAACTTCTAAAGGAACGAATCCTTGCTATAAAAGAAGCCGATGTAAAGGAAATAAAGATAGGTAATCCCAATTTGATTCAAGAGTTGTTTTTTAAAAATATCAGACAACCAAAGCCAAGACATCAAAGAGACGTAGCCAGAATAATTAGCTTGGTTAAAGTTTTAGCGCTTCTTAATTTATGGTTTAGGGAAACGGACGGTGAGGCAATTGTGGCCAATGATGATGATATTAAAGAAGCTTTTAAGATTTGGGAAAATATTTCCGAATCCCAAGAGTTAAATCTTCCGCCATATGTGCTTAACCTCTATAAAGATGTGATTTTAGAGGCTTACAAGGCTGTTAAAAGAGGCTTAAGCAGGCAGGAGATAATGAAGAAGCACTTTGAAGTTTATGGAAGGTTTTTGCCTGATTGGCAGCTTCGCCAATGGATTGTCCCAATGCTTGAAACCTCTGGCCTTATAACACAAGAAGCAGATCAGTTAGACAAAAGAAAAATTCTTATTTATCCGACTTCTGAAAACAATAGTGAGTTAGATAGTGGGGTAGAGGAGATATTTGGAGGAAAATTGGAATGAATAAGATTCTTTTACCTAAAGTAACATTTAAAGAGGGTATATCAGACGAAAAAAGAATTGAGATTGCCTATGCTCGTATCTTTGAGATGGCAAGGAGAAACATATTGGCGAAAAGGCAGTTGACAAATGGTATGTCAACAAAGTACAATAAAATACAATATGGAAAAAGAGTATTTAACGATCGAGGAGGTAGCTCAAAAAATGCGGGTTAATACACGTACTGTTTATCGAATGGCTCAGAAACAGCAAATACCGGCCTTCAAGTTCGGTAAATCTTGGAGAATAAGCTCTGTCAAACTAAAGAAACTTCTTGGAGGAGGTTTAGGAAAATGAAAAATACTGACAAAATTATAAAGCAACCACTAAACGCTGCTTTGTATGCTAGAGTTTCGACAGGCAGACAAGAAAATGAGCAAACAGTTGAATCACAGCTGGATGAAGTTAAAAAAAGAATTTCTGAAGATGGAAATACCTTATTGCCGCAAAACATTTTTATTGATGATGGTTGGTCTGGAGAGTTAATCGCAAGACCATCGCTAGATTTGATGCGTGACGCTGCGAGGGAGGGAAGGTTTGAAGCGCTATATGTTTATGATAGGGGAAGGCTTTCAAGAACTTTTGCTCATCAAGAAATAATTATTGAGGAATTAACAGACAGAGATATAAAATTTATTTCACTCCACGATGTTCAAGCAGATACTCCGGAAACTAGGGTGTTACAAAGTATGCAGGGAGTATTTCATGAATACGAAAGAGTTAAAATCGTCGAAAGAATGAGAAGAGGGAAGCTATATAAAGCTAAGAATGGAGTTATCATCAATGGTTCATCCCTATATGGTTATAAGTTTGTGAGAAATGATCCGAAAGGGCCTGTGAATTGTATTATTAATGATGACGAGGCAAAAGCAGTAAATTTAATTTGGAGTTGGTTTGCAGTAGATAGGCTTTCGATAAATAAAATACTAAAAAAGCTTTATGATTTGGGGATTAAACCAAGAAAAAGAAAGAGCGATTTTTGGACAAAGGGACCGATAATAAGAATTCTAAAATGCGAAACTTATATTACCGGTAAAGCCTATTATAATAAATCAGAATCAGTGGTAGCTAAGAATCCGATTAAGGATACAAAGTATAAGAAGATTAAAAAAACAAGTAGAAGGATAAGGCCAAGGGAAGACTGGATTGCTTTTGATGTGCCAAAAATAATCAACGATTATTTTCTCTATGAGAAAATTCAAAAGATTTTAGACTTTAATCAAAAATATGCATGTAAACGAAAGAAATATAATTATCTTTTATCAGGATTAATTTATTGTGGATGTGGTAGTAGAAGAAGTGGGGATGGAAGTAGTAAATATGGACATTTTTATTATCGCTGTATTGATAGAATTAGAAGTCATCCTTATCCGAGCAGATGTAATTCAAGCGGAATAAATGCTACTGTTTTAGATTCTGTAGTTTGGCATGATTTAAAAAAACGGCTTTTTAATTACTCAATAATGAGAAAATATGCCGAAAAATGGCTAAAATCATTCTCTGCGATAACTAATGAAGATATGGTTGAGAGGCAGAGATTAAATGAAATAATAAAGAAAGTTAAGGAAGAAGAAAATCGTTATTCTAGGGCTTATGGATCAAGCGCTTTAGAGTTTGAGCAGTTTCAAGATTTAATGAAAGATGCTAAAAAAAGGAAAATTTCCTATCAAAAGCAATTAGCTAATTTAGCCGATAAATCGGCAGAAATGACATCACAGATAGAAGTTGATGAGCTAGTAAAAGAGTCAATGAAAGTTGTTAAGAATTTGGATTTCAGTGATAAATTTAAGTTAGTTAGGGATATAATAGACAAAGTTGTCGTTTCAGAAAGGAGCGGTGCAGAAGTATGGGCCCATTTACCATTACCAGCCATAATCACCGAAAAGTTGGGATATGAACCTCAGCGTAGGGATTGTTGGTCTTCCTAATACAGGCAAATCAACTCTTTTTAATGCTTTGCTTTCAAAGCAGATTGCTAATGTGGCTTCTTACCCTTTTTGTACCAT
>CAZXDO010000002.1:0-4780 GCA_964639325.1 uncultured Candidatus Saccharibacteria bacterium
AGGCCCGGTAATATTAATCTAACTAAAGGTAAGCTAAGGGTGGAATGCGGCAAGGGGAGCAAAGACCGCGATCTTGCCATTCCGGAGTATTTAACAGACTTATTTGACAGCTGGCGCAAGAAAAGACCGGAAAGTAATTTTTTCTTTTCTACTCTAAAAGGCAAAAAACTTTCTATCCGGTATCTCCAACAAATGGTTAAAAGATGTGCCGACAAAGCTGGTTTGAGTAAAAGTATTTCACCCCATACATTAAGGCATACATACGCCACGCAATATTACAAACAAACAAAGGATATTGAAACCTTGAGGCGTATTCTGGGCCATTCAGATATTAGCACAACAACTATTTACATTACCTTGGCCAATATTGATGTTGAAAACGGTATGAAGTCATTCAAGGGATTTCTTTAATTTAATGACGTTGTTTCTACCAGGCTTTTGCGGAACTTCAGGCTGATATTCGTCTGCAAAATAATTATTTTCAATAACCATTTTTGTGTCGTGATAAACTCTTTTTTTTAACTTATCTAATAACTGCTCAAGGGATTTATCTTCCTCAATCTCGCCGTCATAATCTATTAATACCTTATTCACTACTCCTTCTATCAATCCCTGCAAAGCTTTGTTAAGAAATATTTTTGTAGAATAATAATCCATATGAGCTATTTCCAACATATTGATAAAATTGGAAATGCTTTTGGTCATTTCTTCCTCAAAATCGCCTTCTGTTGTAACCTCTTGAAAGTATTTACTTGGCTGATAATATATCGTTGCAGAAGCATCGTTATCTTTTTCCCCAGTTATTATTTTCATTTTTAACTCCATTCTCTCTTGCCATTATTTTAATTGTTTTTAGTTTTTTAATCATTCAAATTTTAATTGTTTTTGTCTTGTGAGATGAGTCCCAATTAAACTTTTATTTGAAGAATATTTTTTGCCAGAAAGATACTATAGAATGACCAATTAGCTTAAAAGAGTCTAAAATTTTTGGCCCCCAGAAATAAATTTTTTCTTCTGCCCAAAGCTTAACCCCTTCAAATACTTCTTTTATTTCAATTCGACCATCTTCATTAATATCAAAGTAATTAAAAAGCCTCGGCAATCTGTCTGATGTAATCTGAGTGGGAGCTGAGATATCTGCAGGCGTTGGAGAAGTAGTGGTTTTAATATTTATAATTGGAGTCGCGGCAGTCGGAGCAGACGTTGGGGTGGGTGTAGGGGTTGATGTTGTAATTGCGGTGGAGGTAGGAGCTGAGGTTAAAGTTGAATCAGGGGTCGGGGTTGATGAAGTTCCAGGGCTTTGTGTCGGTGTCGGTGTTGGGGTAGGTGTTGGGGCTAAACAATTAAAGGTATCAAAGCTACAGGCATAATCGCAGCTTAAAATTCCTCCGGCATAACCTAGGCTCTCACAAGTTGCTCCGCCCAAGTCATCGCCTTCGCAATCTTCTCCCCCTTCTATAATTCCATTACCACAAACACTAATTTTAATTGTGGCGCTTATATTCCCCAGAGCAATCGCTCGGGATGAAAATACTTTTATTAATACTATTGGTACAATAATAAAAGTTAAAAGGGTAGTTAAATAAACAATATTTTTTCCGTATCTCATTCATTTTTTTTATCTGTTCGAGATTTTTTATCAAAAGGTTTTTTAAAATTAATCTGGAAGTTAAAAAATTTCTTGAAAAGAACTATTGCTCCAATTATTAACAATATAAGTAAAACTCTTTGGGGCCAGGGGGCATAAACATTAAAGAAAGTGACAATTTTATAATAAACCCCATAAAGAATATTCGCTGGAATAACGGTAAAATAGAGTTTTGAAGCAGCCGCCAAGCCAATGGTTGTTCCACCCTTCTCTGTTGTAATAGTAGGTTTACCTTCAAGATAGGCAAAATAATCTCCCGGTTCTATCTTTAAGGGTAAATTGATTTTAATTTCCACTAATTGTGCTTTTCCTGGTTCTAAATAAAATTTTTGGGGTGTAAAAACAAACCAAGTTTGTTTGGGACGAAGTTCAGGTTGACCTTGATGATAGGCAACCGAAGTTTCGTATTCCGAAGGTTCATCACCGGTATTTATAACCGTAATCGGTGGCAGTTCATAAATCATCCCCGCCTTCAGCTTTTCATCAACTTGAATTTTGCCAGTGTTAACGCCGACACCGATTTTAGCAAAAGTAAAATTAGGAATAAGAATAAAAACGATAAAAAAAGAAGTTAGATAAACAATTTTTTTTATCATAAAATTATAATACTAAATTGAAAAAACAGTCAATGTTAGAACAAATATAGAAAGATTTGATCATGGAGCCGTTGCCTGGACAGTAACGGTAATTGACTGTTGTTCAGTTACGGCTGTGCTGGTAGGAGTCCCTACCTGAAGGTCAAAATCCTGGTCGCCAGCTGCCTCGACACTTGCCGCTAGTGTTTCATAATCAGGGTCGATGCCAACAGAACTCCAATCAGGGGTGGTATCACAATCAGTTGTACAAAACTTCATTGTGTATGTTTCGCTAGCTGCTGATGCAGCTAAAGTCCATCCAGTCCCGCCGGTGGAATCCTCCCCTTTTATATTAAATTTTGATGTTACATTACCATTATTGGTCGCTGTCTGGCTATCATCAGTTCCTTCTGTAGTCGTATCTTCGGTACTATTTTGAGCAACGGTACCGAAAGCAATCTCACCATCTGAAACACTTACCGAATAAACTATAGCCATAACCGTAGCAGAGACAGAATCTGTATCATCAGCTTTAACAATCTTAATTAAAAAAGGTTGGACTACCAAAGAACAAAGACTAATAAGAACAATCAAGAAAATCAATTTAATTCTCATCTTATTTTTATTAAGAACTAATTTTAACTTATTTGTCAAGTACCACTTTTATGTTGCCATTTTTATGGACCATTTTTATGGAGCCACGGCCTGGACGGTAACAGTTATGGTTTTTTCTTGGGCATCTGAATTAGTTGGCACAGTAATTTTTAAATCGAGGTCAACTGTTTCTTCAACATCTACTCCAGTGGCTAGCGTTTGATAACTGTCGGCTGCGGTAAATTTTGTCCAATTGCTACCGCCGTTAGTGGAAAACTCATGAACAAAAACATTGTTTCCTGCAGAGGAGCCGACAGTCCAAGATGTGCCATTCGTTGCACCGCTGGTCTTAATGTTAAAATTTGCTGTTGCACCGCCGTCGTTTGTGGCTGTTTGGGTCTCAGAAATATCAATTGTATTTTTACTTTGGCCACCTAAGATTGTTCCATATTCAATATTACCTCCAGGGGTAATACTAACTGAAACACCCCCGGCCGCTTCTTCATAGGTGGCGTAGATGGAGTATTTATTGTTATTGTTTGAGAAACTAACAGAAGAAGGAAAACCATTTGGTGTTGAACTCGCAGTTTTACCTTGGTTGGTAGCCCCAGAGTCATATAAAACTATTCCAGGGGCAGCATCTTGTATCGCCCAAGCCACTAAAATATAGTTAGCGTCTTGTATACTGCAATCTCCGACTATATTAGCTTCTATCCAATCATCTATAAAACTGAAATTATCTATAACCGAACCCGTCCCACCAACAAAGTTCCCACCAGCAGTATAAACTCCTAATTTGTAAGTTACTCCTCTATTAAAAACTCCAACAGTTATTTTCGTTACATCTCCACTCCCACCCGAAGCAAACAGAGAACCTCTCATGTCCCCATTTCCCAATTCAGTATCTCTACTTCCACCTAAAGTTTCATATCCAAAAGTAGGGTCAACGATTACTGGATAAACCGCTTTATCTAAAAAGTCTTGAGGGATGGTAACCGAGAGTATTCCGTTTTCAATGTGTAATTTTCCCCAAACTTCCGTTCCTTCTGCGTCAAATATTTTAGGTCTATAAATATGCCCGACTTTTCCTGTCTTATATTCTTTACCACCAACATAATTTGCTTTATTTTCAGAAGCATAAACAGCATAAGAGCCGACTACATTTTCAGGTCTATGGGTAATACTTTTACCGTCTTTATCATAAATATCTGTCTCTGTTGCTGATATCCCATTAGGGGGTAGGGGCTCTTGATTTAATGGGGATTGGTAAAAATAGTCTACCCCTTTATCAGCTAAACTAAATTCTATGATGTTTGAAGCAGGTTTTTCTTTTAAGACAACCTCAAGTTCGTAACCGCCTTCAGGATGTTCTTCGCTTATGGGTAAATCATAAAAATGACTTTCAATCTTTCCTTTTGACCAAATGATTTTTTCTTTATCAAATTCAATTTGGGGTATTTCTTTTTCATTTTCAATAAGCTGATATGAAACATTAACTTCATCATCCCATCTTTTAATTTTTACCTGTGGTAGGAAGTTATTAGGCGTTGTTCTGTCACCAACTTCTACCTCTATTCTATCGGCAACATTATTCTTCGCGTTTAATACTAAAGCATTGTCTACAATACCATATTTTTGTGAAATCTCTTTTGATATTTTATCTGATTGAGGAATAGTTGTTTCGGGATTTGCCATTACAGTTTTTAGAATAAACTCTTTCAAAAAATCGCTAAACAGCCAGCTGGCCATAAGAATAAAGACTAAAAGAATTTTAATAAAAGCTTTCTTAGGCCAGTATTTCCATGTCATCTCCTAAATTATAGAATAAATTTCTGTGGTTTGTAAATTGTCGGCTTTCAGCCCGCACTCCCCCTCCCCCTTTTTCAAATCAGCGGCGCTTTAAGCTCTTTCATTCTTCAAGAACTTAATCCTTTTCTTTCAGCAAAAGACCGCTTCCCGCCTT
>CAZXDO010000003.1:0-3344 GCA_964639325.1 uncultured Candidatus Saccharibacteria bacterium
ACCATTCCGATTGAAACAATCCGTAAATTTGGCTGGAAGGAAGGCCAGAAATTAGTTATCAAAGAAGTGGGGGAGGAAAAAATTGAAATTAGCGATTGGAAGGGGTGAACTATAAAAAGTATTCAATTAATCTAGCAATATTTTATTAATTTTGGAGCTTAAAAGCTTTGAGAAGTATTTAAATTTTGAAAAATTAAAATAAAGCAAAAAAATGTTTGAACTGACTTTAGGAATTGGGATAGCGATATTAATTATTGCTTTCTTCGCAGAATATGTTGATGCTACTTTAGGCATGGGCTACGGGACTACTTTAACTCCCCTTTTACTATTATTAGGTTTTGATCCTTTGCAGGTAGTCCCGGCTATTTTACTTTCCGAATTAATTACCGGTTTACTTGCTGGGTTTACCCATCATTCTATGGGTAATGTCAATTTCAAACCCAAGACTATGAATCTTAGAAGGATGTATTTGGCAATTAAGCACCTGGGGATATTCCAAAGCTTGAAAGAGGGCTTGCCTAATCATCTTAAGGTTGCCTTGCTAATTGGTTTCTGCAGTATTATAGGAGCAGTATCTGCTGTTTTAGTCGCAGTTAACATACCAAAGTTTTACTTGAATTTGTATATAGGGGTTTTGGTTTTAGGAATTGGATTAATGATTTTAGCCACTTTAAACAAAAATTTTAGATTTTCCTGGAAAAAAATAATTGGATTAAGCCTGATAGCTTCTTTTAATAAGGGAATGAGTGGAGGAGGATATGGTCCGGTAGTTACAGGCGGACAGTTGTTATCTGGAGTTAACGGGAAAAATGCGATTGGAATTACTTCGTTAGCAGAAGGTTTAACTTGTATCGTCGGGGTTGTCATTTATTTACTAGCAAAGGACATAATAGATTTTTCATTGGCTCCTTACTTAATAATTGGAGCTGTTCTTTCTGTCCCAATATCAGCCATTACCGTTAAGAAAATTAAAACTAAAAAATTAAGAGTGGTTATAGGAATTTTTACTTTAACATTGGGGGTAATTACTTTAGGGAAACTCTTTTTCTTTTAAGCCAAAGATTAGTTAATTATTTATGTCTAATTTTTTTTCTTGGAAACATTCGCCTTCTTACGATTTTTATCCTTTTAAATGTTATATTTTCAAAAGTTGTTTGTTATGCGTTAGGGTAAAAATAATCAAGGCAGAGAAAAATTTATTGAAAGATTTCTCTTAAGAGTTTAATCAAGAATTAGATTTTATGCTTAGGGACTAATAACCAATTTATTGTCATTGTTATTATTGCTATTTTAGATTAATATAGTTGAATATGAAAAATGGTATTAGTTTGACGAATAATTTAAACAAAAAATGAAAAAAATAAGGGTATCTCCTATAATAATTCAAGAAGCGCAAAATATAGTTGACGGAGTATATGCCCCGCTAGAGGGTTTTTTAAATGAAGAGGACTTTTCATCCGTTCTTGATAATATGCGCTTGGCTAATGGCTCTATTTGGTCAATCCCAGTTCTTTTTGATGTTTCAAAGAGGGAAGCTAAAGCTATTGCCAGAGAAGATGAAATTTTTATTGAAGACAATAGAGAAAGAGTATCCCTTGAAAATATTAAAGTATATAAATTTCCTAAAGATAAGTTTGCCCGCAAGATTTTCCAAACTACTTCTCGCGAGCATCCCGGTGTGCTGACGCTATCTAAAATGGGTGACTATTTAGTTTCGGGGAGAGTAAGTGAAGTTAATCCTTTACTTGATAAGCCTATAAATTGGAAATACTATTTAAGACCGGAAGCTACTAGAGAAATTTTTAGAAAAAATAAATGGAGGAAAATTGTTGCTTTTCAGACTCGCAATCCCCCGCATTTATCTCACGAGTATATTCAGAAACGGGCCCTGAAACATAGTGACGGACTCTTTATAAATCCGATTATCGGTCCTAAAAAAGCAGGGGATTTTCACGATCGTTATATCCTTGGAGCTTACAAAAAGCTAATTGATAATTATTATTCTCAAGAGAAGACTCTTTTGGGGACATTCCATACTTTTATGCGTTATGCCGGTCCTCGGGAAGCGGTTTTTCATGCATTGGTAAGAAAGAATTTTGGTTGTACTCAGATGATAATCGGGAGAGATCATGCCGGAGTAGGAAATTTTTACGGACCTTATGCTGCTCAGGAAATTTTTAATAATTTTTCCGAGAAAGAATTAGGAATTGCCGTTTTAAGGTATAGAAATGCGGTTTTCTGTAAGAAATGTAATAAAATAGTGTTAGATGGCACTTGCGAACATGAAGACAAAGATAAACTTTTTATTTCCGGAACGGAGCTTAGGGAAAAATTAACCCATGATGACGATATCCCTAAAGAATTTATGAGAAAAGAAGTCTCGGATTATCTCAAGAAAAATCGTGACAAGCTTTTTGTGTAGCTGGTAAATTTTGAATTATAAATTATAATCTATAGAACATGAAAAAGGGATTTGTACTTTGGTTTACCGGACTTTCCGGAGCAGGAAAGACCACCTTAGCTGATTTAGTTTATGAAAAATTGGAACAAAAAGGTTACAATCTGGAAAAATTAGACGGAGACATAGTTCGCCAACACTTAACTAAAGATCTCGGTTTTTCCAAAAAGGACCGGGCGGCCAATATAGAAAGAGTGGCTTACGTAGCCCAGCTTTTAAGCAAACATGGAGTAGGAGTTATTTCTTCTTTTATTTCTCCTTACCGCCGGGAGAGAGACTTAGTGAGAAAAATGTGCCCTAATTTTATTGAAGTTTATGTTAGTACTCCTCTAAAAGTTTGTGAGAAGAGAGATGTCAAAGGGCTTTACACCAAAGCCCGAAAAGGAGAAATCAAAAATTTTACCGGCATTGATGATCCTTATGAACCGCCGGAGAAGCCGGAGATTGAGGTTTGCGGAGATAAGGAGGAAAAGATTGAGGAATTGGTGGGGGAGATTGTGAAGAAAGTATATAAAAGCTTGGATTAAGATACTGAATTATTTTGACAAAAGGTTTGTATTGTTCAAACTAAGAAAAAAATATTTAAAATTGCGGGAGTTAGCATAGGAAGAAAAATTTTAGAATTGGTATTAGCTATTTTTAAAAAATAATTTGAAAACAAGATTTTTTATTGCTAACATATTATAAAGATAGAAAAATTAATTTAACTCATTTGTAAATTATGAAAGAATTCCTCAGAAAATTTTTTTATATTTTAGGAGAAAGCAAAAAGAAGCTTTTTTTGATCAGCTTACTTTTTTTGTTTATAGCCGGATTGGATTTTATTGGGATAGGTTTGTTTTTACCTTTAGTGTCAATTTTATTATCTCCCGAAAAAATCCAAGAT
>CAZXDO010000004.1:0-20630 GCA_964639325.1 uncultured Candidatus Saccharibacteria bacterium
ATTTTGCCCCGTGTTGGAAAGTATCTAAACCCACGGGTTTTCAAAGTCAGGGGGTCGGGGCAAAATATGTGTTTATGTGAGATTCCTTCCCCGGCAGCACGAATATTATTTTAAAAAATAAAAATATGAAAAAAATAGCTATTTTTGATATTGATGGAACAATTTTTAGATCTAGTTTGCTTATAGAATTAACCGATGCCCTTATTCAAGAAGGTATTTTTCCGGAGGAGGCAAAAAATACATACGCCAAAGCTTACAACAATTGGCTAGACAGAAAAGGATCTTATGAAAAATATATTGAAGAGGTTGTCAGGGCTTTTGAGAAGAATATCAAGGGCGTTGATTATGATGATTTTCTAAAAATATCCAAAGAAGTTGCCAGTTTTCATAAAAGTAGAATTTATCGATATTCTCAAAAAATAATCAAGGACTTAAAAGCAAAAAATTATTATCTCTTAGCGATTTCGGGCTCTCCTAAAGCAATTGTGGAAGAGTTCTGTAAAAATTTTGAGTTTGATAAAATATATGGGCGGATGTACGAAGTTAATAAAAATAATAAATTTACCGGAAAAGAACTTTATACTGATCTCATTAGCGATAAATCTAAAATTTTGCAACGAGCTATTGAAGAGGAGAAATTAACGTTAAAAAATTCAGTTGGTATGGGAGACACTGAAACCGATATTACTTTTCTGAAAATGGTAGAAAAACCAATTTGTTTTAATCCTAATAAGAAACTTTACCAATGTGCAAAGAAAGCCGGTTGGGAAATTATTGTTGAAAGAAAAGACGTTATTTACCACCTATAATTTTTTAAACTCAACTTTGCGACATCTGAAAAAAGTTATCCACACCAACGTGGGGGTGTCGGGAACCCCCAAGTTGCTATATCTCTGGATACATATCTAAAATTAGGGAACCCCAAGTAAAGTCTTTGGCTCCCATACCCTCACCGGTTTCCGGATGGAAGTATTCCCGGAAGCCTGATTTTTTAAGGAGAGCAACACTGCTTTTTCTAACCTCGTCGGCAATTTTATCAAAACCATAGTTCAAAAGGCCTTGGTAAACTATCCAGTTAGAGGCCATCCATACCGGACCACGCCAGTTAGCTTCGGGAGAATAATTTTCCAAAACATAACCTGGTTCACTTTGAGAAACAGTAGGTACCATATATTTTGTTTTAAACTCTTTTTCATTAAGAAGATAATTTCTTACCACAAAATCAGCTTCTTCTTGAGTGGGAACTTTAGCTAAAAGAGGAGCGAACATGGCCCAAGTTTTTACCTTTATTTTTTCATAACTTCTCCCTTCAGCAGACCAGAAAATATCGTGTTCTAAGAGACGGTCGCGCATAGAGTCTGTTACTTCTAATTGTTGCTTGTAAAAATAAGTAGCGTCGTCTTTTAAATCTAATTCTTCGGCTATTGCCCCTAAAGCGCCTAAACTAAGGATGAGAATACTGTTAAAAGGAATATCTTTTACCCAAAAAAACTCTCTCATACAAAAAGGGGCATCAAAGTTGCAAGTTTTATTTTTTTCATTTAACTCTAATCTTTTTTTAAAGTTTTCTTTTTGAGTGTGCCTGGGAGAAAGGCCAAGAAGTCCATCAAACCTTGGAGAGTTGTCTTCCCCCGATTCTTCCGGATTTATTATTCCGGCAAGGTGATTATGTCTTGGGTCGCGTTCATTTAAAAGGAAGTTATAATAGTGGTAAAGATTCGGATAAATTTTACTTAAGAATTCTTTATCTCTATCTTTTTCATAAATTTTCCAAACAGAGTAAGCAATAAAAGGAGGTTGAGTTATGGTGCTCACCCCTTCTCTGCCCCAATCAATGTTAATAACATCCTTTTTCTCCCAATAAATCATATGAGGAATAAGCCCGCTCCTAAACTGAGAAGAAACAAGAGAGAGAAGTTCTTCTTTGGCAAAGGAGGGTTCAAAATGAGAAAGAGCTATGGCATGAAAGCAGGAATCCCAAAACCATTGGTATGGATAAGGGCCGGGAGAGGGAACGGTGTAGCTGTGTCCGTCGGTTTTACGCCTGTTTTTAGATAAAACTTCAATTGATTCTTCTTTAACTTTTTTTATATCTTCATTAGTTATTTCCATATTTTTACCATAATTTAAACTAGATGCTATAATGATTATGAACATTATACAACATGGAAGAAATTATAAAAAACTTTAAAAACCAATTCAGATTTAAGCCGGAAATAGAAAATGAAGATAATTTATTTTTATCTGAAGAATTTATTGTCATGGGCATGGGAGGTTCTCACCTGCCGGCGGATATTTTAAAAATACGGGATCCGTACTTAAACTTGAAAATTCATAAAAACTATAATCTCCCTCATATTTCTCCTGAAAAGCTTGAGAAATCTCTTTTGATAGCTATATCCCATTCGGGAAACACCGAAGAAACACTTGATTTTGCCAAAAAAGCCATAGAGCACAACTATCACTTAGGGGTAATAACAACCGGAGGGAAACTTTTGGAACTGGCTATTAAAAATAATATTCCGTATATAAAAGTGCCTGCAGATAATTTACAGCCCCGCCATTCTTTAGGGTATATGACAAAAGCTCTTTCTAAGTTTTTAGATAATGACCTTGAAGAGGAACTTAATCTTCTTCCCCAAAACCTAGATTCTGATAAAACAAAGGAGGAGGGAAAAAAAATAGCTGAAGAAATTAAAGATAAGTTACCTATAATTTATGCCTCAGAAAGGAACGAGGGATTAGCTTATATATGGAAAATTAAAATAAATGAAACAAGCAAGGCGCCGGCTTTCTCTAATATATTTCCGGAATTGAACCATAATGAATTGGCAGGTTTTGATACAAATCCAAAAAAGGAAAATCTTGTTCAAAAATTTAGTTTTATCTTTTTAAACGATCCGGCTGACCACCCAAAAGTACAGAAAAGGATGATTTTAACAAAAGAAATATACAACTCAAAAAGCCTTCCGGTTATTACCTCAAAACTTCAAGGGAATACGCCTTTTGAAAAGATATTTAATTCCCTTATCCTTTCAGATTGGGTTTCACTTTTTTTGTGCAAAGAATATGGGGTAGATCCTTTTTCAAATAATCTGGTTGAAGAATTTAAAAAACAAATTTCTAATTCAGATATGAAATAAATTATGTATATTTTGTTTGATGTAGGAGGAACAAAAATAAGAGTGGCCGGAAGCAGTAATTTTAAAGACCTGGATAAAATTAAAAAAACCAACAACCCCGGCAGCTTCAAAGAAGGGGTGGATGTTCTTTTGTCTTTAATAAAAGAAACTGTAAATGGAGAAAAGATAGAGGGTATAGCCGGAGGCATAGCCGGCTCATATAGTAAAAAAGAAGGAAAGCTTTTGGCAAGTCCCAATATGAAAGATTGGGTCAATAAACCTTTTGAAAAAATATTACAAAAGAAATTTAACATCCCTTTATACATAGACAATGACGCAGCTATGGCGGTAATCGGAGAAAGCAAAAGAGGGGCCGGAAAAAAGTATGAGATTGTGGGATATATAACGGTGAGCACCGGTATAGGAGGATCAAGAGCGGTTAATGGTTTGGTGGATAAAAGGGCTGTAACTTACGAACCGGGGCATCAAATTATAAAAATATCTGGTGAAAAAATTGAAACATTAGAAAACCTTGCTTCCGGAAAATCTTTAAAAGAAAAATTCGGCAAAGAACCGTACGAAATTAAAAACAAAGAAATTTGGGACGAATTAGCGGAATATCTTGGAATAGGGCTTTATAATACTATTCTCCACTGGTCACCGGATGTAATGATTTTAGGAGGACCTATGATTATTAAAAACCCTTCCATTTCTTTTGAAAAAGTAAAAAAGAAGGTTAAAAACCTTCTTGGTGCCCACTACTGTCCGGAAATTAAAAAATCAAAATTAGGAGACGAAGTAAGCTTATACGGGGCTTTGGAATATCTTAAAAGTTTAAAGGATTAAGATCTGAGATATTTTCTAATTGCAATAACACTGGAAGTAATTCCCAGGATAATTCCTATTGCAAGTTGGTAAAGAAAAAGTACTAAGAAATTGCTTCTGAAATATTCTGCCAAGTTAAAGTCAGGGATAAAACGGCCTAAACCGGGTGAAACAGCATTAATTATGGGAAAGAAAAGAATAAGGCTTATAACCGCGGCGATAATTCCATAAATTATACCTTCTACTATATAAGGACCGCGAATAAATTTATTATCAGCCCCAACCATTCTCATTATTCCAATTTGGTCTTTATTAGAAAAGATAGCTAAACTTATTGTGTTGAAAGTAACCATTACAGCCAAAAAGGCAAGGAAGAGGGTTAGACCAAAGACGATTACATTCAAACTTTCTACTAATGTTTCTAACCGATTTATTACTAGTTCATTTTGGGCGTAAGTAACTTTTTCTACTATGTCGGTTAAAGAATCTGACTCTAAATAGGAGGCGATAACACCGTACTGGGAAAGGTCTTTAGCTTTAATATTCAAAGAAGCAAGGAGAGGGTTTTCGTCAAGTTCTTCAAGAGTTTGAGTAATTACTTCTTCATCGGCGTGACGTTCTTTAAATTCGACCAAAGCTTGGTCTCTGGAAACGTATTCAACTTCTCTTACTTCGTCAAAGTTTTCTAAAATTCTTTTAATATTTAAAACATCATCTTCAGCAATATTGCTTTTAAAGTAAACGCTGATATCTACCTTGTTTTTAACTGCTTCTACCCCTTTTTCGGTAGTCACGTTAAATATAATAAGACCCATAAAAACAATAAGGGTAAGAATCATAATACCGATAGTGGTAGCTGAAAGCCATTTGTTTCTTAAGAAACTTTGAAATCCGTATTTAATTATCCTCCAAAGATTTATCATGCTTTATATATTATACATCAAATTTACCGTGGGCTTCATCGCGAATTAGCTTACCGTCTTCAAGAGTAAGAACCCTTGCTCCCAACGAATCTATAATTTCTTTATCATGGGTAGCTAAAAGAACGGTACTTCCCAGCTCACTTATTTTAATAAGAAGCTTAATAACTTCCCATTTGTTCATAGGATCAAGGTTGCCGGTTGGTTCATCAGCAATAATAACTTCGGGGCGGTTAATCATAGCCCTGGCAATACCCACCCTTTGGCGTTCTCCTCCTGAAAGCTCACTAGGAAACTTGGCTATTTTATTTTTAAGGCCAACTAAGTCAAGAACTTGAGGAACAAGCTCGTTTATTTCTTTTTCTGTATAACCTTCTACTTCAAGAACAAAAGAAACATTTTCAAAAACATTCTTTTTTTCTAAAAGACGAAAATCTTGAAAAACAACACCTATGTGGCGGCGAAACTCGGGAAGCTCTCGGGGTTTCAATTTACTCACCTCATAAGAACCAAAAAAAATCTGCCCTTTGGTAGGCTTTTCTTCTCCGGTAAGGAGTTTAATAATTGTTGATTTTCCTGCCCCTGAACGGCCGACGATAGAAATAAATTCATTAGGTTGAATTTTAAAGCTTACTTTATCCAGAGCTAATGTTTCTCTATCGTCTTGGGTATATTGCTTGCTTACGTTTTTAAAAACTATCATTTATTTTGATTCTAATTAATATAAACAACGGGTTTAATTATAATCTAATTTTTAACTGTTTTCTAATATTAAATCAAGGTCTCCATCAAAAAGAACTTCTTCAACGTTGGATATTTTTATATTTTTTCTCTTGTCACGAAGTTGTTTGTAGGGATGAAGAACGTAAGAACGGATCTCGTGGCCCCATTCGGGAGTAACTTTAGTGCGAAGATTGTCGAGATTTTCTTCTCTCTTTTCTTCCATGACTTTAGCAATTTTTGATTTAAGAAGTTTCATGGCTCTTTCTCTATTTCTGGCCTGGGAACGTTCGGCTTGAGATGATGCTTTTATACCGGTAGGGGCGTGGGTAATTCTTACAGCCGTTTCAACTTTGTTGACGTTCTGCCCTCCGGGACCGGAGGAGCGGAAAAAATCTACTTCCAAATCATTTTCAGGAATTTTTATTTGGGAAGCCTTAACTTCGTGAATTTCAGGAAGAACTTCAACAAGAGCAAAAGAAGTATGGCGATTTCCTTTAGGGTCAAAAGGTGAAATTCTTACCAGACGATGAACTCCGTTTTCGTCTTTTAATTTTTCATAAACCTCGTTTCCTTTTATTTCAACGGTGTCTTCATCTATTACGGTTGTTTTCCAATTTTTCTTTTTAGCGTATTCTAGATACATTTTTAAAAGTAAAATTGAAAAATCTTTAGCATCTTCTCCCCCGCTTCCGGGAAATGATGAAATAAAAACAGTATTTGAATTGTATTTTTTTTCTTCCATATATCGTTCTAAACCTAAGCTGCTATCTAAGAACAGTAAATAATTTTGTGTTAAATCAGAGCCGTCTCGGAGGATCGAACTCCGGACCTTTCCCTTACGAGGGGAACGCTCTGCCAACTGAGCTAAGACGGCATAGATACAAAAAACCTCTCCCTCGGGTAAGATTACCTTATTTTGTTTCAAAATAAAAGCGAGGGAGAGGGTTAAAAAAACTAAATATTTTTTGGTTCTTCTTTTTCTTCAGTTTCCGGAGAATAGGGTGTTCTAGGAGGTTCGGGATTGTTGGAACCCGGCATTTTTGGTTCTTCAGGTGCTGGAAATTCAGGTTGTGGGGGTTTTGGCGGTTGAGGTGCTGGAGTTGGTTCTGATTGAGGTCCGGGCTGAGGCTTTGGAGGTTCTGGAGTTTGAGGAGGCATCTGAGGTGATTTAGGAGCCGGTTGAGGAGGTTCTGGAGTTTGAGGAGGAACTTGAGGTTTGGGAATAGTTTGGTTCTGCGGCTCCCCATTATTATCATCGCTGTGGGGAGGAGTGCCGGGCTCGTCCTTAATTACCCTTTCACCTTTATTTCTTAAAGGAATTCCACAGTTAGGACAATTACCTGGCTCATTTGATTTGTGCCCACAATTAGGACAGACATAAATATCCGCATGTGGAGTTTGAGGATTTACATCATTTTCATTACTGCTTTGCTCCGAAAGTGGGTTAGAATTTGGTTTTGATTTTCCAAATATATTACTAAAAAGACCCATATTTATAAGTTAAAATTTATTTTTTTTGTGACCTTTATTTTATTAAACTAAAAATACAAGATTTACTATTTTGTATTACTTTAATTTTAGCATATTGAGGTCTAAAAAACTAAAAACAAGCACCAAAGTGCTTGTTTTTTAAAACTAACATTACTGTTCTTCAGGCGGCGACATATTCCAAAGAACTAGAACTATAATAAGGGTGCCCACAAAAATACTATTCCAAGAAACAATATTAAGTTTGGAAAAACCTAAAATCCAAGGAGATAGGATAGACCAAACACCAAGACCTGCTAAAAACCAATTATTCCACTTCATTTTTTACTAATTTTGCTCTAAGAGTTGGTTTATAAATATTTCCATTTGTTCATAAGGGAGAGCTCCGGGAATTGCCACCGACTTTCCATCTTCTGTAATAGCTACAGAATATGGAGTACCAATATACCTTCCTGTTTGTTCGTAGTTCCATTCATTAAGAAGTTCGGTTTCGGCAAGGTCTTCTTCAACTAAATGCGCAGTATCACCGTTGTCCAAACATTCTGTAAAGGCGTTTTTATCAATACCGATTTCTTCAGCGATCTGAGGAAGTTTGTCTAAATCAATACTTTCATTTTGAGGAGTGGTTTCAAACACCTTATCGGAAAATTCCCAAAAAGCATCATTACCCCCTAGTTTAGCAACACACTCGGAGGCTTCAGCTTCTTTAGGAGCTGTGGGGTGAAGACCTTCTATAGGAAACTGGCGTTCTATCCAAGTGATTTGGCCTTCATAATTTTCCACTAATCTTTCCATAGTGTTGTGAAAGTCAGAACAATAGGGACATTCGAAGTCGGTATATTCAATAATAGTTATTGGAGCACCTAAAACTCCTCTTATATGATCTTCTTCGGAAGGAGGAGAAATAAGTTCAGCAGGACCATTAACAGAACTAGTATCGATATTGTTAACATTTTCTTCAGGAGAACTGCTTTTTCCGGCATTCCATATGATAGCTCCGGAAATTAAAACCGCAGCAATTACTATTGAAACCGGAAGAAAATAACCTTTATTGTTTTTCATAATTTTGTTTTTATTATTTTAACTGTTCATATAACTATATATTACTATTTAAACCAACGTCAAATTACAAAAAACAAATTTAGTTATCCACAACAACTTGGGGGTGTCGGGAACCCCCACGTTGATTCTTGGCATTGACTTTGCTTTGTTTTATTCTTTAAGAGTATAGAAAATATGCATAAACTAAAAAAACTTTTAATATTTGTTGGCGATGTTCTAATATTATACGGAACATTAGCTATTACTCTTCTTATCCGTTACCTAGGGAAAGGTTTCAAGGAAATTTTTTCAGTCCACCTCGGTCCATTTACGGTTATTTTTATTTTATGGATTTTAGTTTTTTATCTTTTTAATCTTTACGGGTATAAATATAAAGTTAAATCTAAAGAGAAAATATTTAGAGATGTTCTTTTGTCTGCCTTAGTAGCTAGTTTTCTTTCTATAACCTCTTTTTATCTTTTCCCTGAATTCTTTGAATTAACACCGAAAACAAACCTGGTAATATTTGCTTTTGTTTTTGTAATTTTAAAGTATGGTTGGCAATGGCTAGTTTTTACAAAAATATTCCCGGCGGGAGCAGAAAAAATATTGATTTTAGGAGAATCAGATCTAACCAAAAAAACAATAGAACACATAAAGAATAATCCTCATATTGGATATAAAATAGAAGAACACATTAAAGATCTCAATGAAGCAGATATTGAGAATCTTCCGAAATTAATTAATGAAAAAGGTATCCATACTATTGTTATCCAAAATCATCTCACTAAAAAAGAGAGGGTTATGAACTTTATTTATAAGTGTCTAACTTATGAGATAAACGTGATAAACTTTTGGAGTTTTTATGAAGAGGTTTTTGAAAAAGTACCCTTGGAGGAACTTGAAGAAACTTGGTTTATTGAAAATATTACTGCTCACCGGCCTATGTATGACAAAATTAAAAGAGTAATTGATATTATTTTTTCTTTTTTGACTATCATTATCTTTTCTCCCCTCTTTCTTTTTTCTTCTTTGCTTGTAAAATTTTCTTCCGAAGGGTCTATAATCTACAAAAGCAAACGAACAGGGAAAGATAACAAATCTTTTATTCTTTATAAGTTCAGAACAATGTATGATAAAAAACAAGGCCCTCTTTGGACAAAAGAAAATGATTCTAGGATTACTCCGGTAGGAGGATTTTTAAGAAAAACGCATTTAGATGAGCTGCCGCAATTAATAAATATTTTAAAAGGCAATATTTCAGTTATCGGTCCAAGACCGGAAAGAGTGGAATTAGTTAAAAAATTCGAAAACCTTCCTTATTACGATATGAGGCATATTATCAAGCCGGGATTGACCGGTTGGGCTCAAATTAATTATCGGGCCAGCGCTTCTTTAGAAGAAGCTAAGGAAAAACTATCTTATGATATTTATTATATTAAAAACCGCTCTGTTTTTCTTGATTTAGCAATAACTTTAAAAACAATTAGATATTTTTTTACCGATAACCACTAATAATCAACTGAAAGGTGTTGAACACCCTTCACGTTAGAAAATTATGAGGAAACGAATTAAAGATTTTTTATTAAACAACAGAGGAATTCGCCAGACAGTGGCGAAAAATACTTTTTGGATGGCAGCGGGGCAAATAGGTAGCCGCCTTTTTCGAGCAGCTTTAATAATATATGCCGCCCGAGTGTTAGGAGCAGCCGGGTACGGTGTTTTTTCATATGTTGTAGGTTTGGCCGGTTTTTTCACAGTTTTGGCTGATTTAGGAGTAAATACAACCTTAACCAGAGAGGTAAGCCAAAAACCAAACCAAACTCCTTCCTATTTCTCTACTGCCCTTGGGATAAAATTAGGCCTTTTGGTTTTAACCGCTGCAGTTATTGTTTTTGTCACTCCTTTTCTCTCAGATATTGAAGAGGTTAAAATGTTGGTTCCCCTCGCCGCACTCCTTACTATTTTTGACGCTTTAAGAGAATTTTCTTCTGCTTATTTCAGGGGTAAAGAAAAAATGGAGTTAGAAGCTCTTCTTATGGTTGTTACTAATGTTTCTATTACGGTTATCGGTTTTGTTATTCTTTTCTTCTCGGCTACGGCAAAGTCCTTAACAATTGCTTATATTTTATCAGCAGGGACGGGAGCAATTTTGGGAATATATATTTTAAGGAAAAAGTTTTTTCAGGCAGCTAAATACTTTAAGAAAAAGCTGGTTCTCCCAATTATGAAATCAGCCCTGCCTATTTCTCTTTTAGGGATATTGGGAGTATTTATGTTAAACATAGATATTGTCATGATTGGGTTTTATGAGGGTGCCGAAGAAGTTGGTTTTTATTCAGCCAGCCAAAAGATAGTGCAGCTTTTATATGTCTTGCCGGTAATTATTGCAGCCAGCACTTTTCCGGCAATTTCAAGATTAATAAGTGAAAAGAAAACGGAAAAAGTAAAAACTCTTATGGAAAGATCAGTTACCATGGTTTTGCTCATAGCTTTGCCTATTGCTATAGGAGGAGCGGTTCTTTCTAATCAATTAATCAAACTTGTTTATGGAAGCGGGTATGCACCGTCCTCTCCGGTTTTCTTTTTTCTTATCCTCACTCCAATCCTTGTTTTCCCGGGAATGCTGATCGGAAACTACATTTTTGCCTATAACCGCCAAGGAAAGATTGTTTCTAGGGTATTGGCGGGAATTATATCAAACGTGGCCCTAAACGCTATTTTAATACCATTATTAGGAATTACGGGGTGTGCTATTGCGACTATAGGAGCTCAACTTGTATATAACGGCTCTATTTTAAAACTAGCTAGAAAGATAAAGCATTTTGAAATTACTCCTTATATAAAAAATATTGTCTTAGCGACAATAATAATGGGAGGGTTTACTTTTGTTTTTAAAGTCCTTGGATTTAACGTTATTTTAAATATAATCCTGGCAATTGGAATATATTTTGGAATACTTTACTTCTTAAAAGAAGAAACCTTAAGAGAGGTGAGGAAAATAATTTCAGGAGTTATCAGTTAAAATTTTTTCAATTTTATTTAAGGCACTCTCAAGAGTGAAGTTCTCAAGAAAATAAGTGTGCCCGTTCTCACCAAGATTTTTTAAATATTTTTTTTCTCTATACATTTTTCTAACTAATTCTTCGGCTTTTTCAAGTTCTTCGGCTACAAGCGCATAGCCGCAATTTGCTTTTTCAATTAATGTAAAAGAGTCGCTTTCTTTGTTTAAAAAAGCTAAAACAGGTTTGCCGGCAGCTAAATAACTTAGTAATTTCCCCGGCACAAAAGGGGTTTTATTTTTTTTACTCAAACAAACTATACCCACATCAGAGTCGTTAACAAGTGAAGGAAATTCTTCCGGGGAAACGAAAGGTTTGAATACAACATTGTTAAGCTTATATTCCTTAACTAATTTTTCTAAACTTTCTTTTTTCATACCATCTCCTACCAAAAGAAAAATTATATCTTTATTATCAGAAACTCTCCTGGCCGTTTCTATTAAAAACTCAAGCCCTTGAGCCGGACCCATTATTCCGGGAAATAAAAATACAAATTTATCTTCTAAATTGTATTTTTTACGAAAATCAATGGGCTTTTCTATTTTCTGAAAAGGTTCCGGGTTTATCCAGTTAGGCAAAGTTATTATTTTTTGAGGAGGAATACCTTTGTTCTCTATCAACCATTTTCTCCCCCCTTCGGAATGGAAGGTTATAAAATCTGCTGCTTTGTAAACCCTTTTTTCTATCCGTTCAAAAAATTTAACTAACAAAGGACTTCTAAATATTCCTAAATCAATAGCATTTTGAGGAAAGATGTCCTGCAGGCCAAGGATAAATTTTGCCTTGTATTTCTTTTTTATCATTGACCCGGCTAGGCCTAAAGTAAGGGGTGGGCTGTAAACAAAAACAGCGTCTAAATTATTTATATTCTTTTTTATTTTGGAAGTAAAAACAAAAGGAAGCATCAATTGGGAGATGCCTCTCGTAATAAAATTAGTTTTATGAAGAGGAAGGGTAGCTATACGAATCACTTTTACCCCATTAACATATTCTATCTTCTCAAAGTTTTCTTTAGTTTTTTCTTTTAGATAATATTTGGGCTTAGTGGTGGCAACCGAAACATTATGCCCTCTTTTTTTTAGGCCTTCTGCAAGGTCCCGCATAAGATGAGCGGCGGATGAAATCTCAGGAGGATATACATCAACAATAATTAGAATATTCATATTCAAGAATTACCAACTGCGCCGTTTAGAAACGATATTAGACATCCCGATTATTAGGCGGAGAACCTTGTTGGAAACATCCAGGTCTTTATAGTCTTCCGGAACATTGGGCAGATAGCCTTTTTTGTATTCAGAAACAGTTATTTCTATTGATTCTATTATCTTTTCTTTATTTAGGCCCGAGAGAATAGCAACTCCCTTATCAAAAGCTTCTGGTCTTTCCGAGCTCATACGCACTTGAATGGCAGGAAACTTTAAAATAGATGATTCTTCTAAAATGGTACCGCTGTCGGATAAAACACATAAAGCTTCTTTTTGAAGTTTCATATAGTCAAAATATCCAAAAGGTTTATGAAAATCTACCAGCTCATTTACTTCGGCGTCTATTTTTTCCAATTTATTTCTAGTTCTAGGGTGAGTAGAAACAAGGACTGGTTTTTTATATTTTTCAGCAACTTCGTTTAAAGATTCTATTAAATTATTTAAAGATTTTTCATCTTCAACATTTTCTTCCCGATGAATACTGGCCACAAAATATTCTCCGGGCTTTGTATTTAATTCGTTCAATATATTGGAACTTGTTATTTTGTCTTTGTAATAATTTATTATTTCAGCCATAGGAGAACCGGTAACATAAATACTCCCTTGGTGAATGCCTTCCTGTAGCAAATTAAGGCGGGCATTTTCACTATATGGAAGATTAATGTCACTTATATGATCTACTATTCTACGGTTAGTTTCCTCAGGAACTTTCCTATCAAAACATCTGTTCCCTGCTTCCATATGAAAAATAGGAATGCCTATTCTTTTAGCTACTATTACTGAAAGAGCACTGTTAGTGTCTCCTAGTATAAGAAGAGCATCCGGTTTTTCTTTTTTAAGAACCTCCTCACTTTTCTTAATAATGTTGGCTATCTGCTCTCCCAAGGTATCAGCTTTTACTTCTAAAAAATAATCTGGTTTTCTTATTTCCAAATCCTCAAAGAAAATTTCATTCATTTCGTAATCATAACTTTGCCCGGTGTGAACCATTATATGATTTGTATATTCATCCAACTTAGAAAAAATCCGAGACAACCTAATTATTTCCGGCCTGGTGCCGAAAATAGTCATTACTTTTGTTTTTTTATTTTCTTTTATCATATTTTTTTATACTTCTTCATAAAAAGTATCCGGATCGTCAGGATTAAAAACTTCGCTTATCCACATTAAAAGAACCATTTCTTCATCCCCCGTGTTAGTTATATTATGCGTCCAATTTGGCGGAATTTTAACAGTTTCGGGGTTTTCTCCGGAAACATCAAATTCTTTCAATTCATTGGTATTTATATTTCTTATTTTAATCTTTGCCTTGCCTTTTACAACGCAAAAGAATTCTTCTTTTCTTGTGTGGTAGTGATTCCCACGGGTAACTCCCGGCTTGGTAGTAGAGTAACTGGTCTGCCCTTTTCCCGGTACTTTAAAAATCTCTATAAAATCACCTCTTTCATCTCCTTTTATTTCCAATTTTTCTTTTTGAGGCTCAGGCATAATAAAGATACGTCTTATATATTTTTTTATGGAAATCCGACTTTATTGAATCAGGACTTTTTATATTCTTAAAGGATTTTATTAATTTAGCAAGTTCGGGAACAGAAATTTTGTCTTTTGTCTTTACTTCTTTAAAACAAAAAAGTTTTTTTCGCTGAGATAAAGATTCCTTAATAATAAGGTTAACTAAATCTTCTATATATATAAAACTAATTTTTTTAGGGTCTTTGTTTACTTTTAGTTTTTGGTCTTTAGCTGTTTGGTGGCAAAAAGTAGCTATTACGGAGTTATAAAAGGGCTTGCAGCCTTCTCCAAAAACATTAGTTACTCTAAAAATTGTTACCGGATTCTTAGTGTTTTTAGAAAAATCTTCCAACATTGTTTCTGTTAACCTTTTACTTAAACCGTAAACTGAATTGTTTTCAGCTTTTACTGAGGAAAGATAAATTAATTTAGGATTGTTTTTACTCTTTTTTATTTCAGAAACAAGGTTAAAAGTGGTTACCAAGCTTCCTGATATGATTTCTATATCCGTTCCCCTGTTAATTGCAGCGGTATGAATAATTATGTCACTTTTTGAAACAAATTTTTTAAATTTGCTAACATCAGGTCGCAAAAGATTGTTTTCCGGCTTATCAAAAGTCAAAACCTCCCACCCTTTTTCCAGTGCCGTTTTTTTTAGATGGCTACCGATAAATCCTTTTGATCCGGTAATACCAATTGTTAACTTTATTTCTCCCAATTTTTTAATTCTTCTTTAACTTCTTTCAAGGAAAGGAGGAGTTTTTTGGTTTCATTTTTAGACAACCTTTTTGTATTGGCTGAGGTGTAACCTTCTTTGAGATTTAATCCATTACCTTTTCCTTCAAAGTAGTATTTTCTGTAATCCATACCTGAAACTTCAGGATTGATTTTGTAATATTTTCCGTGATCTTCCGCTCGGAAAGATTCTTCTTTAGATATTAAAGTTTCATGCATTTTCTCGCCGGGCCGGGAACCTATTTCCTTAATGCCTTTTTTGTGTTTAAAAATATCAGCTAAAGATTCGGCTAAGTCGCCGATAGTAGAAGACGATGCTTTGCGGACATATATTTCGCCGTCTTTTCCGTTAGTTAAAGCATGCAAGACTAAATCAATGGAATCATCTAGGGACATCATAAAGCGGGTCATATCTTTATTAGTAACAGTTAATTTTTTACCTTGTTTTATAAGGTTTATAAAATAAGGAATGACAGAACCGCGGGTGTACATTACATTTCCGTATCTGGTTCCGCAAAGAATGGTTTTGCTTCTTTTTTCCCTTGAAACAGCTATCATAATTCTTTCCATTAAGGCCTTGGTCATACCCATGACATTAATGGGGTAAACGGCTTTATCGGTACTAAGAACAACAACTCTTTTAACCTTGTGATAAATAGCGGAATTAATAACATTATTAGCCCCCAAACAATTAGTTTTAATAGCTTCTATTGGAAAAAATTCACAGTTAGGCACTTGTTTTAAGGCGGCGGCGTGAAAAACATAATCAACACCGTGCATACTGTTCATTACAGATTCCTTGTCTCTAACATCGCCAATAAAGAATTTTAACCTTTCGTCGTTGTATTTGTTACCCATATCAAATTGCTTCTTTTCGTCTCGGCTGAAAATAATTATTTTCTTTGGGTTCATTTTCAACAATTTTTTAACAACTGCGTTGCCGAAAGAACCGGTCCCGCCGGTGATAAATATAGTTTTGCCCTTAATAGCTTTTTCGTATTTCATATATTTTTATTATATCTTCACTACTCACCCCGTCAATTATAAAAATATTCATCAAGAATTTCTTGAATTATATAATGACTTGCTTGATTATATATAGCCTTAATTGTTCCTTTATCTAATTCTTTGTGGTTAGGAATAGTAAGAGTTTGTTTATCGCCTTTTGAGTTTACTCTTCTTAATTTAACATGACTGCCTTTTTGGTTATATATAGAAAAACCACACTTTAAAAGTATGGCGACAATATCTTCTCCGGAAAGATTTTTTAGTCTAGGCATTGAAAACAGGCTCTATTTCAAAATTAGCTAAAATAGAAGGTTTCTCTTCAAGATTAAATTCGGAAAGTTGTTCACCTTCAAGGTGAAGCGAAACCGCTTCTTTCAAATTTTGAGCTAATTCATCTAAAGTTTTTCCTTGGGTAACAACGGGTAAATCCACACCTTCGGCTACATAATAGGTATCTCCTTTATATATATGAAATTGGATTATTTTCTTCATTATTTTAATTATATTATACATCCCTTGCCTGTCAATTACTTCTATTTTTCATTTTTTTCTCATATATCTTGGCATCAACTAAAAACCTATACCAGAAACCCTGAAGAAAGTGGAAAATAAGGCCTTTTCTGCCATCTAGAAAACCGAGGCGAATAAAATAGCGATAGGAAAAATACAAACAGGCCCGACAGAAAAGAGGTAACTTTGCGTAGAAACCAGTTTTTATCTTTCTTTTCCGGCCGGCCTGCCCTCCGAGGTTTTCTTTCTTTTTCTCTTCCAACATTGCTCTGGCTTCTCTTGTTGAAAAATTATTGTGTTTAGCGGTCCATTCTTCAAGGCTTTTATGATTTTCATCAGCAAAGTCATTTTTTAAGTTAAGGGCTCTTCCTTCAAGAAGAACGATATGCTCGTCCATTTCTCTTTTTTCATACTCGGCTTTACCTTTTCTAAAAAGGCGGAGGAGCCAAGTGGGGTAATACCCGCCGTACTTTATCCATTTGCCCATAAAATACACTCTTCGTTTGATAAAGTAACCGGATACATCCTCAGGAGTTTTATCAAGTTTTTCTTCAAGCTCTTTCCAAAGCTCTTCAGTCACCCACTCATCAGCATCAAGGCGGAAAATCCAAGGGTTCTTGATTTCTTGAGTTTTAAGAGTCCAATTAAATTGTTGGGCTTGATTTTGATAATCTTCGTGTTTTACTATTTTTGCTCCGTACTTTTCAGCAATTTCAAAAGTTTTGTCAGTACTACCGTTATCAACAATAATAATCTCATCAACATGGCCAAAAATACTTTTAAGGCAGTGAGGAAGATTTATTTCCTCGTTAAAGGTAAGGATTATGGCGGTTATGGGTAGTTTTTTCATGTTATTTAAATAATACCTTTTACTCTGAGGTCTATCAATAAAAAAAGTCCCCGAGGAAGTTCTCGGGGATAGGTTTTAAAATACGATACTGGTTTGACGGGGACGGTAAAGATTATTTTTCTTGCTTTCCTTTTTAGGACTTTTTAGAATAGCAGCTGCTTTTTTAACAACTTTGACATATTCCTCTTTAGGAACAAAATCATCATCTCCGGGATATTTCCACCTACTAGTTCTTCTTACTTTACCGTTGGGAAGCCTCTTAAATTCCATATAAACATTAGAGACCTTAATGACAACAAATCCGCGCTTTTTGTTGACTTCTACTACTTCAGAATTAAAATTATTCACATCGCACCTCCTTTTTTTAATTACTGTCTATATTATATTCTAAAAATACCGTTTTGTCAAAAAAGCACGCAAAAGTTGAGAGTTTGAGTTCTCCTTTTCCGCTTTATACATTATACAAAATACTAAATACTTTCTTTGCGGCATCCCCTAGGGCGACGGTGCAGCGCGCCGGGCCAGCCTCAAAGTTGTAGACTTTCTATATCTTTATCAAGAAAATTAATAGTTTCCCTCTTAAGATATTTCTTTATCTTATTAAACTTTTCATATTCTAACAAAGTATTTAGATCCTCTTCTATTGTTTTTTTTGTTACCTTATTTTCAATAAATTTTTTTAATTTTTTAAGATACTCAATCACAGACTCCTTTCTTCTTTCCTCAATAATATTTTTGTTATATTCGTAACCTTTTAGAAAGTAATGATGGATATCATAAAGATCCCGGCCGGCAATACTTCCGAAATTCTCATATCTTTCCATTAAAGCAACCAGCTTATTGCCAAACATTGTTTCAATTGTTTGGCATTTGGCGGTTCTCTCTATCGGAGAAAGGTACTGAGCTTCATATTTATTAGACTTGAAATGTTTATCCAGCATTTCAAGTTTTAAAGTATTTCTTTGTCCTTCCAGTGCCGGATATTTAAGAAAGAACTGCAAGGCGTTTTTACTTTCATCTTTTATTTCAAAATCAAGATCATCAAATATTTTGTGAAGAATTTTTCTTGCCTTCTTCTTGTCTATCTTTTCGGAGAGATCAAAATCAAGATCTACAGAAAAGCGATCTAAAAATCCCAGCATTTTTGCGCAGGTACCTCCCTTGAAAAAAGAATTTACCGCAAGGTATTTATCATCAAGCATCTCAATTAACAATCTATACATAAAGTTTTCATGTCGGGCTTGTTGTTTATTCTGAGGAGCCATATACTTGTTTTTGTATTTTTTTGACCTTGTCCCAATTTATACTCTCTTTTGCGTCAAAGTGATAGTTTGGATTGAAATAAAGCATATCAGCTATAGCCCGCTCAGCTAAAGCTTTTCTTACACCGTTAACATTTTCAATTCCTGTTTCGTTAAAAAGATAGATATCTTTCATCTTTCTTACAATAAAGTTGTGGCCCCCTACCTCAAACTTCTTTGAGATACCTGATACAAGTGTTATATATTTTATATCCTGAAATATAATACCTGCCTCAACCAAAACACTCTCGGTACTCAAATATCCAAACCTATGAATAGCAGAAAGCCCTAAACGAACAGGGTTAATTTTTCTTATAGGCTTGGTGGCATAAAAACCTTTATATATTTTATTCAATATACCTTTATCGGAGTATCTTTTTATTGTTGTATAAAGAGTATTCTTATTATCAATATCCCAAAGAACGGCCAAATCTTGAGTATGATACAGGTTTCTGGAATCATTCATTAATTTTTTGGTTTTTGTAGACATAATGTTTATAAAAATAAACTATACACTTATGTACAGTTTAACATAACTTATATATTTTACAAGATCCTATTTCCTGCTCACTATCTACTACTCACTACGTACTAATTTATTGTATTCCTCAATCCACCGGTCGGCTATAGCGGGCATAAGATATTTTTCTTCTACCAGCTTTTTTCCTTTTTCTCCCAAATTTTTAGCAAGTTCGGGACTTTCTAAAAGTCTAATAATTTCATTAGCTATTAATAATTTTTCTTTCAGAGTTACTATACCGGCATTAGCTTTTTTAACTTCAGAAGCAATGCCTATTTTATTAGAAATAACAACAGGAAGGCTAAAATACATTGCTTCGGCTACAGCCATACCAAAGTTCTCTGAATATGAAGGAAGGACAAAAATATCAGAATCTTGAAGGGCAGCCGTTTTATCAGCTCCCGTAATCATACCGGTAAAGATCACTTTATCTTCAATGCTGTTTTCTTTTATCCATCCTTCTACTTTTTGCTTATAACCTTCGCTATCTCCTCCGGCGATGACTAAAACAACTTCCGGTCTTTTTTTTGAAACTTCGGCAAAGGCAGGAATGAGAGTATCTAAACCCTTTTTCCATGAAATACGGCTTAAAAAGAGAATTATTTTTTTATCTTCTGATATGTTAAATTTTTTTCTGAATTGCCCGGCTTCAGCTTTTTCAAAACTATCCGAATCAATTCCGTTGGGTATAGTTATTTCTTTTTGACAACCAAAACCCAGTCCTTTATATTCTTCCCTTTCTTGAGGAACAGTAAAATGGATAGCAGAAGCATTTTGGAGATTTCTTTCTTCAATAAGGCCGATGTAAAAGATTTTTTTAAGAAAGCTCTTTTTTTCAACCGGCTCTTTCATTAAGTTTCCGCGAGGAGAAATAATATAAGGAATATTATTTTTCCGTGCGTAATAAGAACCCAAGGCTGAGGCAGAAAGAAAGGTGGAAGTAATATGAACCAAGTCAAAATCAGAAGCTGTTTTTTTTAATGTTTTGTGAAGGGAGTATGAGTATGCCCATATTCCGGAAAGAGATTTTTTGAAGTAATAAACTTTTACACCATCAACATCAACTTCCTGATTTTTAGAAGTATTTTCCGGAACATCAATATCGGTGGTATAGACGGTAACATCAATACCTTTTTTAATGAGCCACCTGTTAAGGTTGTGAACACTCCAAATGGGACCGCCTCGGGCATAAGCCGGGTAATATGTAGGGATTATGTGGAGAATTTTCATTACTTTAAGAATTTATTTTTAGCTTTTTTAAGAAAATTATCTGCAATATTTTTTTCTTCTTTATTAAACCAAAAGAAATAAAGATAAAGAGCGCCGACTCCGGCTATTACTAACCCCACAGATATTATTTTAAGCCATACGTTTTCAAACAGACCGCTTACAAACCATCCAACTCCAAGCTGAAGGGCGACCATAGGAAGGACACCAAGGACAGAATAAACAAACTTCCTTTTGCTGTCTTTTATTATTTTAAGAGTATTGTAGGGAATATACCAAAAATCAATCAGAACCTCGCTTATTAAAAATCCTAAAAGAACTCCTACTAACCCCAATGGTTTAATAAAAATAATGGCTAAAATGAGGCCAGAAACGGTAGAAAGAATCCTGGAAAGAGCAAGTTTATTGTATTTGTTGGTTGCCGTTTGGAAAGTAGAGCTGAAATTCCAGAAGGAAAGTACCGGGATAAAGGCGAGAAACACTATCCATAAATTAGAATCAAAATCAATCTGCCCTCCAGTCCATAATTTCATAATATCTTTTCCAATAAAAAGCAGAGCAGAAGACAAGGAAAGAGAAAT
>CAZXDO010000005.1:0-12761 GCA_964639325.1 uncultured Candidatus Saccharibacteria bacterium
TTTCGGCAGATTTGTTCTGGCTTCTGATATTGAAATTAAATTACTCATAAAATGATTGTACATAGTTATGTACACCTTGTCAAGAGGAACTTGGTCGGCCTTGTCGGACTGTCTTCGAACGGCTGACTATTTAAGTGTTTTTAAGCCTATCGAAATTATAGCACAGAATATTCAGCAGTTATTACCTACTCGAGGCTTAGCATATCGCTAATAAGGTTTCTTCATTGTAAGATGTCTATGGCAAACCCTGACCCCGCACCGCTTTAATACTACAAAAAGCCCATAACATTTGGCTAAAGGGATATGGCGAATGCCGACGCAATACCGTTCATATTCCGTAGACAGTGGCGCAAAGTCTTAAGACTCTTTTTTAGCTTATAGATTTTGATGATTTTCTACTATCCCGAACTTTTAACTTCTGGATATGGCGAATCCTTATCCAATACCGTTCCAATACTGCTCGAAGGGGGCCAAACTCTTAATGTAGACTACCAGGGCGACGAGCGAAGCGAGGAGCCCCTATCTTTTCTTTTGAAGCGTACACCACGAATAAGTAAACACTTCAAACTACGAAAGCGGAAAGAAGAGGTATATTTGCGGTTTGTGACCAAAATGAGCCCGAGGGGGATGTCGCAAGAATCCAGGATTTTGCGATAAAGGAACTTAGTGTCCTTAAAAGGATGTCGCACAAAAAGTTGTGCGACGTCTTACCCCTTGGGGCTTTTAAGGCGCTAATTTCCGACCCCCGAGGGCTCTCTCCCGTAGCGAGCGAGGTCAGGCACTGCGAGCGAGCGGAGGGAGATAGAGGCGTTTCGGATTATTAGTCTCGACTTTATTAGCGGCTTCTGACTTCCGTTTTACGTTCCACAGCCTTTGGGATTAGGTAGCGGTTGGGTTGTTAGGTTTTGGGGTAAAAGCCTCTTGAACTTTAGTTGAAGACGGCGAAGCGTCATCTTTTTCGTAGAAAATGTTGTCTTCTTCCGCCATAGGCGGATGAAGAAGCGAGCGTATTTTTACCCCAAAACCGAAGTGACAAAGCCCCCGCCGTGTCCCGGCTTTGCCGGGACCTTTTGAAGCGATCTAAAAGACGAAGGCTTTTAGGCGCTTGTAAAGAGGCGGGGGCGGTGGGATAAGTTGAGCGGTATGGTATGTTTTCATGGTGGGTATAATAGCGTGAGCGAGCGAAGCGAGCGAACACCTTTGAATGGGTGGGGTGCGGCGTTGACAGTGTGTATTATCTTTTAAACAAATATTCCGGTGTGCTATACTTGAAAAAAGAAAAGGGAGTGAGAAAAGATGGCAGAAAAAATTAAATGTGATTGCGGTATTACCTTTGAGATAGAAGAAGGCCAAACCCATTGTAAATATTGCGGGATAAAGCTATTAGATATTGGTAAAGAAAAGCCGGCTGGGTTGGCAAAAGAAGACAAGGTGACACTAGGTGAGAAGAAAAAAGGCAGGGGTTGTTTAATAGTAATAGGACTCTTGATAGGATTTTTTATCTTAATTGCCGCAATTAGTGATGGTGGGAAAAAGGAAAAATCAACACCAACATCTACTTCGCAGCCTCCTGTTAGCTATGAAATTGGTTACACCTCAGGAATGCTGGCTACAATTTCTGTTCCTAAAGGGACTACAAATAGCCAACTGAAAGAATTATTAAACTACTTTCACTTACTAAGCCAAAAGGGCGAGTTGTATAAAATAATGGAAGGGAAAAAAGTAATTGATATTTTCGATGATAAAAAATGGACAACAAAGGAAAATTACGATTCCCTCACTCAAGGTATGCAGTACTGCGACCATATTAAAGCGACTTACAGTATTGGCATTGACGGTGTTGAAAGGGCCGGAATTAGTGAAGGTAACTGTCCAAATTATGAAGAAGTAATTAAACCTTCCTCTCCCACTCCAACCTCCAGGGAAGATTTCAGAGTAAGTGTCGAGTTTACAGGAACACAGTTTGTCATTAGTAATCTTGATGATTCAGATTGCCAGAATGCCAAAATGGAAATAAATGGGGGTATTTTTAAAGGTGGCTATGTTTTGGAGGGATACGTTTTGGAAGTAGGTGAAACATACGAGGTAGGAGCCTTGCAGTTTGCTAAAAGCGACGGAACCCGATTTAATCCTTTTGAAATAAAGCCAAAGAGCTTCTTTATTATGTGTAAGGGTGAGAACACTCTTAGTGGTGCAGGTTGGTTTGGGGAATTTTAGTAGAAATGGTCTAGGGCTGAAAAGATTACGGAAAAACTTAAGTAATGAGCCTCTTCTTTAGTATTGTTTAATGGAAGAATCATCACCACTTATTTCTTGAAAGATAAGCTTTTAAGCGTGCCTCTAATATGCGCTTTAAGCCCTTTGATTTAGGAAGTGGACATAGTAGCCCACCTCAAAGAGAATAAAGGGCGAAAGTCTAGGCACACTTTAGGTACGCTTCACCCCGGGCCTTTTCCCCTTTCCATTGCCGGTTAATTAGCTTTCCACCTGAGCCCGTTGGCATTGTTGTGTTGTCGTGTTGGTGGTGGTTTGGTGGTTGGGTTACAGTGGTATGTTGTCATGTTGTCTTCTCTCTCTCAGCTCGATCACGTTCTATGCTGAAAAAAGTTTCGTTCGTGGCTAATTAGTAGTTTTTCGCTGGCGGTTTTCTAACACTTCCCTACTTCTATTTGAAACCTCCTTCCCTTTTCTGTAAAATAAAAATGGTTAAAAAATTAACCTCGGCAGCGAATTTAGATCCTTTTTTAGGATGATGCTTCAGAGCCTGAAGGGGCGAATCGTTCGAAATCTGAAGCATCGCTGCCGAGGAGATTAGGCGGTTCGTCCCTTAAGACGTTAAGGGAGACCCGAGAAAGGAGGTAAAATGAAAAGAAATCTCTTAATAGTCTTAAGCTTAGCTATAATTATTCTTGTCTCGGCGCTAACTTCCTATTTTGTTACTAGAAGCCAAGCAAATATCCGTTTTGTTTCCGAACCACGAGAAGATAATCCGGATTATGGTTATTTAGAAGTTAGAGGGAAAAAGTATTATCAGCTTTACACAACGACTGAAGTTGAAGACAACCACGTTCCACCCGGCTCACATTATCATAGAATTGATTTAAGGGGAGAAGAATAATTAAATAGAAAAAACTTTTTGAAAAAGCAGACATTTGGGGCGTGGAGTGAAAAGCGGATTAATTATTTTCTCTAATCTTTATTGCTTCTTCAACTGCATTAGATAGGTTTCTTGAAATCCAATCGTATTTTTCTTTACTGTTAGTTCCTGCCGGGTTATAACACTTCACAATCGTAGATAGTTTTTCCTTAGTTCCCCCGTGAGTTATATAGTCGAAAGGGTTATCCCCTTTTTCAGAGATATATCCTTGACTGTTTTTTAGACCGTGAATGTATATACCCACAACACCCATACCAGAATCCCATGATTTTACTATTTCATAATTTATCCATTTCCTATCTGCGGTTTTATTCCCAACAAGAACAACCGTACATGAACGATATTGCATTTGATCTTTTATCCATTTTTTAATCGCTTCATCGCCACTGCTTGTAATTTCTTCCCACTCATTATCAGGTGCTGGTCTATTTCCTTCAATAGTACCTATATTGCGAATTTGAGACACGCGCCAACAATCCGGCTTGTAATGAAAACTATAAAAAACTTGTCTTTTTGCCATAGTTTTTAATTTATTAAATATATGATAAATAACATTACAGTAATCAGTGGTATGTAGAAAAATAGGAGCGTATCTGAAAACATTGAACTTATCCAACCATTCTTTTTGTCTTTTTTATACTCGCTTGTATTCATAGAAAAGTCAATTTCTTTTTCGTCCAGTTTTCTCACATGATCATATAAAGCCCTAAATAACCGTTCTTGTGAAAGGAAGTAACCGTCCAAAACCCAAAAAATAGTAACTGGAAAATAAACAACAAAAATGTAATTAGGATTCGCGCCTTTTATAAACAATGCGAATAGTGCCGCAATTAGTGTGATTGTCCATCCTTTCAAGAAAAATAAATTGCCTGCCATACGATTGATGGCCTCTTGAATGAACTCCAAATGTTTTCGCTTGTTTTCCATATTTAATCCTTCTTCTTTTTCTAGTTTTTCACTTCCATAACTGCTATTTTTTCCGGCGTGAGGTCGTAGAGTTTATAAACCATTCGGTCCATTTATTTTTCTTATGCAACATTAAACCTTGTTAATTTGTTTGATTTCACTTCATTCCTTCGGTAGTTAACACGAATCTCTTTTCACTCTTTTGTTCTACAAGCCCTTTTTGAAATAAAGAGCGTAAGCACTCCATATATTCTCTGGCTATTAAAGGTTCTCCCTCTTTGATAAAGGTTTTATCACCAACCTTAACAAAATCTGGGCTTTGGTTTGTACTCAATAAGTATGCGTTTCCTTCACCATCCCGTTTCATCACAACTCTCATTGCTTGTAAAATTTCGATCTCTCTCTTTTCTAACTGATTAGGTAATTGAAGAGGTAAAAGTTGTTGGTCTGTTAACTTGCCGAGATTGTATTTTCCGTCAGCTCTTGATTCTTGGTTAATACTGCCAACTGTCTTATATTTTTTGTTATTAGAAAAATCTTTATAAACTAATTCAAAGTTAGGGCTGCTTAGCTTTTCTTCCAATATTTTAAAACCGCTTACATTTATTTCCTTTTTTACTTTTTGTTGTGGACTCAAAGAAAACTCATCTATGTTTGTATCGTTTCTGCCGATAGTTAGTTTTTGAATAATAGCCGTAGATTGTCCTGTATTCTCAAAAATAAGATCAAATCGTCCTGTATTATGAGTAAAGCCGTCTAATTTAATGATAACTTGTGGCGACTGATAGTCCGTAACGATGTAATTTTGATTGACTTGCTGATGAACTTTCGAAAAAAGACTTTTTACTTCCTGGTGTGTTGAATGTTCATAATTACGTTTTTCTAATTTACTAAACGAAAGCCGGATAATATTTTGTATTTTAATTAAGCCCTTTAATATGTTTTCAAGCATGGTCTTTATCTCCTTCCACAATTTCAATTTCTTCTGGTGTGAGACCGTAGAGTTTATAAACTTCTTCGTCAATTTCCCTGTCGGTTCTTTCGATTTCTGATTTTATCTTGAGCCACATTTCTGATTCCTTAACGTTTTTATGTAGGGAGTCGATCAATTGTAGGATTTTATTAACTAATTTTATAAGTTGTTCTTGTAAATCTTTATTGTCTAATAGTATCCTAGGTATAGGAACTTCTTTAATTTCTGGTGGTCCTAAGCGCAGATACCCTCCCTGTAAAACGTTCCCCTTGAATCTATTTTTCAGAAAATTGAAAACAAAATTGCTATTAAGAATCCCGAGAAGCACACGGAGGTCGTAAGCGGACTGCATAATAACAGTTGTTGATTTTGCGGCAAGGTAAGCGCCCGTTTTATCAAATACACATTCAGGCCTAAGAGTCATTCCTGCCATAATTATTTTCTGATTCGTTGTTTGTTTTAGACGATTTTGAGCCACTTTTTTTAGAGCATTTTCCGAAATAGTGGGTTTTAAAAATGTTTTGCCTAAATACCTCATTTCTTTTTGCCCCCATAAAGATTCAAAACGGTTAATAGTTCCACTATTTATCACTTTGTATTTTTGTTTTTCTTCTTCAATTAAATCTTTTAATATATAAGCTTCGGCAACAGTCGCTGCCCCAGTTACTAAAGCTATTTTTCCTAAACTAATTGTTTTATCTGAATTTTCCGGTGTTTTAACGGCCTGTTTACCTCTGTCTTCGTCCAATACCCAATTCCCATTTTGCAATTTTTTATAATCTATCTCATGGGTTTCAACTTTCTGTTGATCGTCAACTTCTGTAATATTCTCAATGACTATATGACCTTTTGGTTTTGTTTTTTGGACGATATAAACTATTGGATAAACTGAAACATCAAATACTTTTATTCTTGAGTAATCCCTGATTTTGCTAATACGATTTTTTTCAAGAATCCTGCGGATCTCCTGTGCGTAGTTTGCAGATATTAATTTATTAGGCAAAATAAAACTATGATAGCCCTCGTCCTTACATAAATTCAAAGCCCTTTCAATAAATACACAGAATATATCCCAATTTCCTTTTGCCGAAAGATAGTGATTATTAATATATTCTCGTTCTTGAGACATTGTTTTGGTCATACTTTCAGAATCAATATATGGTGGGTTACCAATGACTACATCAAAGCCACCTTGTTTGAAAACATCCGGAAATTCTTCTTTCCAATTAAATGGTTTTTTGTCTCTAAAATTTTTACCAAAATACTTTTCCAACTCTTGGTCCGTCCCCGAAATCAAAGAGTTTCCATTTTTAATATTCTTTTCCAAGCCTGGGAGTTTCATTCTTTCATCAAGGGCGTTTACTAGAAGATTAAGGCGAGCAATTTCGACTGCCTGTGGATCAAGGTCAACCCCATAAATATTATTTAAAAGAATGTCTAATTTCGTAAAAACGCCACCAGGATTACCAAATTCTATGTATTTGTTGTGAATCACCTCAAGAGCTTTAATTAAGAAAGAACCAGAGCCACAAGCTGGGTCCAAAACTTTAATTTTTTTTAAATCTTCTATGCTTGAGCACTTATCCAAAACAGGCTGAAGGGCATTTTTAACAATGTAATCAACAATAAAAGTTGGCGTATAGTAAATACCGTGTTCTTTTCTCTTTTTGGCATCTTTACTGATGGTCATTCCTTTTTTCGATTGAGAGAGACGATAGCCTAAATAATTTTCATAAACAGCACCTAAAACATCAGCCGGTATAAATTTAAAGTCATACTCATAGTATCCGCTTGGTCCATAAAGAATATTTACTGCCCTTTTTGTAGCATCACTGTAATCTTGCCATTCTTCAAATGGATGAGGCTGAAAAAGATTTGAGTTATAGATGTCATTTAATTCACGAAACTTTGTAATCATTGATTTGTATAAGGGGACTTTATTTTTATCTTTCCTATTTTCCCATTGACGAATTAAGGGTCGAAGTGTCGATGGCTCAATCCCTCTATCCTCAGCTACACGTATGAAGATGAGCCTATCAAGTATCCTCTGAACCCCTTCATCAAGCAAGTCTTTTGGTACTTTTTCATTCCATCGAGATAAATCTTTCGTTAAAATATTCCTACATTCATTTAAATCTTTATAAAGTAGCGCTCCTACGGATACCCTTTGCAATTTCTTGCCAATTTTCTCTGCTTCTTTATCGAGTAAATTTTCACCAAAGGCTGCCTTTGACAATGACCACAATTGATCAAAACGTTCTATAAATTGTTCATAGGAAATGTTAAAAAGAAGTTTATCTCCGAGATACTTTGAAATATTTTCGGCATTAAACACTTTAATCTCTTCAAAATCAGTGAGCACTGCCCAGGTTACTCCTTTATTCCAAGAATAACGTATAGCTTGGTTAGCATAATCTTCTTTGTTTAAATCAGCCTTTAGCGGTTTTGCTTCTAAGTAAAACTTAATCTTATCTTGTAAATAAAAACCATAATCTACACGTCCACCGGATTGTGACTCTTCAGCAGTAACTTCATTTTTATTAGAAATATTCCAACCAAGAGCTTCAAAAAGGGGCTGTATAAAGTCTTTCTTTGTTTCCTCTTCGTTATACTTCTTTAATTGTTTGGAGCTAACAACTCTTTCGTATTTGTTAATAAGTTCTTGTACTTTTACCTTCGCTTTATCTTTATCCATATTATTTGAATTTATAAATCCGGAGCAGCCTGATAGGATTGTTTAATAATCCTCAAGGCAACTAATTATTTAGTAAAAACTATCGTTTTATAGGTACCAGAATAAACAATGGACTGGATTTCCGCATCTTCTAATATTTCAAAGCTAACAAAACCCTTCACTTTACCGCCGGCTTCAAGGTCATCAGACTGTAATCGGGGTTCTTTGCCTCCGAATATAGATTCTGAATATGAATGATTATCAGTATCCTTGATTTTAAGATTTGATAGAGAGAAATAACCTCTGTTTTGGCTTGTGTTTTCGTAAGTAATTTCAGTTGCGACTAATCTATAACCCTCCTTTGGTTTTTCCCATACGTCAGTTGATTGATATAAAATTGGCTCTCCGACGGTTAAAAACCAATTACCCCCAATATCTACCCTTTCCCCAAACTTTAGCTGTTGTGTGTTTTCTTCTGTTTTTTCGCTTGTGCTTTCAAGTTCAAAATCCATGTCAAAAACCTGCCAATAGCCATCCTTTTGCCTCATTTTGAGTTTAAGTTCATCTCCAGGTTCGTTAACCAAAATCACATCAGCTACCTTTCCATCTCTTTTTACTTTGGTACTTGTGATTGCTTTAAAGATATTTTTAGGCTGGTAATCCTTTTTAAATTCTCCTGATTCGATTTGCCTTTTTATTTGAATCTTAGCTTCTTCTTTTAGCTTTGGCTTCATGAGAGATATAAAACCTTCCGCAAGGCTTTTTCCTAATTCAGCCCAGGCATCTCCCTGGGTGTCAGTTGTCTCATCTTCAGTTTCTTTGAGAACTTTCTCTACAATGTTGTCAACCAGAGAGTCAACGTCAACATATTTTGTAAAAGCTTCATAGTCATGAGCTTCTATTGTTTTATACATTCTGAAAAGAGAGTACTGAGGAGAAGTTTTAATGTAATTCCAGCCAAGAAGAAGACCAACTAAAACAGTAAAGGCAATGGCAAACAGAATCAGTTTAGTTTTTACCAGTTTCATTTAATTCACCATCTCCATTTTCATTTAACACCGATTATATCAAATTTTGTTAGAATAAGTAATAAACAGATGGAGATGAAAATGAAGATGAAAAAATGGAAGGTAGATGAAACAACTAAATATTTTATTAATCTTAAACTGGAAAAGGAAAACCAAGATATTGTTGATTTTCGCCGGCGATGGAAGCTTGGTGACAAGGGACTAAAAGATGGGAATTACTATTCAGCATGGGTAGAAAAATTAGAAAAGGAGTGCCAAAATTTACGGCGGCCAATCAGAATAAGTGAACTTGAGGCATATTTTGACATACCTGATATTCCACTCGCTCGTCCAATTTTATCTTCCGAACTGGAGGGTAGATTAAGAGAAGAAAACTTAGGTGATAGTTTTCCCGCCGTTTTTAAAATGGAGCTAAGGGGTTTAGGTAAGAAAATAGGGATTCCGGCAGAGCATGATTTATGCCTGGAACATTTCATTACTTATAACGTAGTGAATTTCGATTTAGTATTTAACCATGGGATTAAAACAAGCATTAAATATAGAATAAATGAAGAGTTTGGTTTAATTGGTGAAAACATTTGTCTTATTCTCGGACAAAATACCGGTTCGGAGGATTTAGATAATCTTTGGAAGAGAGAAATAAAACCACGTCTTAAGAATTTACTTGAAAGAACTAGAGATAAAGAAAGAAAAAGTAAAAACGCCCCAATCTTGGAGGAGATGACGAAAAAGAAAACTGAAGACGAAGAGATGAAAAAGTATTTTAAAAACCGGCGTGTACCAAACGAGCATAGAGAAAGAGATAGAGACATTGCTTTGGTAACCATGAAGGAGAAAGAAATTGACCGATTATACAGCCGAAATTCACCTAAAAACGAAAAACAAATAAACAAAACTCTTGGTAAAAAAGTCCAAAATATCAGACACTATCGTTCCAAACGACATCCTTTATAATAAGTCGGCCAGCTAATTAAGAAGCCCACGTTTTTCTTTATTATAACCTGTGGTTAGAAGAAGCCACAGGTTTTTCTTTGAGCGAAGATGAAAATAAATAAAGGTTCAATTTCTAAATTCAGAACAGCTTTTTACAGCGATGCCGGCATTAAACTAAATGATGAGAAGGCACAGATCAGTTTAGGAAACCTAGTTAATTTCTTTGATTTACTTTGGCAATTTGATCAAGAAGATAAAGAAAAAATGATGAAAATGAAAGGTTTTAAAAATGAATCGAAATACTTATAAAACAACAGATTTTTATTCGGCAGTTATTCTTCGCACTTTTGGCATTCCTCTTTTAACCCTAAAAAAGGCAGATTACAACACTCTTGTCTTTGTTTTTCAAAACGAAAAAGAAAATTGCGATGAGCTTTTAAAAAAATACTGGGATAGAAAGTTATCGGTAGAACCGCGAGTGTTTATTGAATCAATAAACGAATTAAAAGTCAGGATTCATCAAACGAGGGATAAAAACTATGGCTCTTAAGGTTACCCGGCGAGAACTTAAAAGAAAATTTAAAGCGGAAAGAACCGAACTTAAAGATGTGATCAAGTTAAAGTGTTGGGATTGCACAGGCTTTCAGGCGGACGGATACGAAGATTGCGGGATGGATGACTGCCCCCTCTATCCATACCGCCTCAACCGTCATATGAGTCGTGAGTCAGGCATTTTACGCACGAAAGCAAGGGACTTAGAAACAAAGATTCAACGTTCTTAGTCGGTTTAACAAAAGTAAGAAGGTCTAGCAAAAAGTTAAAGATTTTTTAAATGAAAATGTCTATTGAAGATTTGAAAGTAAAGGTAAAAATTTTAGAAGGCCCTAAAATTTTAGGGATAGCTACAGTTTATAATCCTCCCTGGACTTATCATAACTATCTTATCCTCAAAAGCAAATACTCCAATGAAAGAGGTGAATACCTTTGGGTTAAACCCCCAGCCTATAAAGACAATATAGGTAAGTGGCATGATATTATTTATCTTGAAGATAAAGAGCTCTGGAAACAATTAGAAAGAAAAATCAATGATGAATATCTTAAAGAGAAAGAAAAAAATGGACAACCGGGAGAAGGACGATTTACCGATGAAGATTACGAAAAGTTTGATAAAGCAATCCAGTAATAAGTTTATTGGTTACTTATTAATAGGTTACTAAATAGTAACTAAGAAGTTTCTTATAAGGTGAAATAAGAGTATCTAATTGGTAACCGTTGTTGTAGGGTCTGTTTTTTAAATATGGCAGCGATGGGAAAAATTTTCGTTATTTGTAAACTCTTGACAAAGATGTATAATGATTCTAGGAACCAGTATTAAGGATCGCTTTTAAAATGGGCTTCCTGGTTCAGTGAGAGCGATCTTACTGGTTCCGCCGGGGGGCCCATTTTTAATAAAAAGAGAGAAACTATGATTCAAGACTTAAAACTCGCTGTTGCTTATGCCCGTGTGAGCACCAAAGACCAAGAACGCACCGGGCATACTTTACCTATCCAGTCTAAAAACATGCAGGAATACGCTCAAAGCAAGGGGCTTAAAATCGTTAAAGAGTTTGTCGTTGCCGAAAGCGCCAGTAAGAAGGATAGAAAGTATTATCAAGAAATGTGGGGATTTTTAAGTCAACACAAAGAAATTAAGCATATTATTTTCGAAGAGATTGACCGTTTTACCAGAAACGATAAAGACAAGGTTGATTTGCTTGATAAAGTCAATGAAGCCGGTTATGTTTCTCATTTTGTTTCAGAAAAACTTACCCTTGATAAGGAAACTTCTCCCAATGATATTTTTCTCTTTGATATTTTAGCGGCTAAGGCAAAAAATTATTCGGCGGCTCTTTCCCAAAAAGTTAAAAAAGGCCAACTGGGTAAATTAGAGAAAGGGGGTTTTCCCGGCGGCTATCCTTCTTTTGGCTATAAAAAAGTAAATGGAGATTTAGTCCCGGAAGAACCATATGCTTCTTGTGTAAGAAAGGCGTTTGAGCTTTACGGTCGGCAGTATTTAGACCTCAAAAAACTAACCAAGGGATTAAATGAAATGGGATTTAGAAAGCGATCCGATAAACGAATTGCTAAGAGCTTTATTCATTCTGTCCTTACTAATCCAATTTATTGCGGGATTATTCCCTGGGATGGAAAGACATTTTCGGGTATTCATGAACCCCTTATTGATAAAAATTGTTTCAATCGGGTCCAAGATTGGCTCAGCCGGAAGAATCATAACCATCAGAGTAAGCATGACTTTGCCTATCGTGGGCTGATGCGCTGTGGTGAGTGTGGCTGTGCGATTACCGGAGAAACTCACAAGGGGTTTGTTTACTATCATTGTAGCTATTATCGGGGCTGTTCCCAGCATAAATATACCCGAGAGGAAATAATTGAAGAACAAATTTTAGAAATTCTTAGAAGTTTACATTTAGGAGAGAAAGCTGCAGAGATTGTTAGAGAAAAGATTATTGATAAAAAAGAGGAAGAAGAAGGATTTAAGAAAATACGAGTAGAAGATCTTAAACAGCAGTATCAACGAATGGTTAACTGGGTTGATAAACTTTATGATGATAAAGTTGCTGGCTTGATTGATGAGGAAATGTATCTTCGGAAATCGCAGGATTATTTAAAACGAAAAGAGGAAATTACTACCACCCTGGAAAGCTATAACAATGGGGAGCTTAATACTTTCGAACTTTCATTAAATGTCTTAGATTTGGCAGATCGTGCGGTAGAAATATATAAACGGCGAAATCCGGAAGAAAAAAGAATGTTGCTTAATTTGCTACTTTCGAACGCAGTTTTGAAAGACAAAAAGCTGGATTTATCGCTTAAAATCCCCTTTAACTATGTAATGGAATATAAGAAAACTGCAAATTGGTCGACTTGGTTGACCTAGAACATATTTTAATGGCCGGCTCAACGGGTTCTGGGAAATCGATTTTTGGACACAGCATCATTTCAACTTTTATAAAAATTTTTTCTCCTGCTCGGTTAAGACTTTTTTTGATAGATATGAAAGTTGTAGAATTTCCTTCTTTTTACAATGGT
>CAZXDO010000006.1:0-50826 GCA_964639325.1 uncultured Candidatus Saccharibacteria bacterium
AAAAGAAAGGTTATAAAAACACTCTTGATTGGACCAAGTATGAAGGACTCAAGCCCTATGACAGTAACAAAGAAAGATCAAAAGAATTTTCTTTAAAAGTTGAGAGGGCTATAAATGAATGTGATTTATTTATTCTCATAAGCGATGAAATGGGAACAGGGATGCATACGGAGCTAGGTATAGCCATGCAAAGAGCTTTGCAAGAAGGCGCTCCTAAAATTTATATAATAGGTAATTATCTGTCTCGTTCTGTATTTTATTTTCACCCTGTTATAAATAAAGCAAATAAGATAGAAGAAATCTTAGATATTCTTTAAATTGATAAAAATAAATTTATGAGCGACGGTAGAAAATTAAATATTGTTGATGAGAACGATAATGTAGTAGGTGTTAAAGACAGAGAAGAAATTCATAAAGAAGGTTTTTTACATAGGGAAGTTCATGTTTGGCTTTACACCCCTCTAGGAGAAATAATTTTTCAGCACAGAGCTAAAGATAAAGACACCTATCCCAACTTGCTAGATGCCTCAGCCGGAGGTCATGTTGAAATAGGTGATAGTTATGCAGATACAGCTATAAAAGAATTAAGAGAAGAAACGGGTTTAGAAATTAACGCAGAAAACTTAATTTTCATTGTTAAGACAAGAGAAGATAGTCATGATCAAGTTACGGGAAAAGAGAATAATACTTTCAGGTCAATCTATGCCTATAGATATGAAGATGGTCTGAATAATTTAAAAATTGAAAAAGGAAAAGCTTTATTTTTTGAATCCTGGCCTATCAACAAAATTATTAATTTAGATTTAACTGAAGAAGAAAGAAAAAAGTTTGTTCCGGACTTATTAAAGAACAGGTATTTAGATGTTTTTAAAGAAATTAAAAGGTTGTTTAATAAAAACTAAGTATTTTTTATGTTAAAATAAAAGAAAATTAAAATAAATTAAAATTATGAAAAATATACACGAAAATCTTAAAGAAGAATTAAAAGAAGCTATGAAAGAAAAGAAAGAAACTAAAGTTTTGGTTATTAGAGATCTCCTTACCGCTTTTACTAACGAGGCTGTAAAAACCGGAAAAACAGCTCAATCAATTTTAGAAGATGAAGAAGCCCTTAAAGTAATAAAAGGAAAAGCCAAACAAAGGAAAGATTCTATAGAAAGTTTTGAAAAAGGAGGGAGAGAGGATTTGGTTGAAAAAGAAAAAGCCGAGCTTGAAGTAATTGAGGAATATCTTCCGGAACAGCTTTCAGATGAGGAAATAGAAGAAATAGTAAACAAAGCAATTGAAGAAACGGGTGCTATGGAAATTTCTGATATGGGAAGGGTTATAGGTAAAGTCATGGAAAAAGTAGGTAATCAAGTTGAAGGAGGAAAAGTTTCTGAAATTGTAAAAGAAAAGCTTCAATAAAAAACCATAAAAGTTATCCACACCAACTTGGGGGTTCCCGACACCCCCAAGTTGGTTTTTTATACACATTTTTTGAATTTTAAGGAGGTTAGTGGATTTATTGATTTAATACTTTTTGCTTATTTAAGCTATTTTTTTATTTTTAAACCATTAAATTTAAAAATCTACTTGACATATATTTTAGATAGGGAGATGCTTATAATAAGTATCAAAGGTCGGGCTCGGGCCGACGGGAAACGGTCCGAATTACTTAAAAATTAGGAAAAGCATGAATAAAATTACTAAAATTAAGAAATTTGTTACTGGAAGCACCATTGGAATGGTTGTAGCTGGTTTATTGGTAGCTGGAGTCGCCTCAGCAGCCCTCCTTACTGTTTACACCACTATGTTGGGTGAAGGTGATGTAGAGCAGTCAGTAAAATTTGGAAACGGAGATATTGCAAAAACATATACCATTGGAAACTCTCCAGCTATAGCCGGAAATACTTACACTCAAAATTACAATCTTGAGAACAGTTCAGAAACTACTGCTCCTATTAGATTTGTAACCAACCAGTGTATAGTTGGCGGAGGTTATTGTGGTGCTACTTATCACGACGAACCAGGAGTTGAAACTTCTTACTGGAGTACTTTGGAATTAACCCAAAAAGATAAAAATTGGGACCCAGATCCAAAAGGTGCAACAGGAACTTTAACCTACGAATTGGTAGCTTCAAAATTCAATTACGAATTTGAAGCCGAAGGACTTGATGAAGGTGGAGAATACTCCTTGATTTACTATGCCGATAAGCAAGATAGATTTGAGAATTTCGGTGGAGATAACCCGGGAGCGTTAATCGCTGAATTTACTGCTGATGATAAAGGAAATATTTCTGCTGAAGGAAGTAAAAACTTGGGTATGGATTTGCCTCATCCTGAAGATTGGAATGGTTCTTCTGAAGCAAATTATTGCGACAATGAAGAGGATGATGATTATGAATTGTGCCGTGGAGCGAAAATATGGTTGGTTCCAACCAATGATTATAACGGAACAGACAAGGTGGTAGATTGGAACAACATGGATAGCTATCTCTACGAAACAGACCTGATTACTTATGACGATATTGACAACGGAGAAGCTTTGTATCTTGGTGAAGGAATCTTAAACTTCTTTGTTAAGAATGTTCTTGATATAGCTCTTGCTCCGGGTGATTACGAAGTAAGTACAAAAATAAAACCAGTAACTAACTAACATAAAGCTGGAAATTCTGCTCTCGTTATTGCGAGGGCAGAGGCGAGTCCATTTTTATTAATATAAAAGCGGACTCACCTCTGCTAAAGCTATGAATAATAATAAAATTAAATTAATCATAGGAATTGGCTTGCTTTTAATAGCAACAACTTCTTTTGCTGTTTTTTTGGAATACTATGTTAGGGCGGAAGGAAGCAGTAAAGTTTCTCCTCCGGAGTTTTATATTGGTTCACCTCTTTCTGAAAAGCTTTTAATTGTTAACGAAAAATCTCCTGATTGTGGAAGTTTTGGAATAGATGGAGATTTTAGAACTTTTAAGACAAGAGAGTTAAACGGAGTGAGTTTCAACTACCTTCCTAAAGTTAATTTTTATGTAAGGGCAAGTGGAGATAATACAGTTTCCACCTCAACCCCCTCAATGCGTCTTAGATTTGGTTATTACAAAAACAGTGATACTTCGGGGAGTAACCCCTTGTACTTAGCTGAAACTGAAATTAATCTCTCTAGTGACTTAACTGATTACTCTCTTCCTTCAATAAATGCCTCTACAAACCCAACTAACATTGGCCGGTTTTTCTATGAATTTAAAAAACTTTGCTCTGAATGTACTTATAAAATAAGTAGGTGCAACGGCAATTTTTATACCAAAGTAAAATTAACTGAATAAATGAAAAACAACTTTTACAAATTAGCAACATTAAGCTTAATACTTGTCCTTAGCGGGATTATTTTTACTGCTTTAGCTCACGCAGAAAGTGGTCTTTCTTTAGTTGTAAATAAAGAATGTAATATTAAATACAGCGGTAATAGCTGTACTGCTGATTTGGAAATGAAAAATTCTACAGGTAAGGTTTTAGAAGGTAAAGCATTTCTTTCTATTGACTACAAAGGAACTTGCGGAAACGGTCCTTTTGATGGTGATGGAATTACAGCTCAATTTTTAATAAATGAAAAAGTTTTTAATTTTTCCAGCGAATGGAATAATGGAACCACCACAGCTTCAGGTTTTGAAATAAAAAAGAATACAACCTATCCCAAGCTTAAAATAAATACTGTTCCCAACCTTTGTCCGGGTATATACACTTACACCTTAACAATAAAAGGAACCTCTGAGGGTGGTGAAGAATACATAACCGAACCTACTCCTGTAGGCGGTGGAGGAGGAGGCAGCGCATATCGTTCTCCTGACGAAGAAGAAATAATAAATATTGAAAACGTATCCATTTTAGAAGTAATCTCTCAAGAAACAGGTGAAAGGGAAGAGGTTTTAGGTTGGAGTACTACCGATGAAAACAATGAACCTTTTGCCACTAACGGGGCTGTAGTTTACGGAACCCAATCTGTTCCTGAAAACAACCTTGGTCCTGCTCCTAATTATGGCTATCAATTTAGACAAGAAAGTGAAGGAAAAAAAGATAATCACCTAGTTACCCTTAGCAATCTTCAACCCGGGACAACTTATTATTACCGTATAGTTTCGTGGGCTTCTCCGGACACTGTTAGCAAGGAATACACTTTCACCGTTTCGGAGGAAGAAGAAGAAACAACTCCTACAGAAGGAATAATTTCCGGTGAAGGCACCGTTCCCGAAACCGGTGAAGGAGAACCAACAGGAAGTGGCGGAGAAACAGAAGAAACAGGAGAAACCGGCGTAGGTGAATCTGAAATAGAGGATCTTGTCACTCAACTAACAGAAGAAGATAATTTTCCTAACGGTCTTCCTGCTGGTTTGTTAACTGCAGCTACTCTTCTTACTCTAGGTACCGGGAAAAATATAATAGCCATGTTTATATTATTTATAATCCTTGTTATTTTATTCTTCCTTTATGATAAATATTTCAGGAGATCAAAAAAGGACAAAGTAAAAGGATTTTAATGTTTTGTAATCAAATATTAATAAATAACCCAATAAAGTTAATAAACAGCTCAATATTTGAGCTGTTTTCAGTTAAAAAGTTATCCACAACAACTTGGGGGTTCCCGACACCCCCAAGTTGGTTTTTTGTTACATAAAGTGTTTTTCTTGATATAATAAAACCGGATATGAAAAATGATCGGAAATATCTTGTCGTTGAACAACTTGATTCCAAATTTAGAATTTCAAGTGTTTTTCTTAGTAAATCAAATGAATTAATTCTTCTTGATGCGGATGAAGTTGCAGATCTCAGTAATGTTAAAAAAACATTTTCAGCTCCTTACGTCGTTCTTGCTCTTGATTCCAAACACGCCACTACCATAGAAAAAGAGATAACTATAGGAAGGCTTCATCCAAATAGGGAAGTTACTGAAAATGAAATGGATCAAATTATCTTTAAAGTTCTTTGGGAATTTTTAAACGAACATCGTAATAAAGCTGCTAAGAAAATGGATGTTACTGACTTAGACATAGTTCTTTCAGAAATTGAAATAAAAGAAGTATTTTTAGGATCAAAAAACATCCTTAGCCCTATTGGTTTTAAAGGAGAAAAAGTTACTTTTCGTTTTCGAGGCACTCTTATTCCTAGAAGTTCTTTAGAATATATTGAATCTTTAAGGGTTTTTGGTCATAACTTAAAAGCGGTAGAACGCTTTGCTATTATTTCTTCTCTATCTTCACCGGCTGATTTTTTTGTTCATTCCGGAAACAACAATACGGAAGTATTTTCAATTAAAGACAAGACCCTTGAATACAAAGAAAAGTATCCTTGGGGAGTAAAAAAAATTGTTGTTCCTGTGTCCGAAAACTTTTCGATAAACGAAGAATCTGCTTGCCAAATTCTTGAATGGTATTTTGACGGTCGTCTTTCAGAAAATTTTAGCCAAGCCGTAAAAAAGAAAATAAAACCGGCCCTTGATGAGTTGAATAAAACAGTTAAAAGCATTACTAAAAGAAGGAAGGTGAAAATAATAGTTAATATACCTAAGCCCTTTTTTGAAGAAGCTTTTGGGGAATATAATAAAGCAGAACACTTTGATATTATTGGAACTCTGGAATCTAAGGGATTTAATGTTATTATTAAAAAAAACAGTAAGAAAGATTTCTTTTTAAATCAAAATAATTCTGCTTTGGTCTTAGCTGGTTCCAATCTTTTCTCACCCCATTATGAGAATTTAAATAGAATGTTAAGAAGAAGATCAAGGTGGCTTGTTCCTCACTCTTAAAAATACAATGGATAAAGAACACAAAATATTTTTAGAACCTGAAGAAAGCCTTGAAGAGGTAATAGATAAAATAAAAAAAGGAAAAGGAGATAAAATTGTCCTCCATATTCCAGAAGGATCTGTTTTAAGATCTTCAATAGACAATTTTTACGCCATTAAAGAAAAATCCTTTATTGAGGGTAAAGAAATTTTAATAGAATCAGTTGATCCCTATATTGAAGAAATTGCAGAAAGAGTTGGTCTTGATGCAATAAACCCTATATTTGGCAGGGAAGAACATTTTGTTTCAGATATTATTCCTAGAAGAAAAAAAGGTATCTTAACTTCAACCTCAGATTATAAGAAAGAAGGGGGGGTAGAAAAGGAAAAGGAAGACAAGGCTTATAATTTCTTTAACGCTCCTAAATCTAAAAAGATTCTAAAAGAAGAAAAAAGGAAAGAAAAAAAAGAAAGAAAAGCAATCCAGCCGGTAAACAGAAAAAAACGTTCTTTAGTTCTGGCCGGAACTTTTACTTTACTTATACTTCTTGGATTTTTAGCTGTTAATGTTCTCCCTAAAGCCGATGTTGAGGTGACTCTAAAAAAATCACCTCTTTCTTTTGAAGAAAACATAATAGCCTCAGCTTCTGTTTATGAAATTGCTCTCGGCGAAGAAGAAATTATTATTCCCGGTGAATTATTAACCGCTGTTAAAAACATTGAAAAAAAGTTTCCGGCCACCGGAGAGGAAGAGATTCAAAAAAAAGCCACCGGGGAATTATATATATACAATGAGTATTCTTCTGCTCCCCAGACACTTGTGGATACTACTCGTTTTGTTTCTTCGGAAGGCAAAGTGTTTCGCCTTGACGAAAAGGTAACCGTTCCCGGAGCTGAAATAATCGGCGGGGAAATACTTCCTTCCAAGATAAAAGTTTCTGTTACAGCTGATAAAGCAGGGGAAGAATATAATATTAATTCAGACTCTGAAGAAAAATGGACCATTCCGGGCTTTAAAGAGGCCGGTCTTACCGATCGCTACAATAAATTTTATGCTAAAACTGCTAGCTCTATGAGTGGAGGATATTCCGGAATATCCAAAGTTCCCACAGAAGAAGATTTGGAAAAAGCCGAGGCGGAAATTAAAGAAATTCTTAAATCTTCTTTAGAAAGCCAGATAATGATAGCTTATTCTGATAACTTTAAATCACTTGAACCGGCTCGCCAGTTTGAAATTACTAAAATAGATTTTTCTGAAAGAGCCGATGATGAAGGCAATTTCAGCATCTTTGCTGAGGGCAAAACAGAAGCCTTTGTTTTTGAAGAGAAAACTTTAAAAGAAGCTTTAATTGAGAAAAATTCTTCTCCTCTTGATTTTGATTTTCAAATAATAGAAAGCAAGGTTAATTATTCCGAGGCTAAAACAGGAGAAAATGAGGAATCGATATCTTTTAGTATTAATGGTTCTTTTGTCGTTGAACCTAAAATAAATAAAGACAACCTTAAGGCTCAACTTATCGGACAAACTGAAGAGATGGTAAAACCAATACTTTTTTCAATTCCCAATTTGGAAAAAGCCCGAATTACTCTATGGCCTTTTTGGGTGAGTAAAGTTCCGGAAAATCCTAAAAAGGTAAATATAGAATTAAAGTAAAAATTACTTAGTTTTGGTGTTTAAGGGGTTGACTTTATCCCTCTTCATTATTAATGTTATAAACATAGCTTATTGGTTTTATAATAAAACCAGCGAGTGAAAAATTTAGATAATGGTAAAAAACGATAATATTGTAACTGTTGAGGGGCAAATAACAGAGATTCTTCCAAGTCTTCAATTTCGTGTTAAACTCGAAAAAGATGAACGGGAGATTATTGCTCATCTTTCCGGAAAAATGAAGATGCATCGTATTAGAGTTGTTCCGGGTGACAAGGTTAAGATAGAAATGCCTGAAGAAAACAGTGAAAGAGGAAGAATAGTTCGGCGCCTTTAAACATTAACAAATGAAACTTTTAGGTGTTGGTTAGTGAAACAAATTATTTTTGATTTGTTTCTCTTATTTTCCTTGTAATTAATGAATATATAGGTGTATAATTGAGCAATTAACTATTTATGAAAGTACGAGCTTCAGTAAAAAAAATATGCAAAGATTGTAAAGTCGTGAGAAGAAAGGGCCGAGTTTATGTTATATGTAAAAATCCTAAACATAAACAGCGCCAAGGGTAATAATTTTTTAACAAACTATGAGAATTAGCGGTGTTAATATACCAGACGATAAAAAAATAAAGATTTCTCTTACTTATCTTTTTGGGGTAGGTATTTCTAATGCTTTGAAAATTCTTGAAAAAACTGGTATTGATAAAGAAAAAAGGACTAAGGATTTAAAGCCTGAAGAAGTTTCTAAAATTCAGAAACTGATTGACAATGGATATGTAATTGAAGGTGAACTTAGACAAGATCACAAAAAAAATGTAAGTCGGTTGAAAAACATTAATAGCTACCGTGGTGACCGCCACTCTAGAAAATTACCCCTTCATGGACAGAGGACAAAAACTAATTCCCGCACTGTAAGAGGAAATGTTAGAAGAACAGCCGGAAGCGGAAAACGTAAAACCGAGCTTAAGTAAATTTTATTAATTTAGTATGGGAAAAAAACAAATTATTGAAAAAACACAAGAGGAGACAGCGGAAGAAGCAAGAAAAGTTGAAGAAAAGAAAGCTAAACAAGTAAGCTCTGGAACCAAAAAAAAGAAAATTCAAAAAGGAAGAGTTTATATTAAAGCTTCTTACAACAACACCTTTATAAGTATTACTGATGAGAATGGCAATATTATTACTTGGATGTCTGCCGGATCGCTTGGTTTTTCGGGTCCCAAGAAAGCCACTCCCTTTGCTGCCTCTAAAGTAACTGAAGCTATCGCTGAAAAAATATCTAGAACAGGACCTTTTGAGGTAGAAGTTTATCTCAAAGGAATAGGACCGGGCAGAGATTCAGTTTTAAGAACTTTAAATGCTAAGGGTTTTGATGTTACCTCTATTGAAGACATTACCCCAATTCCACATAATGGTCCGAGACCAAGAAAACCAAGAAGAGTATAGAATAAAAAATTATGAGACAAAGAGCAAAAGAAAAAAAAGAAAGAGCCTTAGGTGAAAAACTGTTTCTTAAAGCAGAACGGTGTAATTCTCATAAATGTGTTATGGTTCGCCGGCCTTTCCCGCCCGGTCAACATGGCCAAAAACAAAGAAGACGCCCTTCTGAATACGGGCGCCAGCTTATGGAAAAACAGAAAATAGCTATTGTTTATGGGTTAACCAATAAACAAATGTCTAATATTTTCGAAAAACACGCCGGGGATCCTAAGAAAATAGTTTCTATTCTTGAAAAACGCCTTGATCGAGTTGTGTATTATTTAGGCTTTGCTCTTTCACCGCGTGTTGCCCGCCAAATTGTTTCCCATGGACACATTATGGTAAATGGTCGTAAAACAAATATACCTTCTTATAATGTTAAAGAAGGTGATGTTATTAGTATCCGCCCCCAATCAAGTAAAAGTAAAATTTTCGAAGATTTGGATACCCGTCTCAAAAAAAATAAAACACCGGACTGGTTAAAACTTGACACTGACAAGAAAGAAGGGAAGTGTATTGGGGAACCAGAGGAAGATGCAATTCTTCCTTTTGATATAAACCTTGTTGGAGAATTCTATTCTCGATAAGGAACAAACAGTTATAAAAATCTGTTTGTTTTTATTAAAAAAGCTAATCTCAATAAATAAATATAAATAATTTAAAAATATGGAATATAAGTATTTAAGCGATACCGTTGAGGTTAAAAAAGTAAAAGAGACAGATACTGTTGGTACTTTTCATATTGAAGGCCTTTATGCCGGATATGGTACTACTATTGGCAACTCGCTCAGAAGAGTTTTACTTTCCTCTCTTCCCGGTGCAGCAATTTCTCAAGTTAAAATAAAAGGTGTAAAACACGAATTTTCAACTATTCCCGGAATGATGGAGGATGTAGTTGAATTTACTATGAATCTTAAGAAAGTTAGGTTTAACTTTAAAGCAGAAGAACCGCAAACCCTTAAACTTAAAGTTAAAGGACAAAAAGATGTAAAAGCCGGTGACATTGAATCAACTACTTTAGTTGAAGTGGTTAACAAAGATCTTTATCTCGCCAGTTTAACCGATAAAAAAACCGAACTTGATATTGAGGTAACAGTTGATAAAGGTCTTGGTTATGTTCCGGTTGAAGACAGAAAAAACGAACGTTTGCCTATCGGCACTATTGTTCTTGATTGTATTTACTCTCCCATAAAAAATGTTCAATTTGATGTTGAGTATATGCGTGTGGGAGAAGACACTGACTATAACCGTCTCAAGATAACTATTGAAACTGATGGTTCAATTTCTCCCTCTAGAGCCTTTCATCAAGCTTCAAATATTTTAAGCGACCACTATGGAAAAATATCTGCATCAAGCAAGCCCGCCGAAAAGCAAAAAACAGTAAAAGAAGAAAAAGTGAAAGAAACAAAAGAGGAAAAACCGAAAACCAAGAAAACTGAAAATAAAAAAACTACTAAAAAAACAACAAAGAAATAATTTGATTTGTAAGTTTATTTATTAAAATGCGTCATTTAAAGAAAGGAAGAAAACTTAAAAGAAAAAGAGGGCAGCGCCGAGCTCTCCTTAATACTTTGGCTGTTAGTCTTGTAAAGTATGGAAAAATAAAAACAACAGAAGCTAAGGCTAAAGAGCTCCGTCCTTTTGTTGAACGCCTTGTGACTTACGGAAAAAAACAGGACGTTTCTAATCTTCGCAGAATTATGAAATTTATTCCTAAAGACTTTGCCCTTAAGGTTCAAAATGAGATAGCTCCTCGTTATGTTGATAGAAAAGGGGGTTATACTCGCATAACCAAGCTTGCCCAAAGAAGGGTAAATGATGGGGCCGAAATGGCAACAATTGAATTTGTATAAAATTATGAAAAAAGAAAATCAAACAAAAGAATACACAATAGATGCCAAAGGTAAAAAGCTAGGACGTTTAGCTACTGAAATAAGTATGCTTTTACAAGGCAAGAATGATCCTTCATTTGATCCAAGTAAGTTAAGTGATGTTAAGGTAAAAGTAGAGAACTTGAAAGACGTTGAAGTTTCCGGTAAAAAAGCAGAACAAAAAATTTATTACAGACATGCCGGACGTTTAGGCCACTTAAAAGAAGTTGTTTATTCCAAAATGTTTGAAAAGAAACCTGAATGGGTTTTAAAGCACGCCGTTCGCCTTATGCTTCCTAAAAATAAACTTGCTAAAAAAAGACTTCAAAATTTAATTATTGAAGATAAATAATAATATGGTTGATAAAAAAACAGAAAAATACATAGAAGGAATTGGAAGAAGAAAAACTGCTTCTGCTAGGGTAAGAATATATCCCGGTTCTAAATCTGGAACTTTTAAAGTTAACGAAAAAGATTTAAAAGATTATTTCTCTACTTCTAAGCAAGAAAAAACAGCTCTTGCTCCTTTTGAACTTTTAGGTGAAAAGTTTAAAATTACCGTCCAGATTGAAGGCGGAGGGTCAAACGCCCAAGCTGAAGCTGTTCGTCACGGACTATCCAGAGCTTTGGTTAAGCATAACGAGAAATGGAGAAAAGAATTAAAAGAACGAGGATTTCTAACTCGTGATCCGAGAATGAAAGAGTCAAAGAAACCTGGCCTTAAAGGAGCCCGCAGAGCAAAACAATGGAGAAAACGATAGTTTTCTCTATTGTTTTAAAAACACCTTTGTAATCAACTTGGGGGTTCCCGACACCCCCAAGTTGTTGTGGATAACTTGAAATGTTAATTGGTGTGGTTTGTTGTGAAAAATAGTGCTAATAATTGACATTTAGGGGGTTAAAGCGCAAAATGAAAATACTTTAATTTAATTATTTTAAAATGTTTATTAGAAGAATAGGTATTGATCTTGGAACCACCAACACTCTTGTCTTTCTTCCCGATAAAGGGATTGTTATTAACGAACCAACCGCTGTAGCTATTAAAAAACCCGAAAATATAGTTTTGGCCGTGGGAGCTGAAGCAAAAGAAATGGTTGGCCGGACCCCAGAAAATATTGTTACCTATCGCCCGCTAAAAGAGGGTGTAATTGCTGATTATTATATCACCCAAAAAATGTTGAAATACTTTATTGGGAAGAGTGTTGGATCCTTTAATTTTTTCAGGCCCGATGTGGTTATTTCCGTCCCTGCGGGTATTACCTCTACTGAATTTAGGGCAGTTATGAACGCCGCTAAAGAAGCCGGCGCCAAAAATGTTTATTTAGTCAAGGAGCCCCTTCTCGCTGCCTTGGGGGCAGGTATTCCTATTCATTCCTCTGAAGGGAATATGATTGTTAATATTGGAGGAGGCACTACTGAAGTAGCGGTTATTTCTTTAGGAGGTATTGTTGCCTGGTCCAGCCTAAGAGTTGCCGGAAACCTTTTTGATAAATCAATCACCGAATATATTAAAAAGAAGTATAATCTTGCTATAGGTGAATCAACCGCTGAAAATATAAAAATAAATATAGGAACAGCTCTTAACGGCAAAGACGATATGGAAATGAAAATAAGAGGAAGGGATCTTGGAACAGGTCTTCCTAGGGATTTGGTAATAAATTCCAACGAAATTGCCGGAGCTATAAATTCCCACCTTGTTAATATAGTTAACGAAGTCCAGTCAGTTTTTAATGTTACGCCCCCTGAGTTAGCTGCGGATATTATGGAGAAAGGAATTATTCTTTCCGGAGGAAGTTCTCAACTTCGCAGAATTGACGAGTTTTTTAATCGTTCTTTAGGAGTTCCGACTTATCGAGCCGAACATCCCTTCTATTGTGTTTCTAAGGGTACTGCCACGATTTTAAGCCATCTTAATGTGTACCAACGCACTCTTTTGAACAAATACTCCTAATCCTATGATTTACGGGCACAAACAGAAAGAGGTTTTTTTCAAGAATATTATTTCCCGTGAAAATCTTGGAAAAGCTCATCTTGGCCACGCTTATCTTTTTTTTGGTGAACCTCAAATAGGAAAATATCATTTTACAAAACACCTTTCTTATTTTTTAGAATACGGAAAATTTGAAATTCTTGAAAAACCTCTTCTTGATACTTTTGTTATAAAATCTGAAGAAGGGGGTAAAATAGGCGTTGATAAAGTTAAAGAAATAAAAAGATTTCTTTTTCAAAAACCTTTTCATTCTAACAAAAGAATTGCGGTGATAAACGATGCCGAAAACATGACCTCTGAAGCCCAAGCAAGTCTTCTTAAAATTGTAGAAGAATCTCCTTCTCATAATCTTTTAATTTTTATTGTTAAAAATCCTCAATCTTTACTTCCTCCTCTTGTTTCCCGCCTTCAAAAAATTTATTTCTCCCATCTTTCTTCTGAAAAAATAAAAAATATATTAGTTAAAGATTTTAAAACACCGGAAAAAAAAGCAAAAGAAATAACAGAAAAATCACTTGGACACTTGGGAAAAGCTCTGAATTTACTAAACCAAGAAGAAGAAAATAATAGCGAGGAAAATATTGAAAAATTTGTTGAAGATAAAATTTTATCCCTCTTTATTGAAGATAAATTAAAAAATACAGAAACCTTAAAATGGCTCATTGCCAAAGAAAAAGAAATAAAACGTTTTAACTTAAATCCTAAACTTCAGAATAAAGTAATTAAGGCTAGGATAAAGCAAGTATAAAGGAGTTATTTTTTGTGGTATTATTAGTAAATAATGAGTTTTTTGTTTAGATTAGTTCTTGCTGTTGGTATAGGAGCGGCCATATTTTTTCTTGTTACCGGAAGCACTCCTAGCAATCTTCCTAAACCAACGGAAGAGGGTTTTAAGGTTGAAACTGATGATTCTAGTACCGTTAGTGAATGGAAAGAAAAAATTAAAAATATTTTTTCTGAAAATTCAACTAGTACAGAAATAGAAAGCGGCAAGGAGAACGAAGACAAAGAAGCCGATGTTGAATTTTTTAAAAACCTTGTTTCTAAATCCGTTGAAGAAGGGGAGGCAAGCCCTGAAGAAACTGAAAGTGAAGCTAAGGAAGACAATTTCCTTCAAAAAGTAATTAATAACCTTAAAAATCAATTCAATATTGATGACTCTGAAAAAGATGCGTCAGAAAAAGCTTTTTCTTTAAAAGTAGACAGCGTTCCCTCTTTTACTACCGTATGTTTTCCTGAAACAAAACAAACTTGCTCACCTTCCGGATGTAAAGAAACTTCTCCCAAAGTTGAATTTACTCTTCTTAATAAAGAAGAGTCAGTAATCGCTCATTGTGATTCTGAAGGTTGCGTTACTTATGATGCGGAATATATAGAATCAGGAGATTATGAAAATTACCAGCCTACAAAACCGGAAGGTTATATAATTTCTAAACAGCTTAACCTGGAAGATAATTCCGGTAGAAGTCCTTATATTGAAACCGTTATTAGGGGGATTGAAATAACTACTTATTTCGGTTATTGTCTTGAACGAGAAACTTCCGACAATTGATAACAAAAATATTTAACTATATAATTAAAACTTAATGCAAGATAATATTAATAATTTTAAACAGAAAATAAGCAGACTTATTTCCGATTTTAAAGAAGGATTAAAAAGTGTTCGGGCTAATCGGCCTAGCGCTGCTATGGTTGAAAATCTTGAAGTTGATTATTACGGAACCAAAACCCCTCTTAACCATTTAGCCTCTATTCAAATCCGCCCTCCGCGGGAGATAATAATTCAAGTTTGGGACGGTGATGCCGTGAAATCGGTTAGTGATGTTATTAATTCTTCTGATCTAGGTTTTACGGCCAATACCGAAGGAAACGTTATTAAGGTTTTTATCCCCGAATTATCCAGAGAAAGAAGAGAGGAGCTTATTAAATATATTAAAAACCAAGTTGAGGAATATCGTATAAATATAAGAAACTTGAGAGATGAAGTTAACAAGGAAATTGATGCTAGAGAAAAATCAGGAGAAATAACCGAAGATGACAAATTTAGATTCAAAAAAGAAATTCAAGAAGAGACCGAGAAAGCTAATAAAGAAATAGAAGAAGTATTTGAAAATAAAAAAGAAGAGATTAGTCTTTAATCTATGATAATTATTTATGTAATAATCGGGCTTTCTTTATTGATCCTGGTTCACGAGCTAGGCCATTTTTTTGTTGCTAAAATGTTTGGTATAAGAGTTGATGAATTTGGTTTTGGTTACCCCCCTCGTCTTTTTTCTAAAAAATATGGAGAAACTGAGTATTCTATTAATGCTCTTCCTTTTGGAGGATTTGTAAAAATATATGGTGAAGATGAAACTAAGGTTAATGCATCTTCTTCGGATTTTAAAAGAAGCTTTGCTTACCAATCGTGGTTAAAGAGATCGGCAGTTCTCTTAGCCGGTGTTTTTATGAATATAGTTCTTGCTTTCGTTCTCCTTTCTTTAGTTTTTATGGTAGGAGCTCCTAAATATATGGGTGTGGCTTCTGTAGCTGATGGCTCTCCCGCAGAAGAAGCAGGTCTTGAAGGGGGAGATATTATTTTAGAAGCAAGTGTTGGAGAAGATTTGTTATCCAGTCCTATTTCTACAGATAAATTTATTGAATTTGTAAATAATCATAAAGGGGAGAATATTAACCTTACTATACAGAGAGATAATGAAACCTTTAAAGAAGAGCTTTTAGCAAGAAAAAATCCGCCCGCAGGAGAGGGTAGTATTGGTATTGCTTTAGTAGATATGGGCATAGAAAAACAAGGCTTTTTCGGTGCCATTTGGCAAGGAATGAAAACCACCGGGCAACTCTTAAAAGGAATAGCAATTGGGTTTTATAATATTATTACCGGCATTTTTACTAATCCGGATATTGTTGAAAATATTGCTGGCCCTGTTGGTATATTTGTCATCACTAAACAAGCCGGTTCAATAGGCCTAATATATTTAGTTCAATTAATTGCCATAATTTCCCTTAATTTAGTTATTATTAATCTTTTGCCTTTTCCGGCTTTAGATGGAGGTCGTTTTCTTTTTATTCTTATTGAAAAGATTAAAGGTTCTCCGGTTTCCAATAAGTTTCAGATGGCAGCCAATGCTTTTGGCTTTATTCTTCTTATTTTGCTTATGATAATAGTTACCATAAAAGATATCGGTAATTTTATTCTTTAAAAGGTTAAAAAATAATAAAATTTAAGTTATAATAAAAAATATGAAAAAAATAATTTTAATAGTTGTAATTATTGCCCTTGTTATCTTCGGTATATATTATTTTAACTCAGTTAAAAAAGAAAAAATTACTGAAATATCAAGTTTTGAGGAATGTGTTGAAGCCGGATATCCGGTTATGGAAAGTTACCCTCGAAAGTGCCAAGTTCCGGAAGGAGATCTTTTTTCAGAATATATCGGCAATGAATTTGAAAAAGTTGATTTTATATTTATAAACAATCCTCGCCCAAACCAAGAAATATCAAGTCCTCTTAATATTTCCGGAGAAGCTAGAGGATACTGGTATTTTGAAGCTGATTTTCCAATAGAGCTCCTTGATGAAGACGGAAATGTTATAGGAACCGCAATTGCTTCTGCCAAAGATGATTGGATGACAGAAGATTTTGTTGAATTTGAGGCGGTTCTTGAATTTGAAAAACCTGAATCGCAGAAAGGCACCCTAATCCTTAAAAAAGATAATCCTTCAGGTCTTTCAGAAAACGATGACGAATTGATTGTTCCTGTGAAGTTTAATTAAAGCTAAGCGTGAAAAAAACTCTTATCTTCATAATAATTGCAGTTTTAATAGTAGGAGGCCTTTATTTGATAAATCTTATTAATAATGAAGAAACAGACACCTCCGAAGAAGCTAAAGTTACTATCGCCGGTGAAGTTTTTGATATAGCAATGGACAACCGAATGATTTCTGTTACAAGAGAAAACAGTCCTCTTAGTAATTTTTTTGGTATAACCGTAAAAGATGATACAAGTTATTTTAACCAAAGCGGAGAAAAGATAACTTTTGAAAATATAGAAAAAGGCGACCTTATTTTTTCTGTAGGTAAAGGTGATGAAAATAATCTAACTTCCGACAGAATTATTCTTGTTAAAGAAAATTTAGAAATATTTTCTGAGACAGGGAATATAAGCATTAACGCTCCCGGTAGTGAACCGGGAATTGTTTACCTTGTTTACGAAAAGCCCGGCGCTCCGGCAAATAGCACCATCCTTAAAATGACTGATTTTAGTATTTGTGATATGAGTCAAGATAATAAATCATGTTCTAATTTTAGAAACAATCCCAATTTTTATATAGGAGAAAGAGTTTCTGTTTACGGAACAAAAGAAGGAGATCTAGTTAATATTATTTATATTAAATCTGTTTCTGATTAAGGAACTAGGTTTGTAATTTTTTAAAGAAAACAGCTCAATAGTTTTTGAGCTGTTTTATATTGCCAATACGCAAATTGGCTGATATAGTGAGTGTAATCAATGAACTATGAGACAATCTAACCTTTTCTTTAAGACACAAAAAGATGATCCTAAAGGCGAGTTAGCAGTAAACGCCAAGCTTTTAATTAGGGCTAAATTTATTGATAAATTAATGGCCGGAGTTTTTTCTATGCTTCCTATGGGTTTTAGGGTTCGTGAAAAAATAATAAACATAATAAGGGAGGAAATGAATGCTGTAGGAGGTCAAGAGATTATTATGCCCGCCCTTCACCCTCGTTCTGTCTGGGAAGCCACTAATCGTTGGAACGGAATGAGTAGTGTTATGTATCAGTTTACAGATGAAAACGGAAAAGAATGGGGTCTTGGCCCAACTCACGAAGAGGTAATTGCACCGTTAGCTAAATATGGTATAGATTCTTATGTTGATATGCCTAAATCCTTATACCAAATTCAAGTTAAATTTAGAAATGAAGAACGTCCCAAATCAGGTCTTTTAAGGGGTCGGGAGTTTACTATGAAAGATCTTTACAGTTTTCATGCCGATGAAGATTCTCTTAATGAGTATTACGACAAAGTAACCGAAAGCTACCATAAGATATTTAAAAGAGTAGGTTTGGGAGATATTACTTATTTAACCTTCGCTTCTGGTGGTAGTTTTTCAAAATATTCCCACGAATTTCAAACGCTTTCTGAAATAGGTGAAGATACTATTTATGTATGTGAAAAATGTAATATTGCGGTAAATAAGGAAATTATAGACAAACAAGAAACATGCCCTAAGTGTGGCAATAAAAATCTTGCTGAAAAACGGGCTATAGAAGTAGGTAATATATTTAAACTTGGCACAAAGTTTTCCGATCCAGTTGGTTTAACTTACACTTCAGAATCTGGAGAGGAGAAACCCGTAATAATGGCTTCTTATGGTATAGGGATTGAGAGATTGATGGGAACTATAGTAGAAATATTTCACGACGAAAAAGGTATAATATGGCCTCAGTCGGTAGCCCCATTTCAGGTCCATCTTCTTATGATAGGGGAACCAACAGACAACCTTAAAAAATATACAGAAGAAATATATAAAAAACTTGAAGATTCAAGCATAGAAACTTTATACGATGACAGGTCTGAAACATCGGCAGGGGAAAAATTTGCTGAAGCTGATCTTATAGGTATTCCTTGGCGATTGGTTATTAGTGAAAAAACTTTAAACGAAAACAAAGTTGAAATAAAACGGCGTGATTCTAAGGAGGAAAGTTTGGTTAGTTTAGAAGAAGCCATTAAAACCATAAAAAAGTAATAATTAATTATTATGTTTAAAAAAGTTTTAGGTATAGATTTAGGAACCGAAACAACTCAAATATATTTAAAAGGAAAGGGAATTGTTATTGATGAGCCTTCTATTGTTGCCTTTAATAATAGGACGAATAGGGTAATTGCCGTTGGGAAAAAGGCTAGAGCTATGATTTCTCGAACCCCTTCCCACATTACAGCCATGAGTCCCATAGCAAACGGAGTTATTGCTGATTTTGATATGGCTAAAGAAATGGTAAGAAAGTTTCTAAAAAATAAAAATATTCCTTGGTCTTTATTTACCGATGTTGTTGTTTCTGTTCCGACTAATCTTACGGAAGTTGAAAGAAAATCTGTTATAGATCTTTTGAAGGAAACAGGCGTTAATAATGTCTATCTTTTAGAACAACCCTTAGCTGCTGCTTTTTCTATCCGTTTAAATATTTTTGAACCCACTGCTTATCTTATTTTAGACATTGGAGCCGGAACATCTGATATGGCAATAATTTCCATGAATGGAATTGTTGTTTCTAAACGTCTAAAAATTGCCGGTAATTTTTTTGACAACGAAATAATAAAAGGAGTAAAAGATGAATTGAAATTAAATATAGGCAAACCAACAGCCAAAGAAATAAAATTAGCTGTTGGATCGGCAATACCTAGAAAAGAAAAATTAGAAGTTACCGTTAGGGGAAGGGATGTTTTAAGTGGATTGCCCAGGGAGGTAGATATAAAGGACACTATGGTTAGATCCAAGCTTTCTCAACCATTAAAAGAAATAGTCAGCGCTCTTAAGGATCTTATTGAAATTACCCCTCCGGAGCTTGTAGGAGATATATATCACAATGGTATTTATGTCTGCGGAGGAGGAAGTATGTTAAGGGGTGTAGAAGATCTGCTTAAAAAAGAAATAGGTGTTGATGTTCATGTTATAAATGAGCCTTTGACCTGCGTTGCACGCGGGTCCGGTGTTATTGCTGAAGAGTTTGATAAATATTCCCATCTTTTAACTGATGCCTCGTTAAAAGAAATTTAAGTTTTTTAAAAAAACTTTTGCGATGTTTGCCTCTGGAGAAAAGTATTTAATATCTAAAAATTATGAAACCCACCACAATTATAACTACTTTTATAATAATTCTTCTTGTTGGTTTTATAGTTTTTTATGGCCAAACAAGTTTAAGTTCAACTTTTAACAATGTAAAAGTATTTTTGGCAAGTTTTTCTTTTGCGGGGAAATGCGAAGATTGTGGATTATTAATTCAAGAAAATAAATATCTTAAATTTGAACTTCAAAAATATAGAAACAGTAGCTCCGACGAAAGTGAAGGCGAGATAGCTAAAGTTTTTTCTCGTTACCCCTTTAATGATAGGGAATATATTGTTGTAAATCTTGGAAAAAATGATGGGATTAAGATTAATTCTCCAGTTTTAACACCTAGTAAATATCTTTTAGGTAAAGTTGTTTCAGTTTATGATAACCAATCTGAAATTGAAACTATATTTAACCCTGAGTGGAAATCAAGCGTCGCCTTAAAAGTTCCCGAAATAAAAGCAGTGTTGAAAGGCGGGCAAGTTCCTAAGCTAGAGCTTATTTCTAAAGATTCCGAAATTAAAGAAGGTGATTTTGTTTTTAATATTTCCCCAGATTTTCCTTATGAAAAAATTATTGGAGAAGTTAAAAATATAAAAAAGAGCTCTGAAGAAACATGGTATACGGCTTTAGTTGAGATTCCTTACGGTATTGACGAAATTACAGAAGTTATCATTCTCAATGAATTTAAATGAACAAAACTTCTAAGCGTCGGTTCTTAAAATACAAAAATTTTGTTTTATGGCAAATATGAACTCCATTACCAAAACATCAACTTTAATTTTTGTATTTGTTTTATTATTACTTTTTCAAAGTAATCATTTTTTTGAAATAGAAAGTATTGTTCCAAACTTAACCCTCATTGCTTTCCTTATTTTATCCTTGAAAGAAAATGAAGGCTCAAAAATAGTTTTATTTATAGGAATTTTCCTTGTTGCGGTCAGTCTTTTATGGTTTTCTTTTTGGGTTTGGGGGGTAATTCTTATTTTTATTTTTGGAATTATTTCAAATTTTATTAGTAATTTTTTATCAGGAAATATTTTTATTGATTACTTTTTAGTTGTCGTTTTAGCTACTTTTCTTTTTTATGCTGTTTTTTATTTTATTGGATCAAGTTTCTTTATTTGGTCTATTGTTTTAGGTGAGGTTTTTTATAATCTTATTTTAGGTGAGTTATTCCTCTTTCTTTTTAATGATTTTTTAAAAAAATAGGCTTGCATTATGAAACATAAAAACGAAATAAATCTCGAAGACATTCTTTCTGATAAATTGGTTGAAAACAGCTTTCTGGAAATTCCTCTTAACGATAAAGTTTTTAAAGTTTTTTTTGGAATAGTTATTTTAATTTTTTTAGTGATTTTTTTTCAGTTAATTAATATAAGCGTTTTTCATCACCAAGTATACGAACGAAGTGCTTTTGGTAATATTACTGAATCTGATATTGAGCCGGCTCCTAGGGGAGTTATTAAAGACCGTTTCGGAAATGTAATTGTTGACAACAAAGCCTCTTTCCACGTTTTCTTATCTCCTCGTTCTTTCCCCAAATCCTCTGAGGAAAGAAAAGAAGTTTTAAATAAAATTTCTGGAATTTTAGATATAGATCTTCAAGAATTATCAGAGGATATAGAAAATTACGATTGGCGGCTTGGTAATTTCCTTTTGGAAAAGAATATAAGCCATGAAGAGTTAATTACTCTTTCTTCCGAAGATGTTCCGGGAATAAAAATTGAATCAGGATTTACTAGAATAGCTTCTTCCTCAAAGGTATTTAGCCATCTTGTAGGAATAGTTGGTTTAGCAACCAAAGAAGATATTAAGAAAAATCCGGGTTTTGTTTTAAAAAACGAAATTGGAAAATCAGGTTTGGAACTTTTATATGACGAAAATCTCAGAGGCCAGAGCGGAAAAGAAATTGCTTACATTAACGCCCATATGGAAATTGAAGATAAAAAAGTGGTTAGTGGAGCAAAAATGGGTCAAAATTTAGATCTCTTTATAGATGCCGGATTACAGGAATATTTCTATGATCGCCTTTCAAGACAAATAAAAAATGTTGGAGGAAAAGGAGGTGTAGGCGTTGTTGTAAATCCCCAAAATGGAGAAGTCCTTTCTCTTATAAGTATTCCCGGGTTTGAAATAGGTAGTCCTGTTGATTATCTTGACCAACCTAACCAGCCTTTCTTTAATAGGGTTGTGAGTGGGTTATATAACCCCGGTTCAACCATTAAACCTCTTCATGCTATTGCTGCCTTAGAAGAAGGTATAGTTAATCCAGAAAAGAGTTTTCTTTCTACCGGGCGGCTTGTTGTTTCTAATCCTTACAACCCCAACAACCCTTCTGTTTTTAAAGATTGGAAGGCTCATGGTTGGGTTAATTTATATTCTGCCCTTGCCAGATCAAGTAACGTTTATTTTTACACCATTGGAGGAGGGTTTGAAGACCAAGAAGGCCTGGGTATTTCCCGCTTAAATGAGTGGTGGAAAAAATTCCGCCTTGACAAAAAAACGGAAATTGACTTACCCGGAGAAGATTCAGGTTCGCTTCCTAATGTTAAAGAAAAAGAAGAAAAATATGGAGAACCTTGGAGGGTGGGAGATACTTATAACGTCAGTATAGGTCAAGGCAATCTTATGATTACGCCCCTTGAATTAATAAATTACATCTCGGCTGTTGCTAACGGTGGAAAAATATATAAACTTCGTATTGCTAAAAATCAAAAAGAAGAAATTCTTAAAGACATAAGTAAAGAAATAGAAAGTGCCTTGCCTCACGTAAGAAAAGGTATGAAAGACGCAGCCGACAAACCGTACGGAACCGCTTATCATCTCTCAAACCTTCCTTTTGATGTTGCTGCTAAAACAGGCAGTTCTCAAGTAGGAAACGAAGAAACCAATGCCTTGTTTGTTGGTTTTGCTCCATACGAAAACCCTGAAATTGCTTTAATAGTTCTTATTGAAAACTCAGAAGAGGGAGGGTTAAATGCGGTTCCGGTAGCTAACGACGTCTTTTCATGGTATTACTTCAATCGGATGGCAAAAACCGAGGACTAAATTGGTATAATAATAGTAATAACTAAAAACAAGATTTTATATAAAAAAACTTGCATTAACAATTGTTTTCCACTAATCTTTACTTCATGGAAAAAACATATCTTACAAAAGAAAAATACAAGGAACTCAAAGAAAGCCTTCAACTCTTGAAAAATGAAGAGCGCCGAAAAATAGCCAAACGCCTCAAAGAGGCTAAGGAGCTTGGTGACCTTTCTGAAAACTCTGAATACCAAGAAGCCAAAAATGATAAAATTCTTCTTGACCAAAAAATAAACAAACTTGAAGAAACTCTTCGTAATTCAGAAATTATTAAAAAATCTGATAGTAAAAAAGTACAAATTGGCTCTGAAGTTGAAATTGAAGAGGATAAAAAGAAAAAAGTTTATACTATTGTTGGGTCCAGTGAAACAGATCCTTCAAAAGGAAAAATTTCTAATGAATCACCTTTTGGAAAAAAACTTTTAGGATGTGAAGTGGGGGATAAAGTTGTTTTTGAAACTCCTAAAAATAAAAGAGTGTTCAAAATTAAAAAGATAAGTTAATCAAGGATTTTTTAATCAGCTAAATAACCTGTCAGAAATATGGACTGACAGGTTCAGCCCCCAGGATTTGAACTAGAATCAATTTAGCGAAAGCAATTTTGTTAATATTCAAGGCGCGAGGAGCGTGGGGTGTTAGATAACACGCGAGCGACGAGCAACGCAGAAGATAAACAAAATTGTTCCGCCCGAAGGGAAGCAAAATAATAAGCAATTTCTTCGTTACTCCTCGTCAATGTATGCTCCGCATACACTTTCCTCGTCGTGTCTTGAAATTGCTTATTATTTTGCTTCTAAACTTAATTCTAGTTCAAATCCTGGGGGCGCTGTGTTATTATTGTTCTATAAATCTAATATATTTTAATAAAAATGCTCGAAGATCTTATAAAAGACAGGCTTAAAAAACTTGAGAAATATGAAAAAGAGGCAAATCCTTATCCTTCTCGCATAAAAAGAGATTTGGTTATAAAGGATGTAATTACTTCTTTTGAAGATTTTAAAGAAAAAAGTAATTCTCTTTGTCTTGCCGGCCGAGTTAGAAGCTGGCGTGACCAAGGAGGGATAATTTTTTCTGATTTAGAAGATGCTACAGAAAAAATACAAATTGTTTTAAACAAAGATAACATTGAAAATTTTGAACTTCTTCAAGAAACGGTTGATGTTGGAGATTTTCTTGAAGTGTGCGGTTTTCCCGGAGAAACAAAAAGAGGCGAAAAAAGTATTATGGCAAATTCAGCCAGAATGATCACAAAAAGTTTGCGTCCTTGGCCTTCTTCTTGGTTTGGACTTGAAGATTCTGAAGAACGGCACCGCCGGCGTTATCTCGACTTTATTTACAACAAAGAATCAAAAGAAAAGATTTTGATGCGTTCACATATAATAAGAGCCCTTCGAAAAAGTTTTGAAGAAGATAATTTCATAGAAGTTGAAACTCCGGTTATTCAACCTCTCCCCGGTGGGGCTTTAGCAGCGCCTTTTGAAACACATTTTAACACTCTTGATTTAGATGTTTATTTAAGAATTGCCCCGGAACTTTATTTAAAACGGCTTCTTGTTGGGGGGTTTGAAAAGATATATGAAATAGGAAAAGATTTTAGAAACGAAGGTATTGACCGAGATCATTACCCTGAATTCACCATGCTTGAATTATATTGGGCTTACCAAAACTATGAAGGCCTTATGGACTCTTTAGAAAAGTGGTTGAAAGATTTAATTAAAGATATTGGAATAGAGAAAGTTGTTTTTGAGGATAAAGAAATAAGCCTTACCGGTAATTGGCCTAGGATAAAATACGCTGAAATTATTGAAAAATATAGCCCTGAAGACAAAGATAAAATTCATACACCTGAAATTGATGAAATCTTTAAGAAAAAAGTTCGCTCCAAAATAGAAGAACCTATTTTTATTATTGATTACCCTAAAGTTATTTCTCCGCTTGCCAAAACCAAATCAGAAGATCCTCTTTTTACTGAAAGGTTTCAACTAATAGCCGCTAAGACCGAGCTTGTTAATGGTTTTTCTGAATTAAACAATCCATTGGACCAAAGAAAAAGAATGGAAGAGCAAGAAGAAAGGTTTAGAAAAGGAGATAAAGAAGCTTCCCGAATGGATGATGATTTTTTGGAAGCCCTAGAGTATGGTATGCCTCCTGCTGCCGGTTTGGGAATGGGCATTGATCGTCTTGTTTCTCTTTTGTCCGGAGCTAAAAATATAAGAGAAGTAATTACCTTCACCACAATAAAGCCTAAAAATGAAAAATAAAGAATTAAAAATAATACTATTAACCATTAACTAATTTATGTTGGACATTAACTTCATCAGAGAAAACCCGGAAAAAATAAAGGAAGGCGTTGAAAAAAAACAAATTGACCCCAAGCTCGTCGATCGTGTTTTAGATTTTGATAAAAAGTGGAGAGAAAAAACTGTTACTCTTGATGGCCTTCGAGCCGAACAGAATAAAATAACTAAAAATATTCATCTTTCTGATGGTAAAAAAAATGAAGACATTCTTTCTCAAGCTCAGGTTTTAAAAAAGCAAATATCTAAAATAGAAAAAGAAGAAAATGAATTAAGGAATAAAAGAGACAATCTCTTAAAAGATCTTCCCAATATTCCTTTTGAAGATGTTCCCGTAGGTAAGGATGATTTTGGAAACGTTGTTGCTAGGGAGGTTGGCGAAAAACCTAATTTTGATTTCCAACCCAAAAGTTACATAGGATTAGGAGAGAAATTAAACATTATTAATACTCAAAAAGCTGCTGAAGTTTCCGGAGGGCGTTTTGGTTACTTGCTGGGTGACGCAGCAATTCTTGAGTTTGCTCTTGTTAGGCTTGCTTTTGATACGCTCCTTGAAAAAGGTTTTACTCCTATCATCCCCCCTGTAATGGTTCGGCCTGAAATTATGATAAAGATGGGTAAGGGAAAATTTATTGACGAGAAAGATGCTTTTTATGTTAAAGACAACGACCTTTATTTAGTTGGGAGCTCTGAGCACTCTATTGGACCTTTTCATATGAATGAAAAAATTGATGAAGATAAATTTCCTTTAAAATACGTTGGTTTTTCGACTTGTTTTCGTAGGGAAGCCGGTTCTTACGGAAAAGATACTCGAGGAATTCTTAGGGTCCACCAATTTGATAAAATTGAAATGTTAGTCTTTTCTCTTCCGGAAAATTCAGAGGAGATGCAAAAAGAAATAGTTTCTATTCAAGAGAGCTTAATGCAAAAATTAGAACTTCCTTATAGGGTAATGGAAATTTGTACGGGTGATATGACTTGGGCTGATGCTCGTCAATTTGATGTAGAAACATGGTTTCCTTTTGAGGGTAAATATAGAGAAACTCACTCGTGTTCTAATACCACCGACTTTCAGGCAAGGGGAGTTAATACTAAATATAAATCAAAGAAAGATAATAAAGCTCATTTAGTTCACGTGCTTAATGGAACCGCTTTTGCTATTGGCAGAACTATTATAGCCATTATAGAAAACAACCAAACTAAAGAAGGTACCGTAAAAGTTCCAAAAATTCTCCAGAATTATGTGGGCAAGGAAGAAATTAAATAATCTTATTAATTATTATTACCATCACAACTACCTGAACTTAATTTAAGGCTATGTTTCTAAAAAATAAAAAGAAATCAAGGTTAAAGGTTTTTTTTCGTTTTCTACTTTTCATAGCTTTTATTTTTTTGGTTTGCGGTATTCTTTATCTTTTAATTTATTCTAATGTCTTAAATGTAAAAACTTTTGAATTTCAATACTCAAGTGAATACCATAAGGAAGAAACTGTACCTGAAGACGAAGCCGGTAAGGCCTCTATATTTTATACAAACGATTTTTTAGCTTCTTCTTTATCAAGCCAAATAATCAAGGAAAGAAAAAATCTTGGTTACCTTGGTCCAGATAATATACTTCTTTGGTTTCTAGGCAAAAAAGAGAATTTAGTTAATAACAACATTCTTCCTTCAGTTGAACAGATTAATTTAGACGTAGATTTATTTGATCGTAAAGTAAAGATTTTGGTAGAAGAAAAAGAATTAAGCGGCATTATTTGTAAACCGGAAAAATTATGTTTTGCTTTTGATAAATCAGGACGTATTTTTGCCTCGGCTCCTTTTGTTAAAGGTTCTCTTATTTTTAGGATAGATGATACTAATGACCGCCCCTTGGTTTTTGGAGAAAAATTTCTTTCCAAAGAAAAATGGATTAATAATATATTGAAAACAATTAAAATAATAAAAGAAAGCGGCTTTAATATTAAATCTTCGGCTATTCGTGAAATGGATTTAAGTGAGTGGGAAGTTGTTATTTCTGATGGTCCTAAATTATTATTTAGTCTTAATTTTGTTCCCGGTGATTTACAAGAAATAATAAAGACCCTTAAAGAAAGAGCTGATTTTTCTGATATTAGTTATTTTGATATGAGAGTTGAAAATAGGATATACTATAAATAGAAGTATTAATTACGAATTAAGATAAATGAAATTTATAAAAAATAAAAAAGGTAAGAAGGGTTTTTCACTTATTGAGCTTTTAATTTACGTAGCTATTTTTGCCGCCAGCTCTGTTTTTATGGTTGGTATTCTTATAGTTTTTACCCAAATTAATCTGCGCCAAACAGCAGTTAACGAAGTTAACAACCAGGTTTCTTTTGTTAAAAACACTATTCAAAGAAATGTTAGAAATTCTTCTATAATTGATGTTCCCGTAGGAACATCTACCTCAACTTTAGTTCTTCAAATGGCTTCTTCAACCTTGAGTCCAACCACAATTTATCTTGAAGAAGATACTGTTTATTTAAAAGAAGGGGATTTTTCTCCTATCCCTCTTACTGACTCAAATGTTGTTGTAGATAGCTTTCAAGTAACGAAATATGAAAATCCCGGAAGTTATTCTCTTGTTCAGGTTAACCTTACCGTTAGTTACAATACCTTAAATGAAAAAGCTAAGTTTAAGAGGACTATTAATACGGCCGTAGGAAGAGTTTCTGCTGCTACTTTTGATTCTGACATAGTTCCTAATATCAATAATTCTTACAACATAGGAAACGCTAGTAATAAATGGAAAGATGCTTATTTTTCAGGGAATGTAGGTATTGGAACGGGTCCTGTTGTGGGAGCCAGCTTAAAAACATCCGGTGATATTTCTATTTCAGATGATTCAAAAGGGTTAATTTTAACTTCACCCGGGGGAACTTGTTACAGAATAACCGTTTTGGATGGAGGAAATACTACCTCAACTGCCGTAGCTTGTCCGTAAACGTTTTATAGCACTTGACACCCATAAGTGCTATTGATAATATTTCAGTAGAACCGAACACACTAGCTATGAACTCTAGAACAAAATTAATTCTCAAAAAAAGTATTGAGGATTTCATTAATACCGGCCGGCCAATAACTTCAAATTACCTTTTTGAAAAATATGATTTTGGTATTCGTCCGGCCATGATTCGTCGTGAATTAAACAACCTTGACAATAATGGATTTCTTTTTCAGGTGCACTCCTCAGGAGGACGTGTTCCTACTAACAAAGGATATAGATTTTTTGTAAAAGATATTCAATCCAGAGATCTTGAATTTGATATTTCCGAAAGAAAAACTCGTCAGATAATTGAAAGGCTTGTTGCTAAAAAAATGGAAGTTTTTGCAGAGATTCTAGCTGATTATTTAAACACCCTTAACGCCGTATATCAGTTAAAACAAAATGAATTTTATGCCTCTGGTTTAGAAGATCTTTTCAGTTCAGTTGAAATTGAAACCAAATCAGAACTTGGTCAAATAATTAGAGATTTCGAAATGCTTCCTAAACGTCTTTCTGAAATAGTAGATAAGATTGAAATTCAAGAGAAGCCACAAGTGTATATTGGCAGGAACCCAATAACAAGAAGCAGTTATTTGTCAGTTGTTTCTGAAAGATTTGTTTACGGCGACGACGAATTTATTCTTTTGACTGTTAGTCCCAGACGTATGGATTACCGTAAATTACTTTGCTTATATAGATTAATTGAAGAAGAAATTACAAATCTTTAACCTAATATGAAACAAGAAAATAAAAAAACAATAGAGAACGATCAGAAAGAGATTAACGATTTAAAAAAGAAGTTAAAGGAATGTGAAGAAAAATGTGATGAATATCTTAAAGGATGGCAAAGAAACAGGGCCGATTTTATAAATTACAAAAAAGAAGAAGAAGAAAGACTTAAAACTCATAGCCGAAGAGAAAAAGAAGAATTAATGAGAGAGTTGGCAACAGTTTTAGATAGTTTTGACTTAAGTATATTAATGAGTAAAAAAGAAGCGATAGAAAAAAGAGGAGTAGAGCTTATTAGAAATCAGCTTGTAGATGTTTTAAAAAGAAGAGATTTTAGAAAAATTGATGTTAGTCCGGGAGATGATTTTGACCCTAACATACATGAAGCAGTGGAAAGAGTTGATGCGGATATGCCTCCGGGGAAGATAGTTGAAGAAACAGAAAAAGGTTATATTCTAGGGAGTAGGGTTTTAAGACATTCCCGAGTAAAAGTTTCTAAAGGTTAAAGTTTAAAAAATAATTAATTAATAAATAAAATAAAAAAATATTATGAGCAAAATATTAGGTATAGATTTAGGTACTACAAATTCATGTTTCGCTGTTATGGAAGGAGGAGAACCAAAAGTTTTAGAAAACGAAGAAGGTAACCGCACCACTCCTTCTGTTGTTGCTTTAAACAAGTCAGGAGAACGTTTGGTGGGCGCTATTGCTAAAAGACAGCAAATAGTTAACCCCGAAAACACAATACCCTCCGTTAAACGTCTCATCGGCCATAAATTTGAAGACAAAGCGGTGCAAAAAGATAAAGAGACCATTGCCTACGAAATTAAAAAATCTGATGAAGGTGGAGTAGAAATAAAAATGGGTGACAGATGGTATAAACCTGAAGAAATTTCAGCCAAGATTATTCAAAAAATGAAAACAGATGCTGAGGCTAAGCTAGGTGAAAAAATCAAAGAAGCAGTTATCACCGTCCCGGCTTATTTTGATGACAGTCAACGTCAGGCCACTAAACAGGCTGGTCAAATAGCCGGTCTTGAGGTTAAAAGAATATTAAACGAACCAACTGCTGCTGCTCTTGCTTATGGATTAAATAAGAAGAATGATGAACGCGTTGTTGTTTATGACTTTGGTGGAGGAACTTTTGACATTTCCGTTCTTGAAATAGGGGATAATACTATTGAGGTTAAAGCTACGGGTGGTAATTCCCACCTAGGAGGCGAAGATTTTGATCGCAGAATTTTAGATTATTTAGTTTCAGAATACAAACGTAACGAAGGAATAGACCTTTCTAAAGATCCTCTAGCTATTCAGCGTCTTAAAGAAGCTACTGAAAGAGCAAAGCATGAACTCTCAACAGCTAAAGAAACAGAAATAAATCTTCCTTATATTACCTCGGGAGAAGATGGTCCCAAGCATTTTGTAATGAAATTAACCAGAGCTAAAGTTGAGGAATTGGTAAAAGATCTTATTGACAAATCAATTGATCTCGTTAAAGAAACTATCACCGCCAACCCTCCACAAGGAGCAGGAATTAAAATAGAAGATGTTGATGAGATCATCCTTGTTGGCGGACAAACAAGAATGCCTGCTATCCAAGAAGAGGTAAAAAAACTTTTTGGAAAAGAACCTCACAAGGGTATTAACCCTGATGAAGTTGTTGCTATAGGCGCTGCTATTCAAGCCGGTATTATGCAAGGTGATGTTAAAGATGTACTTCTTCTTGATGTTACCCCTCTTACTCTCTCGATTGAAACCATGGGAGGCGTTGCCACGCCAATGATTTCTAAAAACACCACCATTCCTACCGAAAAGAAGCAAGTTTTTTCTACTGCTTCTGATAACCAGTCTTCGGTTGAAGTTCATGTTCTTCAAGGTGAAAGACCTATGGCCAGTGATAATAAAACCTTGGCTAGGTTTATTCTTGACGGAATTCCTCCTGCTCCTCGCGGGGTTCCTCAAATTGAAGTTACCTTTGATATAGATGCAAATGGAATATTAAATGTTAAAGCTCACGATAAAGGCACCGGAAAGGAACAATCAGTTAAAATTGAAGCTACAACCAGCCTTTCCAAGGAAAAAATAGAAGAACTTAAAAGAGAAGCAGAAATCAATGCCGAAGAAGACAATAAGAAGAAAGAGCTTATTGAAGCTAAGAACCAAGCCGAATCTTTAATTTATGTTGCTGAAAAATCTCTTAAAGATTCCGGAGATAAAGTTTCAGAAGATGTAAAAAAGAGTATAAATGAAAATATAGACCAGCTTAAAAAATCCAAGGAAGGTAATGATGTGGAAAAGATAAAAAGTGATACTGAAAACCTTTCTAAAGAAATACAAAAGATAGGGCAAGGGATGTATGAAGACAATAAATCCTCTTCAGATAATAAGGAAGGAAAAGTGGTTGACGAGCAGGAAGGCAAGGACGATAATAAAGAAAAGAAAGATAACTCCGAAGACAATTCTTAACATAAAATTAGTGTTTTTAGAAAAGTGAGATGAATTTTTAAAAAATTCATCTCACTTAATAAATCTGGTAAATAAAAATTTAACTACAGTGGGATGAACTCCAAAACGATTAAAATAATTTCCCTTGGTCTTCTCACCGGAATATTTTCTTTCCTTTCTTTTTATTTTTTAAACCAAGGAGCTGTTCTTGGTAGTTTAGGCAGTATTTGGCCTATAGTAATTGCTCTTTTTTTCTTTATTATTTTTTTTGTTCTTGAGGTTATTTTAATAGATGACATTGGTATTCTTTTTATTTTTATATTTTTTCAGAGTCTTCTTCCGTTTCTCGCCTTTACTAAATCTTTTGATAATATAAAATTTTTACTTATTGATTTTGCAATATTATTTATATTTACTTTTTGGGCAGCAAAAAAAGGGCGCTCTTTTATTGAAAACGGATTAAAAATAAATTTTTTCTCCATCGCTCACCGTGTAGTCCCAAAGTTTTTTACCGGCCTCCTTCTTTTTATAATGATTCTTTTATATTTTAATTATGTTTTTTTGGGAAGATTTAACGATAATATGGGCCGTCAAACTTTTGATCAGGTAGCAAATTTTATTGCTCCTGCTTTTGAAATTTGGTTGCCCGGTATTTCTTTAGATTTAAGCATCAAAGAAAATTTAGAGGAATCAGCAAGGGCTCAGCTTCAAAAATCTAAAATTGAGTTATTAGAAAAAGGTGTCAACCTTGACGAAATAACCCCTTCACAAAGAGAAGAGCTTGTAAAACAAACTGCTTTGCAAATAGAAGAAAACATAGAAGAAGCTGTTGGAGAATTGGATCATAATCAGACAGTTCGTGAATTTGCTTACAGCACAATTGAAAATAGAGTTGATAAGCTTTCGCCAACAGCTAAAATATTTGCCGGAGGAGGTGTTTTCTTAATCCTTTTCTTTTTAATTAAGGGGATTGCTTTTATTCTTTACCCAATTATCGAATTTATTGCTTTTGTTATTTATCATCTCCTTCTTATGACCGGTTTTACTCATATTAGTTTAGAGTCGAGACAAAAAGAAATAATTAATATTTCTTAATAAAATGTCTAAAGATTATTATCAAATATTAGGTGTTTCAAGAAACGCTTCAGATGAGGAAATTAAAAAAGCGTATCGACGCCTTGCTCACAAATATCATCCCGATAAAGAAGAAGGTAACGAAACTAAATTTAAAGAAATAAACGAAGCTTACCAGGTTCTTTCCAATAAAGAGAAAAGGCAACAGTATGATCGTTTCGGTCATGTTTTTTCTGGTCAAGCAGCAGAAGGAGGTTTTAACCAAAGAGGAGGATCCGGTTTTGGTTTTGGTGGTATGGATTGGGAAAATATGTCTGGCGGGTCAGGTGAATGGGCTGATATTTTTGAAGGAATATTTGAACATTTTGGAGGGGCTGGCAAAAGCCGCCAAACTTATGTTCAAGGATCAGATATTGAAATTATTCATCCCATTACACTTGAAGAGGCTTTTAGTGGTATAGAAAAAAGGTTAAGTTTCCGCACATTTATCACTTGTGATAAATGTGATGGACGTGGATACGATAAAGAATCTAAAACAAAAACTTGTCCAACCTGCCAGGGCAAGGGAGAAATAAAGGAAGAAAAAAGAACTTTTTTTGGTTATTTTTCACAAGTTAAAGCTTGTCCCGAGTGCCGAGGAAAGGGAGAGGTTTTTGACAAGCCGTGTTCTAAATGCAACGCTCACGGGAGAATAAAGGGAAATCGTGAGGTTTTGATAAACATAAAACCCGGTATTGAAGATAGTCAAATTATTAAAGTAAAAGAAGCCGGGGAAGCCGGAGAAAGAGGTTCTAAAACTGGAGATCTTTATGTAGTTGTTAAAGTAAAGCCTCATAATAAATTTAAGCGTGATGGAGCGGATCTCCATATGCAACAGGACATAAAAATAACTAAAGCTCTGCTTGGTGAAAAAATAGAAATTGAAGGAATTAAAGACGAAAAAATTAACGTAACCATTCCTTATGGGTTTAACTTTAAAGATGAATTAAAGATAGAAAATAAGGGTATGCCTAGACTTGATTCGAATGAGAGAGGCGATCTTTATGTTTTCTTTAATGCTATTTTGCCTAAAAAATTATCAGAAAAAGCTAAGAAAATTATTGAAGACTTAGATAAAGAGATATGATAATATTTGACAAAACAAGTTAATCGTCTATCATAATAAAGCTCTAGAACATGGAGCTTGAGTCCGCAGACAGCAAGCATTTAAGACTTGCCGAGGATAATTGGGTGATTTTTTCACCCCATCTGTCTGCGTTAAAGGTCGCAGATTTTTTTATTAACACCTAAATCAAATATGGCAAAAACAAAGGAACAAAAAAAACAAGAGATAGAAGAAATTAATAGTTTAGTAGAAAAAAACAAGGGTTTCCTGTTTTTAGGTTTTAATGGTATTTCTGTAAATGAATTAAATGATTTCCGTTCTAAAATAAGAAGTGTTAACGGAGAAATAAAAGTTATCAAGCGTAGAATTTTAGATCTTTATTTGAATGAAAAAGGAATCAAGCTTGATATAAAACCTTTTATGGGTCAAACTGCTCTTGCCTTTTTTGGTAACGACATATTAGACGTGGCTGGAATTATTTATGATTTTACTAAAGAAGACAAAATTGAAAGCAAGATATTAGGAGGTTACGATATTAAATCAAAAGAGATTTATGAGACTGAATATCTTGAAAGACTAGGTCAACTTCCTTCTCGAGAAATTCTCTTGGGTCAAGTAGTTGGAGGAATTTCTGGTCCCATTCGCGCCTTTGTATATACCTTAAAGGCAATATCTGAAAAATAATTTAACAAAAAAGTCGAATAAATTATTAACTAACAATAAAACAAAAATATGGCAGAAGAAAAAAAAGATACTTCCGTTGAAGCTACGGAAGAAAAAGAAGAAGAAAAAGAAGAAGTAAAAGAAGAAGTAAAAGAAGAAAATACTGCTGCTGAAAAACCTAAAGAAGCAAAAGAAGAAGCTTCTTCTGAAAAAAAAGAAGAACAAGAAGAGAAAAAAACAGAAGACAAAAAAGAAGAAAAAGTAAAAGACAAGGAAGAAGATGATGAAGAAGTAGAAGTTCCTGAAAAGTTTAAAGACATTGTTGAAAAAATAGAAAAAATGACCGTTGTTGATCTTGCTGATTTAGTTTCTCTCTTAGAAAAGAAATTTAAGGTTTCTGCAGTTGCTAGCGCTCCGGCAGGGGGAGGAGCAGCAGGCGGAGGAGAAGAAAAATCTGAAGTTAATGTAGTTTTGAAAGAAATTGGTGAAAAGAAAATAGAAGTAATTAAGGCGGTTAAAGAAATAACCGGTCTTGGATTACAAGAAGCAAAGGGCATTGTTGATGGTGCTCCGGGTAACATCAAAGAAAATGTAAAGAGAGAAGAAGCTGAAGAAATGAAAGGTAAACTTGAAGAAGCCGGCGCTACCATTGCTCTTGAATAAATAAAACCCTACTTAGTAGGGTTTTAGGGCACTTAGCTCAGCTGGCTAGAGCGCTGCCGTCACATGGCAGAGGTCACTGGTTCAAGCCCAGTAGTGCCCACAAAATATTTCAAGGAATAATTCAACGTGGGGGTTCCCGACACCCCCAAGTTGTCGTCGTTTTACTCCTCCCCAGAAACCCTCGTTTTCTGGCGCTTCGCTGTTTTCCAACACGGGGAAAATACTCTTCCCCGACCCCCTTTGTCGTTTAATAGCTTGGTGGTTATTTGCTAACTAATTCCTTTGTTATGTCTTCAGGAATAATGTTGTATTGTTAGAATTTCATATTAAACATTGTGGATAACTTATTTTTCTCCCATTAAGCTTGATCTAAGTTTTTTTCATTTTTGAAAATTGACAAATTATTTATATTTTGGCATATTGTTAAAGGATTTTTAATAATTTAAAAAGAAAGGTTTTAGTTATGGAAACAGAAGTTAATCTTGAAGTAGCCGACAGAGAAGTTAGAAGGATTGTAGAAAACTTAAAAGAAAAAGGTTTTCCGGAGATTGTTCAGTATAAAGAGGCTTATGAGTATTTTACTGACGACCAAAATAAAGCCATTTCAGAACTGAAAAAGGCTGTAAAAAAAGAGGCAAAAGTCGGAGATCTTTCAAGCAAAACCGTGCCCGGTGATGCTTTTTGGGAAAGTCGTACTTTTGTTCGCAAAAAAATTCAGGAAGCAATAAAAGTAGGCCTTATTTATATTGAGGTTATAAAAGAACAGGCCGTAAGGTATGGAGCTATTCCTGACCCGGAAACAGATTGGAAGTATTATTTACTTCCTGATTTCAGTTATGCCTGTTGGCGTTGCGGTTCAGAAATTTTGGTTAAAGACCAAGCTATTTCAGTTCATGATGGACCTTTTCCACTTTCTGGAAGCGGTAAGGTTGAGCATAGGGGAATTCCTTATTGCCCAAGGTGTGACAACGAGCCGCCTGAAAGAGGTGTCGTCAAAAGAGATCCGGTAGAAGAACTTGCCGAAGAAATGAAAATTTTTTCTAGAGTAAAAGAAAAAAATTAATCTCATTTTTTAAAACAGCTCATTATTGGGCTGTTTTTAATTTAATTTTCTTTACGTTACAATAAAATTATTGCTAAAGTGCGGTATTTTTTTGATTTAGGCGTTATAATGTTTATTAACCAAAAAAGCTTCTAAAAAAAATGACCCCAAAAGAGGAGTTAGAAAAATTAAAAGAGAAAATGATTAAAGATGATTCTTTACCAATCCAAGAATCAACTCTTGTTTTTGGTGATGGCAAAGCTGATACCGATATTTTATTTGTAGGAGAAGCTCCCGGTTTTTACGAAGACAAGGTGGGTTTACCTTTTGTAGGAAGAGCCGGTCAGCTTTTAGATAAGTTAATTAACGACATTGATTGGAAGAGAGAAGATGTTTATATTACTAATGTTGTAAAACGCCGACCACCTAATAATCGTGACCCTTTGCCCGAAGAAATAGAAAAATATAAACCTTACCTTAAATATCAAATTCAAATCATTGATCCTAAAATCATTGTTCCTCTTGGACGTTTTGCTATGAATTATTTTCTTCCTGATGCTAAAATATCTAGAGATCAAGGCAAAGCTTTTTGGCTCGGCAATAGGCTTATTTTCCCCATATATCACCCGGCTGCTGCTTTAAGAAATCCCTCTGTTTTAGAAAAAACTAGAGAAAGTTTTATAAAGTTGAAAAAAATTTTTGAAGATTATGATAGTTTTGTAGAAGAGAGAGAAAAAAAACGTAGAGAAATTGAGGAAGATAAAAAAATAAAAGAAAAAGAACAAACCCTCCTTTAAAAATATATAAATTTTATGATCAAATATAAAAAAGCTTTAAAAAAAGCTAAAAAAAGAAAAAAAAGCAAGAAATTTCCCAATCTGTCCGAATATATTTTTTATAAGATTTACCAGGAAATAAAAGAAATCTTAAAAAATATTTCTTTTAATGATATCCAAACACCACCAGAACATATTAAAGCTGATTTAACTTTGACAAGTAATCCTGAGGAAGTAAAAAAAGCGGTTGAAAAAATAAATTCTGGCGACTTTAATTATCTTGAAAAAGCCGAAGGAGAAGGTCCTTTTCTTAATATTTTCATAAAAAAGGATGTTGTTTTTCACAATACCTTAAAAAACGTAAATGAATTAAATAATAATTTTGGTTTTTCGAATATTAATTTAGATAAATTTGCCATAATAGAATATTCTTCACCAAATGTAGCCCGTCCTATTGGTGTAGGCCATCTTCGTTCTACTATTATCGGTCAGGTGCTTTCTAATATATATGAGGCTACCGGTTACATAGTTTTGCGTGATAATTATCTTGGAGATTGGGGAACCCAATTTGGAAAACTAATCTATGCTTATGAAACTTGGGGAAATAATAAAAAGAAATTATCAGCAAGTAAAAGCGATTTTATAAGAGAGCTTAAAAAACTTTATATTCGTTTTCAGAAAGAATCTGAAAATAATGAAGAGATAGTAGAAGAGGCGCGATCCATCCTTAAAAAATTAGAAGAAGGGGATGGGAAAAAAATAAAACTTTGGAAAAAATTTCGAAAGTTAAGTATTGAAGATTTTGAAAAAGCATATCAAAAACTTGGAGTATATTTTGATAATTACGGCGGGGAAAGTTTTTTTATAGAACCGGCAAAAAATATTCCCGATGAATGTTTAGAAAAAGGATTTTGTAAAAAGGGAAAAGAGGATGAAGTTATTGTTGAAATTGAAAATTTTCCTACTTTTCTTTTGAGAAAAAGCGACGGTTCTACAATATATCACTCAAGAGATCTGGCTCAATTAAAATTTAGAATAAATAAATTAAATCCTGATGATATTTTGTATGTAGTCGGAAGTGAACAAAGCCTTTATTTTAAACAACTTTTTGGCTTGGCTAAAAAATTGGATTTTGTTAATGACACAAAACTTGAACATATTGGTTTTGGTCTTGTTCTGGGAGAAAACGGAAAACGAATGTCTACCCGCCATGGTACCGCCGTAGAACTTGAAAGTCTTGTTAATAAATCAATCGAAAGATCCAGAAAAGTTATTGAAGAAAAAAACCCAAATCTTTCCAATAAAGAAAAAGAAGAAATTTCCTTTAAAATTGGAGTGGGGGCTATTATCTACAATGATATTTCCCAATCCCGGGAAAAGAACATTTCTTTTGATTGGGACAGGATGCTTAATTTTGAAGCCGGTTCTGCTGTTTATCTTCAATATACTTGTGCTAGGATTAATTCAATAATAGATAAATATAAAAATTCTTTTGGTTCTTTTTCTAACCCGAAAAAATTTATTTTTGAAGAAGGTCTTGAGTTTGAAATAGTTAAGAAAATAATGTTGTTCCCTAAAATAATTAACACTGCCAAGGAAAATAACTCACCTCACACCATAGCTGTTTATTTGGAAGAATTAGCCAGTCTTTTTAATACTTTTTATAATAAAATTTCTATTGTAAAAACTGAAAAAAAAGATCTTAGGATTTCTAGATTAATGTTGGCAAAAGGAGTAGGCTTGGTTATTAAAAAAGGTCTCGACGTTTTAAATGTGCCGGTGCCGAAAAAAATGTAATAATAAAATATATGAACAAAAAAATTATATTAGGATTTATCATATTTATTCTCCTTTCAGGAGTTGTTCTTGCGGCTAGATTGTTTGTATTTCCTTACAATCCGAACCAACCGCCCCAAGCGGATGATTCCGGTTCAACAGAAGAGGGGATAAAAAGTGTTATTGAGGCAAATAATAATTTTGCTTTTGATGCGTATAAAAAAATAATTGAATCTGAAGAGGGTAATATTTTTTACTCTCCTTACAGCATATCTTCCGCTTTGGCAATGACTTATGAAGGAGCAGAAGGAGAGACGGCTGAAGAAATTAAATCAGTTTTCCATTTTCCCAACAAAAACAGTTTAAGGCCTAATTTTGCCGCCGTTTATAACAACATCAACGCCAAAGACAAAAATTATGAATTAAGCACGGGAAACGCTCTGTGGATTCAGCATGACTTTTCTTTGTTAAATAAGTACAGCAACAATATTGAAAACTATTATGGAGGTAAAGCAGCTCTTTTGGATTTTGTAAACGAACTTGAGCAATCAAGGCAAACTATAAATAGTTTTATAGAAGAACAAACCAGGGATAAAATTAAAGATTTAATTCCAGAAGGGTTACTAAATCAAGACACAAGGCTTGTTTTAACTAACGCAATTTATTTTAAAGGATTATGGAAAGTGGAATTTGATAAATCTGATACCCGCGAAGAAAACTTTAATATTAGTCCGTCTGAAACAATAAAAGTGCCTATGATGAAAATGAAACCTGAAGAAGAAAAGTTTAATTATGCCAGAACAGAAGAATTGGAAATATTAGAGTTATCTTATAAAGATGAAAAAATTTCAATGTTAATATTATTACCAAATGAAAGTCTTGAAGATGTGGAATCTGATTTAACATTAGAAAAAATAAATGAATATAAATCTCAGATGAGAGAAACGGAATTAAGCTCAATATCAATTCCTAAATTTGAGTTTGATACAAAATATTTTATGAATGAAACCCTAGCTTCGTTAGGAATGCCTACGGCTTTTTCAAGCAACGCCGATTTTTCCGGAATAACCGGAAGAAAAGATTTGTTTATAAGCTCTGTTATTCATCAAGCTTATATTGGAGTTGATGAAAAAGGAACGGAAGCGGCTGCGGCAACTGCCGTAGTTATGGAGCTTGCTATGGCTCCAACAAACAATTTTAAAGCTGATCATCCTTTTGTCTTCATAATTCAAGATAAGGAAACCGGCAATATTTTGTTTATGGGTAGAGTGGTAAACCCGTCAAATTAAACCAAATAATTTATTTTTTAAAGAAAAAGGTTTTTCAAAAGCCTTTTTCTTTTTTTAGTGGGGAATAGCTAATTTTTAAAATTTCCTAAAATCTGGGGATAACTTTTTTCTTATATTTTAATTCCCCCCTTATTAAAGGGTTTTTTAATTTATAAGTTTATCTTTTTTACGCTTTGACAGCTAATGTCATGGTGGTACAATAAATAACAGAAATGGGGAGATGTGGATAATTATGTGGATATCTTTCAAATCTGTGGATAACCCATTTCTAATAAAACTACCGTCTCTGTTTTTTTAAAAAAAGTCCGACCCATGCTTTTCCCTGGTTCTTAACAAAGAATCAAAAACAGAGACGGTGGTTTCCCTAAAATAAATTTATGCTTCTTGGTGAATTTCAACATAATCTTGATCAAAAAGGACGGGTAGCTGTTCCTGTTAAATTTCGCAGTAACTTTGCTGATGGTGCAGTTATTACCCGAGGTCTTGATAAATGTTTGTTTATTTTTAGTACCAAGGAATGGAGAATTCTTGCTGAAAAATTAACCTCTCTTCCTTTATCACAATCTAATTCAAGAGCTTTTGCTAGATTAATGTTGGCCGGTGCAGTAGACGTAAATGTGGATTCTCAAGGAAGGGTTCTTATACCTGACTATCTTCGTAAATACGCCGGTCTTGAAAGAGAATTAGTGGTTGCCGGCTTATATAATCGAGTGGAAATTTGGAATAAAGACAAATGGGAAGAATACAAGAAGGAAACTGAAGAATCTTCTGAGGATATTGCTGAAAAACTTTCAGAGCTTGGAATATAGTTGATATGGATAAAGAAAACAGTGGCCACGTACCAGTTCTTTTAAAAGAAGTATTTGAGATTCTTAAACCTGTACCGGGAGAATTCTTTATTGACGGAACCTTAGGATTAGCCGGACACGCTAAAGTTGCCCTAAAAAAGATTAACCCTGAAGGAATTTTCTTAGGGATAGATAGAGATATTTCATCTATAGAGAAAGCTAAAAATATAATTTCAGAACACAAAAAAGAAGAGGGGATAAAAGATGTAAAAGTAATTATAGTTTCTAATAATTTTACAGAAATACCAGATATTATTATTAGAAATAATATCAACAGAAAAGCTGATTGTCTTCTTCTAGATCTTGGTTTTTCCTCAATTCAAGTATTTTCGGGAAAAGGTTTTAGTTATGACAAGGACGAACCTCTCATTATGAGATATGACGGAGATGCAAGTAAATTAACCGCTGCCAGAGTGGTAAATGAGTACGATTACAAAAAGCTATCCAATCTTTTAAAGGAGTATGGCGAAGAAAGATTTTCTGAAAGAATAGCTGATGGAATTGTTAAAAAAAGAAAAAACAAGCCCATTAGGACAACGAAAGAGCTTTCTGAAATAATAAAAAATTCATTACCGAGTAGTTACCTTTTTAAAGCTAGGCCGGAAGCTAGAACATTTTTTGCACTTCGGAACTACATTAATGAAGAAACTGAAAGTTTGAAAAAAATATTGAATCTCATACCTGATATTATGGCGGATAAAGGTCGGGCGGCAATTATAACTTTTAATTCCCTTGAAGATAAGATCGTTAAAGAAATCTTTAAAGAACTCTCAAAAAAAACTGCCCGGCTTTTAACCAAAAAACCAATTTCTCCTACTAAAGAGGAGATAGTGAAAAATAATAAATCAAGGTCGGCAAAATTAAGAGCAATTCAAATTATTAATAAATAACCATGACTATTATAAAACCAAAAGAGAAAAATAATATATCTTTTATAGTTTTAATGTTTGCAGTCGCTATTATTGGAGGAATGTTTTATATTTCTCAATACAATGGTGTTGCTGATAATAGGTATAAGATAAAAGAGCTAAAATTAGAAATTGCTGAAGCAGAAGAACAAAACGTTGAGCTTAAAAATAATTTTTATAAAATTGTTGATCCCACCGAATTAGAAAAAATGGCCGGCGATCACGGGTTAGTTTTGGATAAAAATCCTGACTACTTAGATCCCGAAAGTATTGTTTTACATTCCGACTAAGTCGTGAAATACTAAAACAATGGAATATCGGAAAAATAATAAATTATATAAAAAAATAAATGATAATAGCGGTTGCCTAAAGACAACCTAACACTATCGGGATGAACGCCAGATTAATTTTTTTAAACTTAATATTCTTAACCCTCTTTGCTCTTATTGGTTTTAACCTGTATGAATTACAGGTAAAAAACAATGATTATTATTTCAAAAGAGTTCAGGCTCGTAATGAGTATGAAGAGAAACTCTACTTTCAAAGAGGAAAAATTTTTTTAACCGACCGGCATAATAATGACATTCCTGCAGCTATTAATAAAAAGTATCCTATAATTTACGCTGTCCCTAAAGAGATTGAGAATATAGAAAAAACTGCTACAAACTTATCAAGTATAATTGATATCCCAAAAGAAGAAATTGTTAAAAAGCTAGATAATCCGGATAGCCTGTTTTCTCTCTTAGTTGAAAAAGCTGCCGATAACCAAATCAGGGACATAAACAATCTTAAGCCTGAAGGGATATATATTAACAACAAACAGTATCGTTACTATCCTTTTAATAAACTTACATCCCATGTTCTTGGTTTTGTCGGGGTTAATGATAAAAATGCAGAACCTACGGGGTTGTATGGAGCTGAGAGAATGTATAATAGCACCTTAAAGGACGAGAGCGATATTTTTTTAACAATTGACCGTACTTTACAGGTAGAGTCAGAAAATATTCTTCATGAATTAATTGAAAATTATGAAGCGATCGGAGGTTCGGTTATTATTCAAGATCCTAAAACCGGGAAGATTCTTGCCATGGCTAATGAACCTAACTTTGATCCGAACGAGTATAATAAATATCCTGTTGGCAGTTTTATTAACCCTGCTGTTCAGTATGTTTACGAGTCTGGATCAGTATTTAAACCGCTAACTATGGCTATTGGAATTAATACGGGTAAAATTACTCCCGAAAGCACCTATTACGACTCGGGGTCAATAACTCTTAACGGAAAAAAAATTACAAACTGGGATCACAAGGCTTACGGTAAAATTTCTATGACAACAGTAATTGAACGTTCTATAAACACGGGAGCTGTTTATGCAGAGCAGCAGATTGGCCACAAAGATTTTATTTCTTATATTAAAAAATTTGGCTTTGGGGAAAAAACCGGGATTGATCTTCCCGATGAAGTTGAGGGAAGTTTAGCTAATTTAACAAAAAACGACACGCGAGAAATTGATTTTGCTACTGCTTCTTTCGGACAGGGCACAGCCGTTACTTCGATTCAACTTATTAATGCTTATTCAGCTATTGCCAACGGTGGTCTTCTTATGAAACCTTACATCAATAAAGCAAGTAAGCCGTACATTAAAAGAAGAGTGATTAAAGAAGAATCATCACGGCAAGTTTCTGAAATGATGGAATCGGCCGTAAAAAAAGCTCATGTAGCTTCTATTCCGGGATTTAGAATTGCTGGTAAAACCGGCACAGCCCAAATTCCTGATTTTGAAAAAGGTGGTTATTCAGAGGAATATGTTCATACCTTTGTTGGATTTGGCCCGGTTTCTGATCCTGAATTTGTTATTCTTATAAAAATTGATAAACCCAATGTGGTTTTAGCCGGCTATACTGTTGTACCCGCTTTTAAAGAATTAGCTCAATTTGTTCTAAATTATTATCAAATTCCTCCGGATAACTTAGAAGAAATAGAATAATTCTTAAAAAATAAAACAACAAGAGAGTGAAATTATTTTTTATAAAAATTCTAAAAAAAATATTAAGAGGCTTAGCTAAAGCAACTCTTTCCCGTTATAAACCCAAAATAGTTGGGGTCACGGGCAATGTTGGTAAAACATCAACTAAAATAGCCATTGAAGCTGTTCTTTCTCAAAAATTTAGAGTAAGGTCATCGGCTAAAAATTTTAATAATGAACTTGGTCTTCCTCTTTCTATATTAGGAAATTGGAAAAAAACAGGAAATTGGTTTTTTTGGCTTAAGGTTGTTATTTATGGTTTTTTTAGAATTATTTTCAAAAATTCTTCATATCCGGAAATACTTGTTCTTGAGTATGGTGTAGATAAGCCCGGAGATATGAAATATCTTCTTAATATTGCCCGACCGCAAATAGGAGTAGTTACTGCGGTTGGAGAAATTCCGGTCCACGTTGAATTTTTTACCGGTAAAGAGCAACTTGCTAGAGAAAAAGCAATTTTAATAAATCAACTTCCGGCTACCGGTTTTGTTTCTTTAAACGCTGATGATATTACTGTTTATGAAATGAAAAATCAAACCAGAGCCCAAATCATCACTTTCGGTTTTAGTGAAGAAGCCGATATTAAAATTACTTCTTTTGAAACTCTTTTTAATAAAAACTTAATCGGAGTTACTTTTAAATTAGGTTATGGAGGAAGTTTTATTCCTGTTCGTATTGAAAATGTTTTTGGAATATCTCAAGCTTATGCCGCTGCTTCAGCTGCTTCAATAGGCTTAATATTTGGAGTTAATCTTGTAAATATATCTGAGGCTCTTTCAAATTATTCTTCGCCATCAGGAAGGATGAAAATTATTCCCGGCATTAAAGAAAGTTATATTATTGATGATACTTATAACGCCGCTCCTTTAGCTACAGAAAATGCTCTTGAAACCTTAAAAGGGTTAGAGGCAAAGAGAAAAATAGCAGTCTTGGGTGACATGCTTGAAATTGGTAAATATACAATTGAAGCTCATACAAAAATAGGAAAGATTTCTGCAAAAACAGTTGATATTCTTATTACCGTTGGTATGCGGGGGAAAATAATTGCTGAATCGGCTCGTAAGGCCGGAATACCAAAGAATAAGATTTATCATTTTAACAAGATTCAAGAAGCAGGTCTTTTTCTTCAAGATGAAATAAAAAAGGATGACGTTGTTCTTGTTAAAGCATCTCAGGCAGCCCGTTTTGAGAAAATAGTAAAAGAAATTATGAATAACCCCGACGAAGCAAAAAATATTCTTGTTAGACAAAACAAGGAATGGTTAGAAAGAAAAGGAAGTTATGAATAATTTGTGATCCCAACCGGATATTTCACGTCGCTTCGCTCCCTGAAACCCCTCGGTTTCAGTGCTTCCGCCACGGGAAACTTCCGTTTCCCGACCCCTTCCCCGGTTCAAATCCTGGGTTCAAAATAAAACAACCCGCCTGACAGCGGGTAATTTTATTTTGTGACCCCAACCGGATTTGAACCGGTGTTTCTGCCGTGAGAGGGCAGCGTCCTAAACCACTAGACGATGGGGCCCTTAGATATAAATTTATAACGAATTTAATACCAAATCAAATAAAAAAGTCCCTCTAAACATAAGAGAGACTTAGAAAGAATAATTTTTATTAAAATCTCTGAAAAACAGTTACACTTGAAGCATTTGATCATTGGTCTCTTTTTTGAATAACCAACTCCAAATATTTTCCAAAACTCCCCATACAAGAAGTATTATTATAATTCCCGGCAAAACAAGAAAAGTTTGGTAGCGGTGCTCAAAAACAAGATCTCCGTAAGGCAACTCTAACCATCTCAATAAAATTGAAACTCCATTAGCAATAACGGGGAGGAAAAAATAAACAACACTAATCCAAAAGGTCGTTCTAAAACCTCTTGACTTAGAATAACGTTCTCCTCTAGCTGCAAGGTAAAGTATACCAAGAAAGACCAATACAAGTGGTGAAAACATTACGGTAGAAGGCATAACGTTAACATCCCATCCGGCTAGGTAAGTATAGGGTACAGCTATAACTAAACCGATTAGTAAATAAACAATAATCAGAATAAATATTGTAATAGTATTTATTACTATTTCAAATAAATTCCTTTTTTCCCTTAGCTTCATCCTACCTTTAAGCAATCTTTTAACAAAGCCCTTAATCTTTTCAATCATTTTCATTTTTAATCTCCTTTCTTTTTAATTTTTAAAAATCTGCTTATATTTTATAACATAATTTGCCTATTGTCAATTTAATTAAAACTTTGCCTTATTAAATTTTATAGGCCATAATTAAAACAATGGTAAACATATTCAAAGATAAAATTCTTACAGTTTTTTTAAGTTTTTCCCTAATTTTTCTTTTAGTGGGCTTAGTTTTAATTATTGTAAATATTGATAATCTTTCTTCGCCCCTCATAGTCCATATAAATTCTTACGTCGGAGTAGATATGATGGGAAATATAAATCATTTATGGAGCTTAGTTTTAATGGGTGTCCTTGTGTTTATTATTAATTTTGGCTTAACTAATGTTTTCTTTTATAGAGAAAGAACAATTTCTTATATTATTACCACGGTTAGTTTTATAGTTTCTCTTTTTGTATTAATGAACATAGCAAATATTATTGCTTTAAATTAAAACATGAATGAATTATTAATAATTTTAATATTTTTGGTTATCGCTGGTTTTGCTGGTGTATTTTGGATGTTTTTCCAAAAGAAGGATAAAGGATCTGATGATAAATCACTAATCATGCTCCAAAACCAAATAAATGAAATAAATAATTCTATTCAAGACTCTGTTCAAAAATTAATAAGAGAATCTAGTGAAGTTAAAGAATCAAGTAAACAGGTTTTTGATGTAGCTGATCAGTTAAAGAATTTAGAGCAAGTTCTTAAAAACCAAAAAAGAAGAGGTAGTTTGGGTGAAGCCGGTTTAGAACTTGTCCTTTCTAATGTCTTGCCACCCGATGCCTATAAAATGCAATATTCTTTTAAGGATGGAAGTATTGCTGACGCTGTTATTTTTACCAAAGAAGGTGTTATTCCGGTTGATGCAAAATTTTCTCTCGATAATTATATAAGACTAGTGAACGAAAAAGATGAAAACGAAAAAGAAAAATTAAATAAAGACTTCGTAAATGATTTAAAAAAAAGAGTTAATGAAACAGCAAAGTATATAAAACCTAAGGAAGGAACCTTGCCTTTTGCTTTTATGTACATTCCCGCAGAACCCATTTATTACGATTTATTGGTAAATGAAGTAGGTTTAGTTAAAGAAAACACCAGAAGCATTATTGAATACGCTTATAAAGACAAAAACGTAGTTATAGTTTCTCCAACTACTTTTTCTGCTTATTTGCAATCCGTCTTGTACGGTTTTAGAGCTTTTAGAATAGAAAAATCAGCCCAGCAAATAAGCAAAAATGTTGAAAATTTAAGACGTCATATAATAAGTTATGAAGAGTACTTAAATAAGTTAGGAGACTCTTTAGGCACCACTGTAAGCCATTACAATAGGGCCTATAAAGAATTAGGTAAAATAGATAAGGATATATTTAGAATTACCGAAAAATCCGCCGATACAAATCCTCAAGAATTAGACAAACCTAAAAAAGAAGATTTCGATAAATAATTTAAGCAGATAACCAACTTGGGGGTGTCGGGAACCCCCAAGTTGGTGTGGATAACTTTTTTAGATAAATTTTTAAAGGAATGAAAGAAGGTTTTTTAGACGAAAAATGGAAAAAACTTCTAAAGCTATCTAAGAAATTTAGATATGTTCCTTTTGTTGATTTTGTTTTAGTTTCAGGTTCTATGGCTATGGGAGAAGCAAAAGAAAATTCTGATTTTGATTTTATTGTTGGTTCCCGACAAGGACGTATTTTTACCTCCCGCCAATTTACCGCCGGTTTTTTTGAATTAATTAGCAAAAGAAGAAAAAAAGACAGCAACGAGAAAGAAGCAAAAGATAAAGCCTGTTTTAATCATTATGTTACTTCTAAAGGATATCGTCTTGATCCTCCGTATAACGAATATTGGATTTCTCTTTATCAAAAATTAGTCCCAGTTTATGGTGATCGTAAACTAATAGAATCTTTTCTAAGGGCTAATGATTGGGCGGGGGAGATAGAGATTGATTATAAATTATTATCTAATAAAAAAAATAGCTTAATTAAAAAAATCGGTGAGTTTTTCCTTAAGGGTAGATTAGGAAACTTTCTTGAAAGTAAGTTTAAAGAATACCAAGTTAAAAGAATTGAAAAAAATTTAAAAAAAACCAAAACTTACAAACCTTTAATTAAATATGATGACACTGAACTTAGGTTTCATATAGATACTAGAAGAATAGAAGAGTGGATTGAAAATAATAAAAGTCGGGCCGCGGGGAGTTGAACCCCGGTCACACGCACCCCATGCGTGCATACTGCCGTTGTACTACGGCCCGGAGCGAAGCAGAAATGCAAAAACGTTAGTTTTTGAATTTCTGATGAGCGATCGAGACGCAAACTTTGTTTACGGCCCGAAGTGAGGGAAAAGTATAAACGAAGTTTATGTTTTTCACGAACGCCCGGAGACGCAAACTTTGTTTACGGCCCGGAGCGAAGCAGAAATGCAAAAACGTTAGTTTTTGAATTTCTAATAAAAAACCAGTTTCCATTATAATATGAAGAAAATTCTAAATCAAAAATTTTTCAACCGAGATACTCTTAAAGTTGCGGAAGAATTAATTGGAAAATATTTAGTTATAAAAAAAGGAAACATTAATAAATCAACAATGATTATTGAGGTAGAGGCGTATGATGGACCCAATGACAAAGCTTGTCATGCTTATAAAGGCAAAACAGAAAGAAATAAGGTTATGTTTGGCCCGCCCGGTTATTGGTATGTATATTTAGTGTACGGTATGCATTGGATGCTAAATATTGTAACCGGTCCCGAGGGTTATCCGGGAGCAATTTTAATAAGGGGAGTAAAGGATATAGATGGACCGGGTAAATTAACAAAAAGTATGGGAATAAATAATCGCTTTAATAATAAACCCGCTAAAATAGAAACAGGGCTTTGGATTGAGGATAGGGGGGTAAATATAAGAAAAAAAGATATTAAGAAAATACCTAGGATTGGAGTTGATTACGCTAAAGAGTGGGCCGATAAACCATATCGTTTTGTTCTTGATGAAAATAAATTATAATTGTTTAAATTATGTCTATTCATACTCACTCCCACTTATTTCACGTATTTAAAAATAGGGAAATAGATTCTCTTTATTTTATGAACGCTTTGCAGATTTTTGCTACAAGCTTAGTAAATATATTTATACCAATCTATTTTTTTAAATTAGGTATTCCTATTTGGGCTATTATATTGTTTTATTTTTTATGGTCTGTTTATTTTATAGTTTTAAGTTATTCTTTACTTCCTCTTGTTCGTTATTTAAGTGACAAGATGATGATATTTTTAGGAATTCCTTTTTTAGTCACCGCCTTTCTTTTAGTTGACCAAATAAGCGGTTTAGGTTTGCTTTTCTTTATTGCTCCGGTCGCATTTTCTCTTTACGCTGTTTTTTTTAATATCGGCTCAAGTTTTGATTTTTCTAGATTTGCCGATAAAGAAGAAAGAGAAATAGAGGTTGGCATAGGTAATATGATAATGGAGTTTACTCGTTTTGCTAGTCCCTTTATCGGTGCCTTGATTATTGTCAATTCAGGATTTCACATAGCTATATTAATTTCTACTATTATTTTAATAATATCTGTTGTTCCTCTTATGTTTTTTTCAAGGAGAAGAAAAGTTTTTCAAGAAATTAACCACAAGGATATTTTTAAGGTTGTTAAAGAAAAAAGTTTTCAAAATTTTCACAAAGCTATGTTTGGTTATGTTACCGAAAAAATAAATACTACTACAATCTGGCCTTTATTTATTTTTGTTTCCTTGGGAAGTATTGAAATAGTGGGTGAGTATATTTCTTTAGGACTTCTTTTTGGTGCCATAGCTGCCTACTTTGCCGGGAAAATTTCTAACAAAGGAAAAACCTCTCTTCTTTTTACATTAACAGGAGTTGGCCAATCCATAATATGGTTTTTTAAAACATTGATTCAAAGTATCGGAGGAATAATAGGGTTGAATGTTGGCGGCTATATATTTAGAGATGCCGCTGTTTCTTCTATGAACAGCAGATACTATGAACTTATTCAAGATAAAAAAGACAAGGGTAAGTATATAATGGCTCAAGAGATTTATTACAATTTTGCAAGAATAATTATTTACCCCTTTTTGATATTATGTGCCTTTATTTTATCTCTAAACACATTCTTTACCGTTTCCTTTATTATCGCCGGAATTTTATCTTTATTATTTGTATTTGCCGGTAAGAAATAAATAAAAAAATAAATAAACATTTTCATGTTTATTTATTTAATTTTCTTGCAAGCAAGAATAAGTTTTATTCTTAACTTTTAAATTGTTTATCGTACCCTCTCCAAGAATCAGCAACTGTTTTATCTGCATCATCAAGAAATGCTAAGACCTCTTCTCTGATTTGGGAAGAGGATATATCGCCGTCAATATCATCAATTATTTCATTCACTTTACTAGAAATTTTTTCGGTTATTTCATTTATTTTTTCAAAATTCAACCCTGCTTCTTCAGCTGCTTTTTGTATTGCTTCTTTTATTTTTTCCGGATCAAAAGGTTCTTTTCGCCCGTCCTTTTTTATTACATTTTTAACCATATTTTTAAATAAATATTACGCCCTTTATTTGTTCTCTTTAATTATATCACACACAAAAAAACCACCGGTCTTATTACCGGTGGTTTTTTGCAGTAATTATTAATTACTCACTTTTTGGTCTGGCTTCATCAACAGTTAAAGTTCTGCCGTTGAATTCCTTTTTATTCCATTCTTCAACAGCTTTACTTCCTTCTTCATCAGAAGACATTTCTACAAAACCAAAACCTTTGGAACGTCCAGTCATTTTATCAGTAATAATATTAGCTGATTCTACAGTACCGGAGTTAGAAAAAGCTTCTTTAAGCTCATCCTCAGTAGTTTCGTAAGGCAATCCGCCTACAAATAATCTTTTACTCACTATTTTATTGTGATTTATTTTTTGAGTTCTAGCTCGTGCAAGGCGACCTTCGGGTCTTAACCCTTATTTCGAACTTGAGCCGCCTAAAAACGAGACGGAAAGATTCGAACACACTTTTTCACGAACATCAGGAAGTATATTTTATTTATGCCTGTTTGTCAATATGTTTGTATTTACTATTGCGAAATAAAAAGAATATAGGTAAAGTAATAATTGATTGCCGGGTCGTCTAACGGTAGGACGCCAGGTTTTGGTCCTGGTAACGAGGGTTCGATTCCTTCCCCGGCAGCACGAATGAAATGAGTGATGACGGGTATGGATTCAAACCATTTTGCCCCGTGTTGGAAAGTATCTAAACCCACGGGTTTTCAAAGTCAGGGGGTCGGGGCAAAATATGTGTTTATGTGAGATTCCTTCCCCGGC
>CAZXDO010000007.1:0-3027 GCA_964639325.1 uncultured Candidatus Saccharibacteria bacterium
GGTAAGGTAATGGCTTACCAAGGCAATGACGGGTAGGCGAGGTTGGAGCCTGATCGCCAACAAGGGCACTGAGACACGGGCCCTACTCCTACGGGAGGCAGTAGCCGAGAATCTTCGACAATGGGCGAAAGCCTGATCGAGCGACGCCGCGTGTGGGAAGAAGGATTTCGGTTTGTAAACCACTTTTTTCGCTGAGGAATTCTAATTTATTTAGAATGACGTTAGGCGAAGAATAAGGAGCTGCTAACTACGTGCCAGCAGCAGCGGTAATACGTAGGCTCCAAGTGTTATCCGGATTTACTGGGCGTAAAGCGTCCTTAGGCGGTTTTGTTAGTCTGTTGTTAAAGGTTCTGGCTCAACCAGAAAACAACAATAGATACGGCAAAACTAGAGGAAGAAAGAGGTTGGCGGAACGCACGGTGTAGGGGTGAAATCCGTTGATATCGTGCGGAACACCGAAAGCGAAGGCAGCCAACTGGGTCTTTCCTGACGCTCAAAGACGAAAGCGTGGGGAGAAAAGAGGATTAGATACCCTCGTATTCCACGCCCTAAATGATGGGTGCTAGTTGCTGGTAGTATCGACCCTATCAGTGGCGAAGCTTACGCGTTAAGCACCCCGCCTGGGAAGTACGGCCGCAAGGCTAAAACTCAAAGGAATAGACGGGAGTTCGCACAAGCGGTGGAACATGAGGTTTAATTCGATAACAAACGAAGAACCTTACCAGGGCTTGAAATTCCGATGAAAGTCCGATGAAAGTTGGACCCTCTGCAAGGACATCGGGACAGGTGCTGCATGGTTGAAATATCGACCCATTCTGAAGTAATTCAGAATGAAAAACCAGCTCATAACGGTGAAACCCTAATTCTTTTATGTTATTATATAAAGAATGGGCAATACCGTGGGAAGCGTAAATACTAATTTTTGTAATTTTTTTTCAGACGAAGAAGACTCTTATATTCTTGGTCTTTGGTGTGCTGATAGTTATTGGTGGGGAAGTTCGATTGGCTTAAGTAATACAAACATTGATTTAATTAAAAGATTTAAACGATTCCTTAAAAGATTTTTTTCAGAGGAAAGAATAAAATTTAATAGAAATCATTTATTTGTAAACAGCAGACCATTATTAAGAGAATTCATTTCTGCCAAAAAAGTTTTAAAGAATTTAAAGAAAGATAAAGTTATTAAAGCATATATTGCTGGACGTTTTGACGGAGATGGTTCAATTGATAAGAATTTACGAAATGATTGTCGAATTGTTTATGGAAATATGGATGAAGCAAAGCTAGATAAAAAACTTCTTAAAAAAATTGGAGTTAATAAGGTAAAAATTTATTATTACAAGAGTGCTAAAACTTTTTGTTTGTATGTTTCACGTTATGAAACAAAGAAATTTTTAAATTATATTTTGTCCTACTCATTAAAATTACAAAAATTAGTATTTACGCCCCGTAGAGACTTAATCTTTAAGAATTATTAAAGATTTTATTATTTATTTTTAGTAAATAATAAAACGCTGGTCCCCCTTTTTAAATCAAGAGTGAAGAAGGGGTGATGGTATAGTCCATACCATTAGTAATAATGGAAGAATATGGTCGTCAGCTCGTGGCGCGAGTCGTTCCCTTCAGTGGGGAAACGAGCGCAACCCCTGTTCTATGTTATATGTATCATAGAATACTGCCCTCCTCCTAGCTTTTTAGCAGAAGAATAAAATATTTATTCTCTTTCTAAAAAGATTTTAAACTTATATTAAGAAAGTAGTTTGAAAGTTAGGAGGAGGGAGGAAGGAGGGGATGACGCCAAATCAGCATGGCCCTTTGATGCCCTGGGCAACACTCATGTTACAATGGGATTGACAATGCGTTGCCAAATCGTAAGATGGAGCTAATCGCATCAAACAATCTCCCAGTCCGGATTGAGGTCTGAAACTCGACCTCATGAAGTTGGAATCGCTAGTAATCGCGGGTCAGCTATACCGCGGTGAATACGTTCTCGAACTCTGTACTCACCGCCTGTCAAGTCAAGGAAGCCGGGAATACCTAAAAATCCTGCTTAGCAGGAACTAGGGTAGGTTCGGTGACAGGGGCTAAGTCATAACAAGGCACCGCTAGCGGAAGCTGGTGGTAAAACTTTTCTTTTATAGAATTTTTTTATCTTTCTTTTGAAAGATAAAATTCTTAGGTTGATTCTACTTTTTAGTAGACATGGATGTTAGTCTTATCATCTTTAAAAAAAGACTAATTAATGTGCTTGGGATAACCAGAAAGGATTGAAACAAAAAAACAACTTTGTATATTTGACAAAGTTGTTTTTATATTAGAGAATTGATATAATATTATTAGAATAACAAATATGACAAATAATAAACCAACAGTTTTGTTAATTGAAGATGATCCTTTTTTGAGCAGTGTCTTAAGATTAAAACTTGAGAAAGAATCTTTTAAAGTTGTTAGAGCAGCTGATGGTGATGAAGCTCTAGATTTTTTAACTGAACAAGGAGTTAAACCTGATTTAATTCTTTTAGATTTAATTTTGCCAAAAAAAAATGGTTTTGAAGTTTTAGAAACAATTCGTCAGGATCCTTTATTAGAAAAACTTCCAGTAATAATTATTTCTAATCTTGGTCAGCCTTCTGATATTGAAAGAGGGAAGGCCTTAGGGATAATTGATTATTTTGTCAAAGCTCGTCTTTCAATAGAAGAATTAGTTACTAAGGTAAAACAAGAAACACAAGCTAAAACAGTTTAAATAAAAAATATAACTATTGACAATTATTTTTAAAATAGTAAAATATATATACAAGAAAAGTAAATAATAAAAAAAAGGTCGAATTTCAAATATTTAACTAAAATTAAAATGAATACAAAAAAAGGATTTACTTTATTTGAATTACTTATCGTTATTGGTATCTTGGCAATTCTTTCAACGACAATAGTTTTAGTAATTAACCCAGCAGAGCTTTTAAGAAAAGCTCGTGACTCTCAAAGAATTTCTGATTTGAATACTGTTAAAACAGCTATTGCATATTA
>CAZXDO010000008.1:0-11083 GCA_964639325.1 uncultured Candidatus Saccharibacteria bacterium
AAAGAACAACAAAAAATCGCTTCATTTTTAAGCAAAGTTGATGAGTGGATTGATAATTTAAAAAAACAAAAAGAAAAGCTTGAGGAATATAAAAAGGGAATGATACAGAAAATTTTCTCGCAAGAGCTTAGGTTTAAAAATGATAATGGAAAAGATTTTCCGGATTGGGAAGAGAAAAAAATAATAAATCTTGTAAATAAAGAGTCATCAAATACGTCCGCAAACAGTTTAGGTGATAATACTGGAAAATTTAAAATATATGGAGCAGAAGGTGTTTATAAAAATGTAGATTTTTATGATCATGAGAACCGCTACATCGCTATTGTAAAAGATGGTGCCGGAGTCGGTAGATTATTGCTTTGTGACTCAAAAAGTTCAGTCACTGGAACACTTGATGTGTTAAAACCCAAAAAAGGATTCGATATTGATTTTTTATTTTATTATTTTAAAACAACCTCATTTAGAAAGTATATTGTGGGAAGTACAATACCACACATATACTTCAAAGATTACAAAAAACATAATTTGAATATACCAATATTAAAAGAACAACAAAGAATTGCAGACTTTCTAACTGCTATTGACAATTTAATAGAGTTAAAGCAAGAGAAAATTTCCAAAGCAGAAATTTGGAAAAAAGGCTTAATGCAAAAAATGTTTGTTTAAATATTAAAACTAATATGTTTTTTGATTTGACCAAAAAAGATATAAGCAATCTTATTATAAAAAAGAAAAATAACTACAACTGTATTATTGAAGACAAGCAAGGTAATCAATATGATGGTTTTAAATTAGCAGAGAGTTCTGGAGGTAAAGCTGTCACGATTTGTGAAATAGACTTTCAAAAATCTACAAGAGATCAAAAATATCATCCTAGGTTAGTATTTAAAAGAACTGATGAAAATTTAGAAGCAAAAGAAGTTCCAAGAGGATCGGCAACTAGAAGAATACCATTTCATAAAGGCGGTGATGGATACAGAGAGTTTTGGGAAATGATATCGTTCTTGAAAAGTTGGGATAATTTTGTATACACAGGAAATTTTGATAAAAAATATCGTGTTGCTACATCTGATGAGGTAATTGCTTATTTAAATAATCAAGAGGCTTATAATCAAATAATAAACGAACTGGGACCAGAACCGGTATCGTATATACATTCATTATCTACCATTAAACTATTAAAATCCTACAGAGAGAAAATAAAACACTTTATAAAAGAAAGGGTTACTGAAACTGAAGTTCAAGAATGGATTGATGAAAATGATAAATACAAGCAAAGTCGCTGTATGATTTTTGGATTAGAATTTATAGACCATAAGCGAGAAGGATATATATCTGGTGACAGATATGACCTATTGACAAAAATTGGCAAAGGAAGAGAGGAACACATTTTAATTGAATTAAAAAGTCCTTCAGATAATGTTTTTACAACAAAAATAAGACAAACTAAAAATAACAGTAAAAGTGAATATGCTTTGTCTAATTCTATATCCAGAGCTATACCACAAATTTTAGAATATAGAAAAAATCTTGAGGATAAAAAACCCGGTGATCCAGAATTAGAAAAAGTAGGTATAAATAATTCTATTACAATCTCAAAATGCATAATAATTGTAGGTTATAACAAAAAAGATGAGAGGTGGAAGAAAAACTTCAACGAATTACGCAAGTCATTGTCCTCTAACTTAGAAATTTGGACGTATACAGATTTATTTTACAAAATTGACTCTACTATTAATAATTTAGAAAAAAACAAAGAATAAATATGCCCCACCAATCAGAAGAACAACTTGAAAAAACTTTAATAAACCAACTGAATAGGCTGGGATTTTCAAGTATCAATATTCCTGATAGGAAAGCATTGAAAGAAAATCTTAAAACCCAGCTTGAAAAATTCAACCAAACTAGATTTTCTGAAAATGAATTTATCCGCATACTGAATCACCTCAACAAAGGCGATGGATTTGAAAAATCAAAAACTCTGCGGGACAGATTTCTTTTGAAAAGAGACGATGAAAGTATTGATTACATCCAGTTTTTCAATATGAATCAGTGGTGTAAAAATGAGTATCAGATAGCCAGGCAAATTACTCAGAAAGGCCACTATGAAAATAGATATGATGTTACTCTTCTTGTTAATGGTCTTCCCTTAGTTCAAATAGAGCTAAAAAGAAGGGGAGTGGAAATGAAAGAAGCCTTAACCAAATCCAAAGATATCATAAACATTCCTTTTCCGGCACCTTATTTGAATACGTTCAAATTTTCGTAATTTCTAATGGAGTCAACACAAAATACTTTTCAAATAATTCAAAGCAGTCTTTTGAGCAAACATTTCACTGGACCGACTCTGAAAACAATAGAATAAGCAGATTGGAAAACTTCACTGAAGAATTTTTAGAAAAATGCAACCTTTCTCAGTTTATAGCTGAATATATTGTTTTAGCCGAAGCCCAAAAAATACCTATGGTTCTACGTCCTTATCAATATTACGCAGCAAGAGCTATAGAAAATCAGGTAATAGATGGAAATGAAAACGGCTACATCTGGCACACCACAGGTTCAGGGAAAACACTAACTTCTTTTAAAGTTAGCCAAACCCTAAGCAAAATGCCGGAAGTGGAAAAGGTTTTATTCGTAGTAGACAGAAAAGATTTAGATATTCAAACCACTGAAGAATTTAATTCTTTCTCAAGTGGTTCTGTAGACGGAACCGAAAACACTAAAGCTTTAGTAGAACAACTAAAAGATGAAAATAGGAAACTTGTAATAACCACCATCCAGAAATTAGATCTGGCCATTAAAAGAAAATCTTATTTAAAAGATTTTGAATATTTAAAAAATAAAAAGGTAGTAATAATTTTTGATGAATGCCATAGAGGCCAATTTGGTAAAACCCAAAAAAACATTGAAGAATTCTTTAAGAATGCTCAATTATTCGGTTTCACCGGAACACCTATATTTGCCGAAAATAATATTGGTGGAGTAACAACTGCAGACGTTTTTGGAACCTGTCTTCACAAGTACATTATCACCAACGCTATCACGGATAATAATGTGCTTGGTTTTGCTATAGAATATATCGGAAAGTATAAAGAAAAACACCCTGATGTATTAGGTGCTGACATATTCTCTGATGTTGAAGTGGAAAAAATAAATAAAAAGGAAGTCTTTGAAGACCCGGAAAGATTAGAAAAAATCACAGACTATATCTTACAAGACTGGAAAAGAAAAACTAAAAAAGGAATATATAATGCTTTATTCGCTGTTTCCTCCATTGATGTATTAAAAAAATATTATACCTTGCTCAAAAAGAAAAAACCGGACAATTTTTCAATCGCCACCATATTTACCTATTACGCTAATGAAAGTGAAGATGAAAGCGCAGACTTATTAGAGGTAGACGTATTTAAGGATAAAGGAGATGAAATAAACAAACATTCTAGAGATTTTCTAGAAAAATGTATTAAAGACTACAACAAAGAATATGGCACTAACTTTTCAACAAGTAATTTTTACGGATATTATAAAGATCTGCAACAAAGAATTAAAAATAGACAAGTTGACTTAGTCCTTGTAGTTAATATGTTTTTAACTGGATTTGATAGTAGAAAACTTAATACCTTATACCTTGATAAAAATCTCCGTTATCATGGTCTCATCCAAGCATATTCTAGAACTAACAGACTTGATGATTCTAACAAACCGCACGGCAATATTATCTCATTTAGAAATTTAAAAAAAGCTACAGATAGGGCTTTAGCGTTATTCGGAGACGAGAACGCCAAGGAAGTAGTATTCAAAAGACCTTACGAAGAACAAAAAGAAGAATTTGAAGAAGCTCTCGCTCAACTTTATAAAATAACACCTACCTTTGAGTCAGTTGATAAATTATCAGGCGAAGAAGAAAAAGCTGAATTTATAAAAATATTCCGCAATCTGTTAAGAATTAAATCGTCTTTGGAAACTTTTGCCGAATTTTCCTTTGATAATTTAAATATTTCAGAACAAGATTTCTATAATTATCAAAGTAAATATCTAGATATTTATGAGGAAAGAAAAAGAAAAGAAGAGGAAGGGGAGTCAGTTATTGACCAGATTGACTTTGAATTAGAATTAACTGTAAGAGATATAATTGATTATGACTATATTATCCAGCTTATAATAGGCATAAAAGATGCAACCTCTGACAAGGTAAGAAAGAAAAAAACTAAAGAAGTATTAGATATATTAGATAGAAACGTCCAGCTTAGAAAGAAAAAGGAACTGATAAAGAAATTTATTGAAGAAAACCTGCCAAAAGTCAGAAAGAAGGAAGATGTTGAAAAAGCTTTCAAGGAATTTTGGGAAAGTGAACAGTCAAAAGCTCTATTGGAAATCACCGAAAATGAAAATCTATCTAAAGAAGATCTGGAGCATTTAATAGGTGATTATTTTTATACCGGCAAACTACCTCACGGGGAAGAAATTATTGACTCAATCCCTGATGAGAAAAAGCCCAGGCTTATAGAACGTCAAAATGTTATAGATAGAATTAAAAAGGCGATAGAAAACATAGTAGAAATATTTGAGTGGTAAGAATATTTACATTATAAAAAGATGACAAAGAAAAAATCATCAAATACACCCTTATATCTATATATCATTACAAATATTTCAATGCCTGATATTTGTAAAGTAGGGATTACAAATAATATTGATAGGCGACTGAAAGATTTAAATAAAACTTCGCTGCCAACAAGATTTCAAATATACGAAACATTCAAATTAGAAAATGCAGAGATATTAGAACAAACAATTTTGCAACATTTTGCAGAAAACAGGATAAATAAGAAAAGAGAGTTTTTGAAAATACATCCGGAAAGAATATGTGACTTTATTCAAGAAAATAAAAATATAAAGATAAAGAAAGATGAAAATGTAATGAGTAAATTTGGGAAAATGAAAATAAACAAGGGAGAAGTATTAAAGTTTAAAGAAGGAGAAAAGATCTACCAAAATATAATAGCAAAGGTTGGGGAGGGTAATAATATTATCTATCAAGGAAATAAGACCTCTCTCTCAAAATCAGCCCAAAAGATATTAAAAGAAAAATTTGATAAACACTGGAAGGCAGTACAAGGAACTATTTATTGGACGTACAAAGGAAAAACTATACGTGAGATAATGGACGAGAATAATTTATAGGTAAATTAAGAGGGGGTTTTTGACGGATATTGAACGTCCGTTGGTAGGTTTTGAGAGGGGCTTTTATATGTAAAAAAATGTGTTATTGTTACTAGTATAACTAAATGACATTAAACAGTATTTGTTAATTATAAAAATATGGCAAAACGACAAACGGGAGTAGGAAAACCCCAAAAAAAAACTTCTAAAAAAAGCCCAAAACGGCTTGCAGCAAAGAAAGAGATGCTTGCATTAAAGGCGCTTAAGCCGGCCGAGCGTAAAAAGCGGCTTGCGGAAAAGAAGCAGTCCTCAAAGAACTAAATAAACTTCTAACCCCAGAGTACAAAATAAAAACATTCCGCATATGGACGGAGTGTTTTTTGTGTATATACTTTGAGTAAGCGGAATTCAAACGGAAAAAGGGGATTAATATAAGAGAAAAAAAGGGGTCAGGAAAAGAGGTTAGGTACCTTTTTAAATTCTAGAAAATAAAAACTCATCAACTTGGGGATGTCGCACATACCCCTTCGGGGGATGAACGACATCCGAACTCAAACTCATCCAGAGAATCCCAGAAATGGGTTGTTTTTGTTTTGGGGTGGTATAATAAAAAATATGAATAAATCTCTTCGGATTTTTGTGTTTTTGTTATTTATTGCCCTTATCGGAGCGGGGTTTTATTTTTACAATACTAATTCGGATTATAGCTTGCCGTCTTTTGATAAAACTATAGAATCGGTAAGGACAGCGTCTAAAGAAGTTGTTACTCCTTCGCCTTTGCGCGGTCCTACGGAGCCGGTAGTTGAGTCCAACCTCACGGTAGAGGGTATTATTGCCGAAACAAATGAGCATAGGTTAGAGCATGGATTGGAACCACTTTCTGTAAATCCCGCTCTGCGCAATGCTGCCGAAACGAAAGCAGAGGATATGTTTCCCCGCCAATATTTTGCCCACGAATCGCCTACGGGAGAAGGGCCCTCTGATTTGGCAGATGCGGCTGGCTATGACTATCTTACAATAGGGGAGAATTTGATTCTCGGAAATTATGAAAACAACTCAGCTTTAGTCCAGGCCTGGATGGATTCACCGGGGCACCGGGCTAATATTTTTAATGCTAAGTTTAAGGAAATTGGGGTATCGTTACAGAAAGGCATTTACAAAGACAGTTCGGTTTGGATAGGGGTTCAAGAGTTTGGCCGTCCGGCATCTGACTGCCCCACGATTAACAAATCTTTACAAGCGCAGATTGAGGAGAATCAACAATTATTGGAAGAGTGGGCTGAAGAATTAGACAGAAGGGGAAAGAATTTGGAACGGCGCCCCGGGCGTTCTCCACAATACAAAAAAGAATTGGATGAGTATAATGAGCTGATAAACGAATATAACGGATTATTAGAGGAAACCAAGCGCTTGGTGGACGAATACAACAGTCAGGTGGAGGCGTACAATTTGTGTATTAAATAAATAAAAAACTATGAATAAATGGAAGAAAGCAGAAGTTATTTTTGACAGAATAGATTTTGCAAAGATTTTTAAGCGCTGATTTGGAGAAAATTAGAAGAAGGGGTCAGGTACCTTTTTGCTTAAAAATTTAACTTTGGGATGTTGTATTTCCTAATAGTAAAAGCGCGGTTTTTACCGCGCTTTATTTTAACTTAGGTGTTTTAATCATTTCTGTTAAAGTTTTAATTACTGCTTCTGATATAGGTATTCCGGCTAAATTTTCAATCCAACCCCATTGACCGTTTGGATTTAATTCAAGGAAAACATATTCATTGTTCGGAGTAACTATCATATCGATTGCTCCAAAGTTTAAATCAAAATGATTAACAATTTCAAAACAGAAACTTTTTATCCGACGAGGTAATTCAAACAGAGTGTGAGGTACGTTTTCATTGTCGTATCTCCGCCAGTCATATTTGGTTTTTTCACTTTTTTGTGAATCAATTTTACAAGCAAATATTTCATTTCCTATTACTGTTATTCGTAGTTCAAAATTTTTTGGAATATATTCTTGTAATAGTGTAGGGCAATATTTTACAAGTTCAATATCTCTTGCATTTTCCTGAGTTATGACATTCGTGTATATGTACTTAAATTTATTTCCTCTTTTGATGAAACCGCCAGAAATTGGTTTTATTGCAACAATTCTGTATTTTTTTATAAATCTTTCAGCTTCTTTGGGTTCATTGGTAATCAGGGAATCGGGAATTTTAATTCCATTCTTCTTTGCAATCTCGTTTTGATATAGTTTACTGCCAGCAGGTACGTTGTTACGAGGATGGTTAACCCAAAATTTTTCTCTAAGTATATCCCACAGCCACATTAATGTTCTCTTGGATTCACTTTGTGCAAATTCCACCAGTTTTTTGTCTTTTATATCAGAACTTATTTCATTGTCTTCGGGACGTCTATATCAAATACTTTTTACTTGTGTTAAATCGACAACTCCGTGTGTTGGGGTAATGAGGGTTAATTTATTTTCTCGATCGGATTGATAAATATTTATCCTGTATTTTAAGGGATAATCTTCGGTGTTAAATCTGCAGAATTTGATGTTTCTGTCATGCAATTTTTGGATAACAATATCACTGTGTGCATCAATTTTATTCGTTACTATTAGTATCATTTCAAAACCTCCTTATTTTTTAATTATTTTTAAAATTCTGTCTTGATAATATAATTATTAATAAGTTTTGTCAACTATACCCTGAAGTTGTTTTTTAAAAAGTTCGTAGGACGGTTCATTTATTTCATTTATTATTTTTAAAGATTCTTCAGCATATTTTTTAGCTTTGTCTTTTTTTCCAGCTTTGTTGTTTATTAGTGCAATATTTATTAATGGACTTATTTTTAATTCCTTATTTTTGGATTTTTCCAGGGCTTGGTTATAAAAATTTATTGCTTTGTCAAAATTGTTCTGGTCTTTTTCTAACATCCAGGCTCTTTGGTAAGCATTACCTAAATCGTTGTATATCATCGTATTTTCTGGATTAATCTCCAGAGCTTTTTTATATAATTTTATTGCTTCCTTAAAATTGTTTTGGTGATGATAGATTGTACCTATGCCCCTATATGCTTTGAAATTGTCTGTTTTTTTGAGTTGCTTGAAATACTTCAGAGCCTTTTTTTGAATTTCTCTTTTTTTTAATTTATTTTTTTCGGATATTGCTAATTGATCTAACGACCTTCCGAGTATTTCTAATACGTTCCCCATTTTATCTGGTGGAAGGTTCTTATTTAATAAAGTTTTTCCGAGATTAATAGCCTTGTTAAGTTCTCTGTTTTGATAGAATTTGTTCAGTTTTAAATATTCATTTTCCATATTTAGATTATAACATTAAAAGAAAAAGGACTGTGGTAACAGTCCTTGTAATTTTCTAATTGATTTTGGTTAATCAGCATCTTGGTCGGTATCAGTATCACCTTCACCATGTGTGTCCGTTTCTACTGTAGTTACAGTTCCACCGCTGTTTCTAGGATAGTCCCTCATTTGAAGCTCTTCATCATATTCGGAGTTTATCTTTACAGAAACAGCTGGGTCTTCTTCAAATTGTGATATAAAAATTTCCTTTTTCATTTTAAGCTCCCTTCTTATTTGATAAATGTTAATAATACTTTTTAAATTATATAGTTTTTTAGCTCTATTTGTCAACAAGTTAAACTGGGTATTTTAATTATTTTTCTTGGCCCATTTTTCCTCTTATAGAATTCCCACTTTTAGAGAATTTATTGGTATAATAAGAGAGTCGGTATTTAAATATTTATTTTTTAAAAATGAGTGATTTTTCTCCTTTAGAAAAACGTGAGTTGCCGCCGGCTCCCCATTGGTCTAAAGCAATTGGTGTAGGGCTGGTGGTTATGGGGCTTGCTATTGGAACGGGCGAGCTTATTATGTGGCCTCATTTGATTGTAAAGCACGGAATGGGTCTTTTGTGGTTGGCTCTTTTGGGAATTACTTTTCAATATTTTATTAACCGTGAAGTGGCGAGGCATAGTTTGGCAACCGGAGAAGGTTTTTTTACCAGTTCTGCCAGGGTATTAAAGTGGACTCCATTATTTTGGCTTTTTGCGGTAATTCTTTTATATATCTGGCCCGGCTGGGCAAGTTCTATCGGCACAATACTAGTTGAGCTTTTTGGATTTGGTTCGCATCTTATGTGGTCTTGGGTTTCTCTTGGGCTTGTTTTGTTGCTTACTTTTGTAGGCAGGGTGGCTTACATTACCCTGGAGCGTTCTCTTAAAATTACCGTCCCGGTATTTTTCTTGATTCTAGCGGGGGTTAGTTTTTTCAATCTCACCCCAGAAATTTTAGGGGAGGCCTTAAGAGGACTTATTAATTTTGGCAGTATTCCTAAAGGAGTTGATATAAATGTTCTTTTAGGGGCGGTAGTATTTGCCGGAGCCGGAGGGATGCTCAATTTGTGCGTGGGTTTATGGTATAAGGACAAACAAGTGGGTATGGGAAAATATGCCGGAAGAATTGTTAATCCGATTACGGGTAAACAAGAAGCAGTTGGTGTTTCCGGTTCCACTTTTGAGATAAACAAGGAGAATATTAAAAAATGGAAAAAGTGGATGCGTTACATAACGGTTGACCAAGGAGTTATATTTTGGCTTTTGGGTTTTATCACCCTTTTTCTTTTAAGCGTTAATGCTTATGCCGTTCTTTCACCGCAAGGACTCACACCTGAGGGGATGGATGTTGCGGTAGTCCAGGCTCATATTTTTGGAAACTTATGGGGGACAATAGGCTTCAAAGTGTTTCTGATTATGGCTTTTCTTATGCTTTTTTCTGTGATGTGGACAGTAATTGACGCTTTGACCAGAATGGTAAGCGATATTGTTTATACCAATTCAAGAACGGGACCAAATAAGAAAATTTTTAGGTGGTTTGAAAAAATTTCTCTAAGCCGGCTTTACTATACAATTATTGTCGGGGTGGTGATTATAGGTGCTTTTCTTCTTCCTTTAGAACAGCCCCTGACCTTGCTTGTTATATCCGGGGTGTTGGGAGGATTAACTATGGCTTTATATACTCCTTTTCTTGTGTATTTAAATAATTTTAGATTACCTAAAGCCATCCGGCCCGGTTTTCTTACCAACATCATTATGGTTGGTATTTCTTTGTTTTATATTTATTTTTCTTATCGGATTATTCTTAACGCTTTTGGGTAAGAGTAAATTGTTTTTTATTTTATATGATTTGTAAGGTAAGGTTTTAGGAATAAAAAAAGAGCCTTGTGATAAGGCTCTTTGTCTTTTTAAAGTTTTTTCAAGCATTTTCAGCTTGTGACTTTCTGTCGAGTGATCTGAAAAGCAATCCGGCTCCTACCATAGATACATACGCTGTAATCAAAATCATTAATGCTTTTTCCATGCGTTGCTGGTAAAGTGTTTCCGCAAGCGCTAAATTTTCCTGCGTTATTGCAAAATTGTAATCCGGTAGGAAATTAAAAATAGCGTTGACCGATTCAATCATCCATACATCAGCAAAAGGGAATACCAAAAGGTAAATCATAGCTTTTCCCCAAAAAGGGATGTCGGTTTGAATACCAAAGCGGTCAAGTAATCCGGATGGTAGTAAAAATTGGGCCAGGAAGAAGGGTAATATAAAAATTACTGCTCCTGTTAAACCAACTAAATCCAAAATAGGGCTTGTTACTCGGAAAAAGTGTGCCATTATCAAAGCTATTAAAAAAACAATGATTCCGGCAATGGGACTTACGGCCATAATCAAGCCAAGCTTTTCAATAAGATTTTCTCTTTTCATAATATTAAAATTTTAAATGTTCTGGTTAAATTGTATCAAAAATGTGGTATTTTGTCAATGGCAGGGTTTACCTTTGACAAATATTTAAATTGGTTTTATAGTACGGGAAGTTAATTGCAATAGAATGTACTTTAAAAATTGAAAATT
>CAZXDO010000009.1:0-4067 GCA_964639325.1 uncultured Candidatus Saccharibacteria bacterium
AAAACACGGCCGGGCCCTGAGACAATTACTTGACCAGGCAGAAATTTTACGAGAAGTCTCCGGCTTTCTAAAAGAAAAAAATTTAAATGGCGAGCAATCTCTAGAGCTCGTCAGACAGATAAAAAGTGAACCCGGGGTCACCATTGAAGAATCTTATAGTCATTTAAAAGAAACAGCACCCGGGAAAGAGGTTGTTAAAAAAGAACCTGTTAAGATGGCCATTTCAGAAGGAATGCATTTAGTAAAAACCCTGGAAAAGATAAAATTAGGAAAGATGAAGACGGATGATAAAGAAACACTAAAGGCAACTCTTTTGGTAGTAAAGAAGAGAATAGAAGAACTTTTAGAAAGCTAAAGCCTTTTTTTAAATTATTTAAGAAAAGTCAATTAGCAAAACAAAACAAATTGAAAAAAGATATTATTTACGCTTCTTAAGAAATATGTTATGCTTTTAACGGAGACAATTTAATGGGTGTGAAAAATAAATATTGCGAAAAATCTGTTTTAAGAAACGAAAGTGATGTCGAGCAATTCTTTATTGTAAGACTTTTAGCAGACTTCGGGTATAAAGATACTAATATCTTAACAAAACATGCAATTCCATCTTATTTAATAGGGAAAGGTCAAAAGAGACAAAGTCATATTCCTGACTACCAACTTCGCATAGGGAAAACTCCTGTTTTAATAATTGAAGCTAAAAACCCAGAAGAATCAATAGATAGACGCATATCGGAAACTCAAGACTATGCCGCAGTAGTAAATCGAGGTTTCGTGGGTAAAAACCCAATAAAATTTGTTTTGGCCACAAATGGAATAATAACTAAACTTGTAAGAGTTGATGAAAATAAAACTTTTTTGGAGTTAGATTTTGAAGATTTTATTGATACAAATGAAAAATATAAAAAACTAAAAGAAATTATATCTCTAGGTAATTTCAAAAAAACTATTACTGAAAAAAAAGAAGAAGTTTTTGAATTCCGAACACCGGTCTTGGGTGAATTAAAAGGTGTTTTTAAACAAGCCCATGATTTGATAAGAAGAAAGCAGAAAATTGGTCCCAAGAAAGCCTTTTACGAATTTACAAAACTTTTATTCATAAAAATGAATGAGGATAAAAAAATTCAGCAGAAGCAAGATAAAGGCGAGAGTGTCTCTATAAACGATTTTAAATTCTCGGTTAATGCAATTGAGAATATCGATGAAAGCTGGGTAAATACACTATTTCAACAGTATAGAGATAAACTTGAAGCATTGGTTAATAGAGGAGAGAAAAAGAGAATATTTCAAAAAGATGAAAGAATAAATCTTTCCCCCTCGACCATAAAAGCAATAGTTGAAATGATCGAGAACTTCAACCTACGAAGCGTGGAAGATGATATTAATGGAAAGGTTTTTGAAACTTTCCTTGAAGCTGCAGTAAGAGGAAAAGAATTGGGACAATTTTTTACCCCAAGGTCAGTTGTAAAATTCATGACCAAGATGTCAGGCTTGAGAATAAAAAGAAACGAAAATGGAGAACATGAACCAGATATCGTGTTAGACGGATCCTGCGGAACAGGTGGTTTTTTAATCTTTGCCTTAAGTGACTTATTTAATAAGATTCCTAGAAGTGTTTCAGACAAAGAAAAGATAAAGAAAAAAATCAGAGAAGACTCTTTATATGGAATTGATGCCAGCGAAGACGACATTGTTCCCATTACAAGAATGAACATGTATCTACACGGTGATGGTGGAAGCCACATATTTCTTGCTGACACCCTGGATAAAGATTTATATATCGAGAAAGGATTGGAAATTGAAAGAAAAACGGAGATAGAAGAACTAAAAAAAATCCTTGATTCTATAGAATTTGACGTTGTCCTAACAAATCCACCTTTTAGTATGAAATACGAACAAAACAAGCCTGATGAAAAAAGGATTTTAGAACAATATAAAGTAGCTCGCCTAAGCGGTACATTAACAAAATCTCTTAAGTCAAATATTATGTTTATTGAAAGATATCATGATCTGCTTAAACCAGGCGGAAAATTACTAACCGTTATAGATGAAAGTGTGTTGAACACAGAAGGCCAAGGAAAATCGATGAAAAGGTTTAGAGGGTGGTTAAGAGAAAAATTTATAATTAGAGCAGTTGTATCTTTACCAAAAAATACCTTCGTTAACCAAGACACCGGTGTAAAAACGTCTGTATTGTATTTGACAAAGCGGACAAGTAAATCTGAAAAACAGCCCGAAGTATTTATGGCGATAAGCAAAGACGTCGGCCACAACGACGCCGGCCGAATAACTTCTGAGCTCGGTGATTTAGATAAGATTTTTCAGTCATTTGTAAAGTTCCAAAATGATGAATATAGCAAATAAAAAAATTTTAGAAAATAACCCCTTAATATACAGCGTTAATCTTTTAAAAGAAGACGATAGACTTGATTGTGCATGGTTTAATCCAATAGTTGAGAACAAAATTGATTTTTTAAAGAAAAAGGAATTAAAAGACAGGAAGTTAGTAAAACTTAAATTAGTCGCTGACATTAGTGGTGGCAAAAGACTGCCCAAAGGAACTGTTGTACAAGAAAACGAATCAAACATTATACCCTACGTAAGAGGAATAGATGTAAAAAACCTTAAAATAAATACAGAAAAAGCAATAAAAATCCCAAAGAATATTCATCAGATAATCCAAAACTATCAATTAAAAAAAGACGATATTGTTATAACAATTGTTGGGACCATTGGTGACGCAGGTATACTGGAAAACGATGTTGAGGTTTGCGATTTTACTGAAAATGTTGCTAGAGTAAGAATTATAAACGATTCAGTTATTTCTAGATTTTTATTGTATTATTTAAATAGCGAATATGGGAAAATACAAACAGATAGATTTTCTGTAGGTTCGTTGCAATACAAGTTAAGTCTTAAAAGTTGCAGAAATATTGAAGTATATTTGCCTATTACTGGTAATAGATTTGACCTTAAGAAGCAACAATTTATATTGGAAAAAGTTTATTCTGTATTTAAAGAAGCTGGGTTAAAGAAAGAAAAAAGTTTAAGATTAATTAAAGAAGCACGCGCCACAGTTCACAAAAAGATTGGGATTCCTATTATTTCTTTTTCTAGTGACTATGAAACTTATAATCAAGTACTAAATGTGAATTTTTCTAATAGACTAGATGCTCTTTTTAATAATCCAATACGGGAAAAACTATTAAATATATTAAAAAGGTACCCGAATAAACCCTTAGGGAAGCTTATAAATCCCCAAACCAAGGGTAAAATAATTCCCTCAGATTTTTACCGATTAGTGGATCTTGAACAAATAGACGAAAATACTGGAAGGATTATTGAAGCAAAAGAAGTACCAGAGCTTGGTTCAAAAAAGATATTATTAAAGGAAAATAGTATTTTGATTTCAAAATTACAACCAGAAAAAGGAAAGGTAGCTTTAGTTAATCAAGAATATGACGGGTGTGTGGGTTCAAGCGAATTGGTATCAATAGTATTGACTTCTTCAGAAATAATCTTAGAGTATTTGTGGATTATTCTGAGAAGCGACTATGTTTTAAAACAATGGGGATATGAACTTACTGGATCATCGCGGATGAGAATCGGATGGAATGAAATTAGAGATACTATAATTCCTATACCAGAAAAAAAAGTTCAGAAAACCATTGTGGAAGAAGTTAAACAAAAAATTGCCATAAGCGATAAAGCAGAAAAGGAATCTGAAGAATTATTAAAAAAGACGAAAAACGAATTTTTAAGGCTATTAGTCTTTAATGGTCAGTAGTAGTTATTATCACCCTTGTTTTTCGAAAAACACAGTTTTTAAATACTTCAGAGTTTAAGAGCAGGGGGGAAAGAGCGCCAGCTTTTTCGGTCTGATTGCCGCAAAATTATCTCTTATTGATTAACTTGCTTGTGCCTTTTATATAATTTTGTCCGTTTCACTGCTTTGCTGTTTCATATTTTAACCTGGTTAAAAAGCTTGTCCGCTTTTTATTATTTATCTGGAAACAGCGCAATCCGACACTGGAAGCTGGCAAGCGGGTGTCTGGGCTTGTAAAAATGTA
>CAZXDO010000010.1:0-5295 GCA_964639325.1 uncultured Candidatus Saccharibacteria bacterium
GCATCACTCTCGTGAAGATTTGCGGTATTATCTGGGGGTCAATCTCCAGCCCTGCGCCTCGTAGGAGCCTGGTGGCATATTCGGTGTAGACTGCCGTTCGGTCCTCTTCAGGCCTGTTACTTATCGGTGAGCGAGAAATTTCTTCCCGCCAGAAGGTATCAGCATCGAGCAGAGGTTGATGAAGTGCCGCCGGCTCTACCTTGATGCCAAACTCCCGGCAGGCTTGAGCATATAACTCCTCTCTCGGCGGATAAAAGTAGGCCAGCGTGCTGGTTAAATCAAAACAGACAACTTTAATCATCACAATCCTGGAGAACCAGGTCAACGGACATCACGGCAAGTTCACAATTCCTGCTGATGGCCCAGCGCGGTATCTGCCCACGAGTATAATTAAAGCAGGCAGCAAAATCAATCTACCTGCCCGGTAAAATTGACATGGGGTAACATTTATTATGTATTGGAAAGACTAACCCGAGAGTGTTTTAGGTAAATTTCTTACTATTATGGCTGGGGATCCCGCCGTTAACTTCTGAAAATTTACGCTGGATGATCGTATTTGTTCATATTTTAAGTTAGGATTTTACTCTCAAACGCTTTTTCAAAAACTTTCCTCAGGTTCTCATTATAAAAAGGTAACCCTATCAGTTTAAAATGTTTATTTTTGAGTTTTAGGTCAGTATCAGCTTTATCTCCTATTTCAAGTAAAAACTTCTGCTTCCATCCCTCTTTTGACAATTCAAATCGTTGATTCATATCATAAGTCCAACCACCTTTTGGCTCAATAAAAACTTGACGAATTTCTACCTTTTTAGAATTTCTTCTTTTAAGAAACATAACAAAATCCGGCTCAAATGCCTGCCCTTCGTCAAAATCGAAAAGCTGGAAAAATTTCTCGTTGCGGAGCAAGGCAATATCTGAATATTTCCGCCTCAATTTCTCAATAACTTCATCAATAAAGTTAATAAAATTCCATTCTTCGCTGGTTCCATAAAATCCTGTTTGGGCATACCAATCCTGACTGGCTAAATTTTCCTTAACCATTTCCTTAGCTCGTTCACTATCGCTATCCAATTTTAATATTTTATCTCTAAAAATATCATGAAGCATCTTTGCCTTAAACATCTTCGTCCCGCCAAACTCTGATACATTGGATTTCGCTTCCTCTGATACTTTTTTTAGAATATTCTCAACAATCTTTAATTTTTCTAATGGGGCTAGATTATCAATTTTATCCTTTGGCCCAATTACTTCTATTTCAACATCGCCCAAGTAATTAACTGACGAAATAAACTCGCTAATTGACTTTATATGTGGAAAATATCTTTTAAGCACTTCAAACTTATAAAACTCAAACTTATCAAGTGCATTCCGAATAACATTCGGACCAAAATCAGGAACTTTATATACTTTAGTATCGCGAATGACATCTGAGGAATTTAATTTCCTTTCTTCATCCAATATTACCTCTTCGCGTATTTCACCCGTTCTTAAAGTATGTTTATGTCTCTTTGTGATTTTCGCATCGTCTAAACCAAAAATATCTGTTCTTGGGTTTTGAATCCTGTCATTTATAAAAATAATTCCATCTTTCCAAAAATCCGTTTTCTTAAATGAATCTTTAATAAACAAATCTCTTTGAACATACTTTTCCGGTAAAATTCCAATTTCGGTAAGAGTAGATTTTAATTCTTCAATGTATTTAGGATTTTTAAGACTATGATAATAGAGGGTTTCTATGATACGCAAATCGTTTTCTATCTCGTCGTCAAATTTTCTTGTATATCTATCCTGCGTTTCATCTAGTTGGAATGGGAAATACCTTGCCCCTCTGCCAATGAGTTGCGCCTCACCCATTGTGGTATTGCCCGGCTTATACTTTCCTCTAACCCATTTCCCATCCCTTGTATCATATAATCTGACAATATCAAATAAATTAAGAACGTCCCATCCTTCATTCAACATATTAACCGCAAAAATAGCCCTAATTTCATTGTTTTGACTTTCCAAAGAATTAAGTTTTAGTTGCTTTTCTTCATCAACATTTTCAGAGTCCAAGAGCATACATTTTTCTTCAGAAAAATCTTCCTGAAGTTCTCTAATTAAATTATCAAAAGTTATGTTTTCCGAAGGAAAATAGGTAAAAACTTTTTCTAATATTGTTCCTTTTGCTCGTGAATTTATCTCTTGGATATCCTTGTAAGACAAATTATTTATTTTTTTAAAAAATTCTCTATAGTTCTCTCCTGATTCTTTAATGCTTTTGGATTTAAAAAGAATAACTGGTTTTAATCGCAATTTGTATCTTTCTGCAATTTTTCTGCGATATTGACTTAAAATAACTGTCTGCAAAGCTCTATCAATCGGCTCTAAATCCGCCTGTAAAACCTCTATCTCTTTTGAGTATTTATCCAGGCGAAACTGTTTTAAGTCGTATTGAAAGATAATCTTATCCTCATATTTCTGTCTGACATTTTGATTGCCCAAGTCAATCGTTGCCGTAAACTCCAACAAAATATTTTTAAGATTGCTTCTAAAAATTCGCTCAACAGTGTATTCCCAGCTTCTTTTTTCCTCTAATTCGCTTCCTGATAATTTAGATTTCGTCAGGGTTTGTAAATGATGCGCTTCATCTGAGATAAGGACAATCTCTTTATCTTCAAAATCTTCATATGTTAAGGCGTTTTCGTGAGGATAATTTAAGCGTGTATGCAGCCCTTGAATGGTGGTAAAAACAATATTGATATTCCCCTGATTAGCACCCTCAAAATTCTGAACTTCTTTTATCTCAATTTGCTTTTCTGCAAACTTTATTTTTGGCGCAAAGAGATACTTTTCCGACAACAAATTCAAAAAATTGTCTTTGGTTTTTTCAATAATGTTTGTGCTGTTTACAAAAAAGATAAAGTTGCGATAGCCAAGTCTGTACAAATACAAAATATTCGCCGCCATTATGAGCGTCTTTCCGCTTCCGGTCGCCATATGAAAAAGAAGCTGCGCCGGAAACTGCCGCTTTTGATAGCCGTTAAAATAGAAATCAAACCGACCCAGAGCTTCTTTCTGATATTCCCGCAGTTCAAACTTCGGATTGAGATTTTGGACTATCTCATCGCTAACTCGGGAAATAAAATAATCTACTCCAAGTGCTTCTTTTAATGAGTTAAAAACTTCGTAAAGCATAACGACCCTAGAAAATAGTTTTTGTTATTTTTTCTACCCCATTTATTAATTCTCCAATTTCTTCTTTTCTCGGCTCCTTCTTTTTATCGTGATCGCACAAATTTCTTAAATCGGCTAAATGCTGAATAAAACGCCAAGTTGGCGTTTCAATTACATCATTATCCTTGAGTAGCTGGTTAAAATCATTAATAGTTGGTTTTTTCTTGATGACTTTTATCTTATGGTTTTCGCATACCTGTGATAAATGACCCTCCAATACTACGCCCGCAACTGCTCCAGCGCCACGAGTAAAACCTTTCTTGTTTAACTCTTTTGCAGCATCAATTTCAGAGTCAAACAAATCTGCCTGTACTAATTGTTTAATATCAAATAAAGAACTCTCAAAACGTCTTTGAGCGGCTTTTACTACACCTAATTGATTTTCAAATAATGACCTTGCATAATCGACTGTTTCTGCCGGAACGTAACCGAAAGGACTCCCAAAATCAACTTCTTCCCTTCTTGGAGGAGTATAGGTTATATACTCTTTTAAAGATTCTTCTCCTTTTTGGTAATAATATTTTTCAAAATCTTCAGCTCTATTAGGTAAAACAATTTTTATTAAAGATAAAGATTCAGAGTACCAAATCTCATATTCCTTTCTAAACAGAATTAAATTTTCGTTGGTTTTTAAGATAGACAATAGCCTCTCTCCCTTTTTAATAAGTTTGTCTATATCCTTTTTATATTTTTCTAAATTAGAAGGCATATTTTTAAGAGTAAAATTCCTTATTTAATTTTTTATCCTCCTCACTCACCCCATACTCTTCATCGTCAATCTCGCTGTAATTGACATAGAGATGGTTTTTATCTAAACACTCAAGTAAGAATCTTTTCTGGTCCCCAATGGATAAATCGGCAAAATCTTTTGCGTGTTCGTCAATTGTTTTTACATCAACCTTATAACTCAAAAACGCCTTTTCTTTCATCGTCTCCCAAAGATTTTTTAATTCTTCTCTTGTTTTTGCCTTCTTTATTTTCTCCACAAAATTTTCATTCCATTTCATAAGTTCGAAATAGACAAAATCGCCACCGCCTAATTTTTTAACAACCTTTTTCACTCGCGGTATTGTAATAGTATCTACATAATCAAGTTGTTCACAGAGAATAAATTGCCTGTTGCCACCATCTTCTTTATTAAGCTCCAAAACTGCTTGTGCGGTTGTGCCACTTCCAGCAAAGAAGTCTAATATCATTCCTTCTTTCTCAAACATCATTACTGATTTTATCAAAACTTTTATTAACCCTACAGGTTTAGGATATTCAAAACCTTTTATTCTCAATTTACCTAAATCGTATTTTCCTTTCTCAGACAAAAAACCTTCAATGACAGGGCTATCCGTATCATCAATATTTTTTATTATCGAATAAAATGTTGAATAGGCCATTTCTAATGGTTCTAGTCTACAAACTATATGTTTACCACTAGGATGTTTTTCTAATATATATTCTCCTGCTTTAATTTTCTTGTCCACCTCTTTTTTCTTCTCTTTACCTTTATATTTTTCTATCTCTTCATAAAAACATCGTCTATCAAACTCTTTAGTTTTATTCTCACTATATTTTCCAAAAACTTTTCGCAAAAAGTCATCATTCTTAATATATTTCCGGCCATTAATTTCTATTATCGGTTTCTGAATACTTTTTTGTCTTTTTAACGTCAATACTTCGTCAAAATTTCTATAAACTAAAATATAATCATGCCCTCGCACAATTTCCTTTGCCTGTCCGCCACCCTTTGCTCTTTGCCAAACCAACATTCCAACAAATCTATCTCTGTCAAAAATATCATCACATAGCACTTTTAAATAAGCCTGTTCATTATCGTCACACTGAATAAAAATGACGCTCTGATCATTGAGTAATTGTTTTGCAACCTCCAGTCTATTTTTAATAAAGGTTAACCAACTGGAATGATTAAAAGCATCATTGTATTTAAACTCATCATTTCCTGTATTATACGGCGGGTCAATGTAAATGAGTTTTATTTTTCCGGCAAAGCGTTTTTTAAGGGAGTGAAGGGCTAAGAGGTTATTGCCTTTGATGATGAGGTTGTCTTTAATATCGCCTTTCTCATCG
>CAZXDO010000011.1:0-5302 GCA_964639325.1 uncultured Candidatus Saccharibacteria bacterium
AAAGCGGACAAGTGAACCCTCGCTCAAAAACGAGAAGTTTTTGGCGAGGGCGAAAAGGTATGCAGTCGGGGGTTGGAAAAATACATTTTTACAAGCCCAGACACCCGCTTGCCAGCTTCCAGTGTCGGATTGCGCTGTTTCCAGATAAATAATAAAAAGCGAAGGAGCTTTTTAACCAGGGCAAAATATGAAACAGCAAAGCAGTGAAACGGGAAAAATTATAGAAATGGCACAAGCAAGTTAATCAATAAGAGATAATTTTGCGGCAATTAGACCGAAAAGGCTGGCGCTCTTTCCCCCCTGCTCTTTCATCCTGGAAGAATCTAAAAACTATGTTTTTCGAAAAACAAGGGTAGAAGACAAGATTATAAACTAATCATCTAACAAGGTTGGCATATAACCATTAAGAAACCCTTTTAAATCCAAATCCTCATTTTGTAATTCATCGAACCCATTGAAATCGTTTATATTTTGAATTTTAACAGATTTAAATCCTTTTCTTTCCATAACATCATCTACAAGAAAAAATGCACGGATACCACCTTCTTGTTTTAGCAGCTTTAAGGCTTTTTTACGATCATCAATTTGTTTTGCTTCTGCAAGATGCCGGCCCTTTACATCAACAATAATCCATTTATTCTCTATAAATGCTAAAAAGTCCGGATAAAAAGCAGCCGGCTTTACTTCAACCGGATATTCAGTTTTAGGCTCATTTCTAACCCAAAAACTTTTTCTTTTTTTATCCTGTGAACATAAATGTTCAAGTGAATCTGCAACCCATTTTTCTGGGGGGCTATCAAATTTTACATAGGGTCTTATAGAAAATTGATAGCCTTCGACAATAATACCTTTTTGTTGCATATGCGAAGACATGTCTTGATAAGAAGGTATAAGATTTAAGCGTCTTCCTTCTCCTTTCCTTACGGTTACTTTACCATCAACAAATAAGTTTTTTACATTTGTTTTTCTGAACGTAAATTGGCTCTTGAACATTAATTCAAAAGCTTTTTGATTGTAAAAATCAATAATGCTTTTCTTTAAAGCTCTCAAAGCACGTCTGTAATCAACAGCATAAGCAGTATCGACTTGTATGCCGGCATTACTAATTTTATCAATTAGTTGTTTTACTGTATTATATGAATTATTCCCAATGAAGGGTCCTGTTTGTTCTATAAAATCTAAAGCCCAGCTAGCAATTTCAGCTTCAGATAATGTAACTGATCGCCTCGTAGTCTTGGGTTTTTCTTGGTGTAATTCAATTTCGTTATTCGTAATTTCTGTATAATCTACCATTGCAAGGACTTCCGGCTTCATCACCTTTGAAATACCACAAATCTCTTTTAAAAAAACATCTATACTCAAAGCTTTTTCTTTTAATACTTCTTCAAAATTCTTTCCAGTAGATATAGGTCTTATGCGCAGTATTGGTATTTCATAATCATCAATAATTTTTTTATTAACTTTATTTTCTCTGTCTTCTTCTTCGGTCGGAATCTCAATTGTTGCCGGTGACAACTCTAGCTTCTTTCTTATGTCATCAACAATTTTATCAAAGCGTTTTCCTCTTTCACAAATAATATGCAATATTTCGCTTTGTTCTTTTAAGCCATGTTCCAAAATATCAAACTCTCGTTTTTCTTTATAAAGACGGAGACCCCTTCCAATAAGTTGGGCTGCCGCAAGACCAATGTTTTCAACAGTATCTCCTAAAACAATAATAGTATAAAAATTATCATAATCCACGCCTTCAGAAAACATTCGAACCTGATTTACTATTTCAGCTTTATTATCATCGAGTGATTGGTAGTCGGTCCAAATCTCCTCATCGCTTTTATTTTCGCTATGGATCGTAAATGCCGATTTGGCAATTTCTGTTAATTTTTTAATAAGTTCTTCCTTGCTCTTTGGGATATACTGCCTAACAATTTTGGCAATATCTGTTCCTTCTCTATTGACTTGCTCCAAAACATCGTCAATTTCAGTAGAAGTTGATTCTGGCCAATTTTTTAAATAATTATCGATATTGTCTGCATGCTTGATTGTTCGCGCTTTTGTAAGTAGCATCACTTTCTTTATAGGCGCATTTACCTCTTTTAGCGCTTCTCTCTTAAGCAAATGAATAAACATTCCCCAAACTAATTTTTGCCTGTCACTATCAGTTACTTCTTCTGTGAATTTTTCATCGCTTGTTCCGCACCCTACTGCAAAGATTCTTTTGCCATATCCTTCACTTATATATCTTTGCATAGAATATTTATATAAATTATCCTGACCAAAACTTTCGCTTTCTCCTTTCTCAATTGATGTTGCTGTAAACTCGAGCACAACAGTTGGTAATAATTCTAAAATTGCCTCGGTTGTTGTTCTTTGCTGATAGTGATGAGCTTCATCTGAAATAATTACCGGTCGCCTCTCTCTTAAAAAGTCGACAAAGGGAATAGTATGTTCCCCACTTTTATCCCGCCACAAAGAATCTTCAATCGGTCTTCTAACATAAGGCATACCTTTCATAGTGTCTTTACCTTCTTTTGGATTATTTGATGTGCCTTTGTCATAAAACTTCTGCATATTAAAAACATAAAAGGAGATATCTTTGTCTTTTTCATAATTGCAAGTTTTATCTCTATATGAATTACCAGTAACTAAGTTGTAGGTTAAATACCAACCATCTCCAAAAATACTTTTTATAGCCCGTGGAGTAAAGTTTTCGATTGTTTTATCAAATAAAATCGTGTTGGGAGTTAGAATCAAAAAATCTTTAAAACCTCTGTGCCACAAATCCATAATAACTGCCCCCATCAAAAGTGTTTTTCCTGAGCCAGTTGCCATTTCAAAACCAATTTTATTCCATTGGGCATTATTGCCATTATTTTCAGCCTCTTGTAGTGTTTTCTTTTTTAAGCTCCGGCTATCAAAACCATCTTTCCAAAACACTTGAAATACTTTTAACGCTTCCATTTGATAAGGACGGAATGAAAATTTAAGCAGCCGTTGAATTTTATCGTAATTCTCAATTGTTTTTGGGAATGCTGAAGTTATAGCAATTTTATATTGTTGGTCTTGGCTTACTAAATCATAAAAAGTTTTGTTATTTTTAGTGCTCATAATAAACTATACTCCCTTAAAATTGCTGCGGGAATTTTTTTAATAAACACTCTATCGTCTAAAGATTTTGGGGGAACAGTTACAGCAACATTAGTGAAAATTGTCAAATGCTTAAATTTTTCTTTATCTAGTCCGGCTATTATTTTTTCATATAAATCTTCTGTTAAAAATTTAGTTTCTCTAGAAGCAAAGGAAAGGGCAAAATGATAAAGGGCAAAATGATGTCTCCCCAGATACATATTTTCTTTTTCAAGCCACTCGGCTTTTACCTGTTTGTATTGAAAATGCAAAAAAATTGCCTCGGCCATTTCTTCTGCCCTTAAAACCCAATTCATGTCTTTTTCGTGTATTAAACTGTTTCCAAGCAGGTAATATTTAAACCCTCCGCCGCCTTCCCAGTTAACTGCTTTACTAACACCAGATTCATCATTACCATTTATAATTCTTTGTAAGCGCGGAATAATAATTTTATCTGAATGGCTGCCAATCTCAACCATAATCCAGCGACGATTCATTTTGTGAGCCACAGAACCGGTAGTGCCTGAACCAGCAAAAGAATCAAGAACAACATCTCCCTCATTAGTAGAGATATCAATACACTTTTTAATTAAACTTTCAGGTTTTTTTCCATTTGGAAACCTTACCTTTCCTTCCTTGGTTACGTTTATCCAACTATCACCGGACCAATATGTTCCAACTTTTATTCTTTTATAAATACTTTTTCCTTTTTTTATGGAAGAATTCTTAAGCCATATTATAAGAACTTTTTGTTTACCAATGAATAAAAGCTCTGTCTCTTTGCCTTTATTCTTTCCTGTGGCGGGGACATATGTTGCGGCATACATGTTGTTTTTATTGTCAGTGGCTTCCCAAACCCTGCCCCTTATTGATGTTTGAGCATTTGTTGTTGTTATAATTCTTTCATAATATTTTTTATAAACTTCTTCATTGGAGATATTTTCTTCTTTTGCTATCTGTTTAACGGTTTTTATCTCATAGTCCTTTACTTCGTATATTTTTATTTCTTTGCCTAAACCGTCTTTAATTGTTTTAGAGTATTCTTTATTGCCGGTTTTATACAAAACATTAATATATTTGAAGCTTTTGCCGGCTTCTTTCATTTCTTTTATGTAGCTCATTAATTCTTGGTCTTCATATAAAGGATAAAATTTTTTAAACTCTGCTCCACCATAACATAATATAAATTCAATATTTTTCTTCAGACGTTTGTCTTCCCCACCACCGCTTGCTCCCGAGCTTTCTTTTGTTCTAATACTTATTGTATTTAAATAATTTTTCCTGCCAAATATCTCATCACATAAAATTTTTAAATATGCTAATTCTTCATCGTTTATATGAATAAATATAACACCATCATGCCTCAATAAATTTTTTAGTAACTTTAATCGGTCTCTCATCATTGTTAGCCACTCAGAATGTTGTAAATTATCATCATAGAGCTGAAAGGCATTCCCAGTATTAAAAGGCGGATCAATATAAATACACTTAACTCTGTCTTTTTCCGCTTTCCCTTTAAACATCTCAACCAAGCTTCTTAAAACTAAAAGGTTGTCGCCCTTTATAAGCATGTTGTCATAGCCGACATCACCATAGTTTTTCACAAATTTAAGAACTCGTGGTTCTGCTACGAGAATATCGTTTCTGGAAACCCAAATTGGACGAATACCTTTACCTTCTTTTTCATCAATTTCATAAAAAAGAGAAAGGTTTTTATTAATCCAATCTAATTTTAATGAGCCTTCGTAGTCTTTGTTATTTGCCATAGAAACATATTTTAATTAAATTATAAATTTTTTTTGTCATTTGTCTGTTTTATTGACATCGAAGTTTATACTGTGTTCCATTGCTTTACTTAAAATAACTGTTGTAAACAAAGCTGCTTTACTTTTTTTAACTCTGCCGGATAAAAAAGCATCTTTTACTTCACTTAAGGCTTGCCAAATTAAAGTTTCAGGCATAATATCAACAACTTTCCGGTAAAAGCCCAGAGAATGATCGTCTTCAAGTCTTTCAGCTATTTCCTGGGCAAAACTTTCCATTTCCGGCGTTCTTTTCTTTCTTTTATTTGAAATGGCGTTATTAACGTTATTTATTCTCTCAGTCTTATTAACGTAAGTATCAATAGGGTTGCTATTTGAAACCTCTAGAGGTCCTGTATTGCCACTTCTAGAAGTCG
>CAZXDO010000012.1:0-3448 GCA_964639325.1 uncultured Candidatus Saccharibacteria bacterium
CCTTGTTGAGAAATTTTCAAAATTATAAGGTTTTTCTTATCAGGAAGAAAGAAAAGCTTGTTTATAAAAAATAAAAATGGGAGGCGTGGCGCTCTACCACTTGAGTAGGCGGTCGTTTCTCCCTCGTGATTAATCTTATTATACCCAACATGTCAAGCAAAAATCAAGACCTGCATCTGGCTGATAAAAATCCAGATAAGACCGAAGCCGCACCGGGTCATCTTAAAAGGATAGCCAAAACCCTAACTTTTGTCGCCGAAGAGATCAATAAAAAAGAAATTGACTGGCTTTTGGGGGCCAGTGGGGCACTATTCGTTTGGGGAATAAAAATTATCCCGCAAGATTTGGATATTTTTGTTTCAGCAGATAATGTTGTTAATCTTGGAGAGGTTTTTAAAAAATACATCACCCGCCCTCTCCATTACTTCCACGAAGGCAATAAAAAATATTTGGAATTTCAAATGAAAATAAATAGGGTAGAGGTGGAAATTTGCGAATTAAATTTTAAAAAAGGGGATTTTGTATTGGTTGATTTTGGGGGAAAGAAAATCCCCGTTAATCCCCTTGAAAAAGAACTGGAGTTTTATCAAAAACGTCCCGGGAGAAAAGATCGAGTCGAGCTTATAAAAAAAAGATTAAAGGGGTTGCTTTGCCGCCAGTAAAAAAATTTAGGGGCTATCTGAATAAAGGAAACAAGCCCAAACAATCAACTAGAACCTGCCTTTTTCAGAAGCGAAAAGTAATTCTGTCCTAATTTACGATCAAAATATCCCCACCCAAACATTTATCCTGTGATTTTGAAGAGGGAAGGAAGGGATAAAATGGTGAGTTCTAAATTTTACAGGATTAATCTACAGGTATTGCGTAAAAAATGGTAAAATTTAGGTGGTTAGCTAATCCTTGTAAATTTAGATATAATAATATGAAAAATAAAAAGAGAACAACTAAAAAAACGAGAGAAAGAGAAACACTAAAACCTGTAGAACTTGAGCAAAAAGTCGACGAACTGCTTACAAGGGGAGTTGTTGATGTCATTGAGAGGGGACACCTGAGAGATAGGATGCTTTCTGGAGAGATTTTAAGAGTAAAGTTTGGCATTGACCCAACTGGCCCCAATATCCATATTGGAAGGGGTTCCGCAATAAAAAAACTTCGAGAATTCCAAGATTTAGACCATCAAATTGTATTGATAATCGGTGACGCTACAGCACAAATCGGAGATGCATCAGATAAAGAAAGTGCTAGAAGAATGCTAAGTTCAGAAGAAGTAGCTTCTAACGAAACAAAGTATTTAGAACAAATTGGCAGGATTATAGATATTAATAAAGCCGAAATCCACCATAATAGTGAATGGATTGACCGACTTACCCCACAGGACTGGATTCGTTTGGCAAGCCTTTTTACTTTGCAACAAATAGCTCAAAGGGATAATTTTGCCAAAAGAATTGCAAAGAATAATCCAGTTGGATTTCATGAGGGGATGTATTGTTTGCTTCAGGGGTTCGATTCTGTAAACATACAGGCAGATGTCGAAATCGGCGGCACTGACCAGTTGTTCAATCTGCTTGCTGGAAGAAAGATACAAGAACACTTTGGACAACAACCGCAAGATATTATGACGCTACAATTATTGGCTGGAACTGACGGGAGAAAGATGAGCACAAGTTGGGGCAATGTAATCTTGGTTAATGAGTCTCCAGAGGAAAAATATGGAAAGGTCATGAGAATAGCCGATCCCCTTATACCAGTGTATTTAGAAAATGCAACATTAATACCTATGCGAAGAGTACACGAAATAAAAATAGCCTTGGAGGAGGGCGAAGGAAACCCCATGGATTACAAAAAAGAACTGGCTTATGAGATAGTGAAGTTTTATGATGGAGAAGAGGCAGCTCGACAAGCGCAGTCTCATTTTGAGCGAATAGTCCAAAAACAGGAACCCCCTAGGGAGATGGCTACTATAAGAGTCTCACCAAAATTGAGTGTTACAGAGTTGTTTGATGTTCTAAAAAGAGCCAACTTAGTCAAAAGTAAATCAGATGCCAGACGTCTACTGGATCAGGGGGCAATACATATAGGAAACTCTGAATTGGGGGTAGATAATTTAGAAACGTTGATTGGCATACCCCAAGACCCTGAAGGAATAATGGTAAGGGTGGGCAAAAGAAGGTTTATACGCTTAATTGGCGAAGAATAAATAAATTCCACAACCTTCAACATAAGCTACAAATTGGATTATTTAAAAGAGATCCGTATATAATACGAGCATGAATAATTCTTTTTGGCGTGCCGTAGGTGTTAATCCCCATATCGGGAATATAGAAGCAGAAAGTCTAGAAAAAGCTGTACAGATAGCTTTTAGTCAAAAAAAGCATCTTGTCTGTAACAGCAGGTGGTTTATTGATATAAAGGGCAAATTCAGGCTGTTTAAATTTAACAAAATAACTTATTTAGCTAAAGAAATTACTGAAGAAAAAGCTAATATTGAAATTCGAAATTGTCTTATTGCCAAGAAGAGGATTGATAGTAAAAGAGTTGGGAAAAGAACTATTGAAATCGTAACCCCACAAAAGATTTCTGCTAAAACAAAACCAAAACAACACCATCTAGTGTCAAGGTATTTGGGTTTGGACTTGAACAATAACGTATATAGTAAAATCCCCCCCCCTTCTTACAGTTGACGAGTGTCTTTCGATGGTTAAGCTTTTTATTGAGAATGGAATTTCATATAGAGGTTTTTTGCCTCGCAATATTGTCGAAAACAAGAATAAAATATATCTTTTTGATTGGGAGGATGCATCATTTTCAAAACAAGCCTCAATCGACTCCTTTGATCATTTGTGGAAAACCAACTTTTTACTTAATTGGAGTTATTTATATGGATTTAATGACTTGATTCATGGGTTACAAGAAAAACTGAATATACACGAGCCATTACCTGAACCTCCATTGGTAAAATATGAGAAAACCTATAAATTAATTACTGGCAACAACAACACAGAAAGCCATCATTTACGAAATACTATTGATGAAATAGTCTTCGGATCAGAGCTGCCATTAAAAAAGAAATATAATAAATTTTACATTCGCCCAAACGATATGGGCCACATTATGGCAGATATTTTTCCGAGCGAAATTGATGTTTTGCATGATATGTTATCGACCTTACTCCGTAAACAAAATGAAAAAATATACACATTGAATCTTCAATTAATGACAAAATTACTATTTCTATATTACAAAGAAATATTTGTGAATAAGTCGATTCCTAAATTTTCTCTTAAATACTATGCTCTAACGCCAATTCTTCTCATACTAGACGACTATGTTGTTAAGAATAATTACATAGGGGTCTAGACTAGATTAGAGCTGTATAATAGCTTAAATGTCTAGTAAATACGGTAAAAATAAATATTTAAAACTGACGCACATTTCTGAGAGAAAATTT
>CAZXDO010000013.1:0-4883 GCA_964639325.1 uncultured Candidatus Saccharibacteria bacterium
CTTAACCTCTTTGAAAATAGGGTTTTTTTAATTAAAAAATCCTTAATCAGTTTCATATTTTAATTTTAATTAAAGCAACAGAAGAACTACTTAAACAAAGTAGTTCTGCCTGAGAATATTTTGACGATATTTTCAAGAAGGTCTCCCCCGGCGTAGCCCATTACAACCCCCAGAGCGGGAGAAAAACTTTGGACTCCAAGAAAATCAATACCTAAGTCGTGGACAACCCAAGCGGCAACAGCGCCAAGAAAACCAGAAAGGACGACCATGCCGGTGAAATACCAAGGGCGTATTTCAACATCTTTATAAGAATTACTGTATTTTATCAAACCGACAATTCCCCGGAGTATTCCTCCCATAAATCCGAAAATGAAAAATGCTGCCATAGTTTTGTTTTGTTAAAAATTATTAACCGACTTTATTTAAAACTTCTTTAGCCCTTTCTTCGTTAGGCCAAAGCTCAATAATTTTGTTGCCAACTTCTTCCATTTTTTCAGTTTGGCCTGTTTTTTGATAAATGTCAAAAAGAGCATAAAGAGAATGGGGAAGGTTTGGAGCTATTTTCCGTGCTTTTTTGTAATAACTTTCTGAAACTTGGAAATATTCAACTCTTTCAAAACGGTAAAAAAGAAGTTTAGCCATATTTCCCATTTGCAAAAGATGAACTACGTTATCTTCAAAAATATGCTCCTCTGCATAGGTAACAACAGAAAAGGAAACTGCTTCTGTTTGATTTCTGTCTTTAACTATATTTTCAAATTGATGATTGGAAAATTTAACAATTTCTTCTTGGCCTATAGGGGAATTAAATTCAAAAACCTTATCAAAAGCTGAGGTAATTTCATCAAAAGTTTTGTAAGTAGGAATACTTTTTTGAGTATTCATATACATTTGAGCTTTAACCAAGGGTTTATAAGCCCCGAAATAGACAGAAGCTAGGGAGGCAATTATTAAAATACTTATCAATATTGTTTTAATGGGATTCATATTAGTTTTTGTTTAAATCTTCAAATTTGTAAACAGCAAAAGCAAAGAAAACAAATAAAGAAAGATAAGTGGTGGAAATATCAAAAAGAACCAAGCCCTGGACAAGATAAGCTACGGGCAAAGCAAGGAAAAGAGATTTCAAGCCCGGAGACCAGTTATTTTTAACTTTTTCAACACCTTCTTTTAGTTTAGCTTTAGAAATTTGCCAAAAAAGAACAATAAACATACCAAGATATGAAAGGAAACCGACAATACCTGTTTGGGAAAGGTAATCAAAAACAACGCTATGGGATTGGTCAAACCATGCTCCATAACTGCCCGTTGAGGGGTCGAAATAATCAGGGTCATATTTTTGCTGAAATATTTCAAGATAATTTCCGGAGCCCCAGCCAAAAATAGGCCTTTCTTTCCATCCTTCTAGAGCAGTGCCCCACATAATAGCCCGGTGTTGAAAAGTTTTTTCAGAAATTGAAATATCAAAAATTCTAGAGCCGGGAATGCTTTCAACAAAATCCGTATCTCTAAAATATATTCCCAAAGAACCAATTATCAACAAAGCAAAAAGGATAGAAAGGGCCTGTTTACGCCATTCTTTTTTGGATATTCCAAGATGTAAAAGATAAACAAAAACACCCGCCGCCAAACCTAGAAACGCACCTCTGGTAGCAGCGAGGAAAAAGAAAATCAAAAAAACCGCGATAGATGAAAAAAGAAAAACTTTTTCCCAATCTTTTATTTTTTTAAACTCTGAAGAAAGAAGATAACCGGCAAAAAATATAGCAAAAACTAAATATATAGCTACATAAGCCGGGTTACCTATTGAGCCTTGAAATCTTTGGAAACTTCCATCAAATTGAGGCCCTAAAAATCCTTCCATACCAAAGCCGGCACCAACGCCATACAAAATCATTAAGTAAGCGGATAAAATAAAAATCCAAAACATTTTTTGCCAATTCTTTTTATCTTTAAAAAGAGAAATCATCAGCGCAAAGAAAGCAAAAAAATGAAGCATTTGAAGCCCTCCTTCCCCTCTTTCAAAACTTGACCAGAAAGAAAAGTGGGGATCAATACCAAAGAAACCGGAAACAACAAAAGCTAAAACAAAAATTCCTACGGAGATAAAAAGAGGGTGTCTAGCTATTTTTTTAAACCGCTCCCAATATATAGAAGCTTTGGCATCAAAAAGAAGACCTAATAAGAAAAAGATAAGAGCAAAGGCGCTTAAGGTTCTAAACCAAACATATTTTCCAACAATAAAAGGAAAGAGGGTGCTTTTACTAATAATAATCACCCCTAAGGGGATGAGATATAAGAAAAATCTGGATATCTTAAAATAATTCATGGACTGGTGTTTATTATAAAGTATAAAGGATTGGAAAATAACTCTCAAATATTGTAATTTTCTACTGCAAATTCGTATTGATTAATAAATATTTCTTTAAGAGGAATGATTGAGTTTAGCTCATAAAAAACCAGGGCGGCAGATTTATATCTTTTTTCGTCAATATTACGATAAGAAAGAGGCATACAGTCATAAGCTAAAAGCACTGCGTTTGCTATTAAACGGCTGGTTCTTTTATTACCGTCTTCAAAAGGCTGAATATAACTTACTCCCGCCAAAGCAGTTAGAGCTTTTGAGAACGGACTGTCCATTTGAGTTATTGCTTTAGATAAGCTATCTACTGCTTCTTCTATTTGATAAACGTTATCAAGAGGCTGATACTTGGAGCCGGCAATACCGACTAAGTTTTTTCTAAAGTTGGTATTTATATTTAATTTTTCAACTAAAATTTCGTGAAGCTTTATTAAGTTATCTTTATTTAAGTGTTTAAAAACCTCTTTATTATTAAAAATAAAGTCAAAGGCCTGTTTATGATTTAATATCATTTGAGTTTCTTCTTTAGTTTTGCCTTCTGCCGGCTTATTTTCTTTTATCAATTTTTCCGTATCCAATAAGGTATATGTGTTGCCTTCTATTTTTGATGATTTCCATGAAAGTTCTATGATTAATCTTTCTAATTCTTTCTTTTGAACGGTTTCGGTTATTTCTTTTGATCTTTGATGATATTTTTCTGTAAGCTTTTTTAACTTACTAATTTCTTCCTCTGAAAATAATTTTTGAGGAAATTTGTTAAACAATTCAAAATTAAAAATTCTCATTCCGTATCTTTTGTCGGGTTCTACTGACACATACTCATTCGGCTCAATATCAGAAAATACCCTGCCTTTGGTTGTAAGCAGATAAAAAGTAGATCTTCCCGATCCTTTTACTTCCAACACCCCTTTTTCAGATAAATCGGAAAGGTGTCTTTTTACGGTAACTAGAGCTATTTTTTCTCCTTGCTTAGTCAAATACTCGTATACGTCAGAGGACTGCAGTTTTTTTCCTTTCAAAAAAACTTCTATTATTTTTTGCTCTTTTTGGTCTAAATTAATCATTTTCGTATCATATTACACCTATAATCGTATCATTTTGATACGATTATTACAACCTTTTGATACGATTAAAGGACTTGGAAATGAACGACATCCTATCTGAATTCCAATTCCTTTAAGGTTTTGGAGTCTTCTATTTTATATTCACCTACTCTCACGCGGGTGAGTTCGGTAAGATATGCCCCGGTGCCTAATTTTTTTCCTATGTCTTCAGCTAAACTGCGGATATAAGTGCCGCCTCCGCAAACTACTCTAATTTTTAAATAGGGGTAATTGTATTCTAAAAGCTCAATTTCTTTTATTTCCACTTCCTTCTCCGGAATTTCAAAATCTTCCCCGCGTCTGGCTTTTTTGTAGGCCGGTTCACCATTTATTTTAACAGCTGAATATTTGTGAGGCTTTTGTTTAATTTTTCCGGTGAAAGTTTCCAATACTTTTATAATCTGGGAAAAACTCAAACTCTCAACTTGGGGATGTCGCACATACCCCTTCGGGGGATGAACGACATCCAAACTAACTTCCTTGATAACACCCTCTATGTCGCCCGTGGAGGAGGTTTTACCCAACTCTAGGGTGGTAATATATTCTTTTTCTGTATTTTTAGAAATATCGCCCAGTTTCTTGGTTGATTCCCGGCCTATACCGACAACAAGAACCCCCGTGGCAAAGGGGTCAAGAGTGCCGGCATGGCCAACTCTTTTCTCGCCAGTTGCTTTTCTAACTTCATTAACTACGTCGTGGGAGGTTATTTTTTTAGGTTTAAAAATATTTAAAAGCATAAATGTAGTATAAAGTATAAAAACTAAAACTCTCAACTTTGGGAGGTCGGACTCACCCCTTCGGGGGGAGACCGACCTCTGAACTCAAAACTCAAACTCTTCAACTGTAAATCAAAAAGAGCCCCGAAGGGCTCTTTTTGGGAATCTCACCGGCAAGTTCGGGAAGACAAAACTAACTAAATTTAGTTAGTTGTTAGTCTGGTTAAGCTTGGACTTAACAGGGAATTCTTCGAAGAGGTCAGATTCAACATGTTCGTCAACTTCCGTATTGGTGGCCTCATCGTAGAATGTCCAAATGATATCCGTGCTTTCCTCAAAGCTGAACTGAATGTTGAAGTTATCGTTACCATCACTGCAGGTAACGTTATTAAGATCAGCGCGGAGCGTCCAGGTTTCGGAAGTTCTGGCGGAAACCTCGGCGTCTTCTTTCACACCATCGTAGTTGAAGTCAAGAGCTATCTCATCGCCAGATGCTATGTCCGTACCTGTTCCCTTGGCAATAATGTCACCGTCCGAGTTCTCAAGAACCAAGTCCATGGTGGTAATAGTGGCGAAGTTTCCGGTTACGGTAGTTGAAGCGGTGCTTGTGGCGAATACATCACCGTTGTCATCTGCGGAAACAACAAACTCCATCACCTTCCAGTCGGTGGCTTCTTGAATAATTCTGGTGTCATCACTGTC
>CAZXDO010000014.1:0-17459 GCA_964639325.1 uncultured Candidatus Saccharibacteria bacterium
ACCCCCAAGTTGGGATTCCCGTGGGTGTCGTTCATTCCCCGAAGGGGTATGTGCGACACCCCAAAGTTGAGAGTTTAGTGGGGGTTCCCGACACCCCCACGTTGTTGTAGATAAGCTTGTCCCTTCGTCGGCTCGGGAAATAAACACTTTCGTGTTTACTTTCCTCGTCTTCCTTGTGATAATTAAAAGTAATGAAGTTAAGTAAAACATTTAAATTAATAATTTCCTTATTTTTACCCGTGATAATTGGTTCCGTATCTTCTATGCTTTCAATGTCTTCTACTTCTGTTTGGTATGATGTTATCAATAAACCCAGTTTTACTCCGCCTGATTGGTTATTTGCCCCTGCTTGGACAGGACTTTATATTTTAATGGGTTTTGCTTTTTATGAAATTTGGCTAGATAAAAAATCTGATAAACCCATTAAAAGAAAAGCAGTTCTTTTATTTATCTCCCAACTTGTTTTAAATGGTTTGTGGTCAATAATTTTCTTTGGTTTCCACCAACCCCTTTTTGCTTTTATTGAGCTTATTATCCTATTAATAGTTGTTCTCTTAACCACTTATCAGTTTTACAAAATATTTAAACCTACTTTTTGGCTTCTTCTACCATACATTCTGTGGCTTTTATACGCCGGAGCCTTAAACCTTGGCATAGTACTTCTTAATTAATAATTAAATTCGGGGTATTACCAACGTGGGGGTTCCCGACACCCCCAAGTTAGGGGGGGGTTGACTTTTTATAGTTATGGGTATATATTCATAATATAAAAGGTCGTAAGTATAAATTAATTCGCTATAAGCGATAAAAATATTATGCCTAGATTTGATGGTACAGGCCCTTTGGGCCGCGGTCCTATGACTGGAAGGGGATTTGGTCCCTGCGGTGGAGGCGATGGATATGGCAGAGGCTACGGTTCCCGCAGATGGTATCCTACCAAAAAGGAGGAAACCGAAATACTCGAAGAAGAAGCAAAAGACCTTGAAAATGAATTAAAAGCGGTAAAGGAAAGAATATCCGATCTTAAGGACCGTAAATAGAACAAAGCCCCTCATATGCGATGCACGTGAGGGGCGCTCCATAATCATTAAAATATATAATTAATAACATGACAAGACCGTTTAAAAAAAGAAAAATAAGATTTAAACCCGGAGTTACTTACTTTAAGCCGAGAGGGGTTCCTCTTTCTATATTAGAGGAAGTAAATCTTAGTATGGATGAAATAGAAGCAATTCATCTTTCTGATTTTAAAGGAATTAACCAAACCCAAGCTTCAAAAAATATGGGTATTTCCCAAAGTACTTTTCAAAGAACTTTAGAAAAAGCCCATCAAAAAATAGCTGAGGCCTTAATTGAGGGTAAGGCAATAAAAGTTCGTAATATGTTACAATAATTTAGTTAATATAGCTTTAATTCTATTTAAAAAAATATGAAACGAATTGCTTTAACAATTTTTATTATTTTTATTGCCCTTTTCGGGGTTTTTTCTAATTTTCATACCATTAAAGCTCAGGAAATTTCAAATAACGGAGAATCTCTTGATGTTTATTTCTTTTATAGTTATTCCTGTCCACATTGTGCTAAGGAGAAGATTTTTCTTAATAGTATTGAAGATAAATATCCTCAAGTTAATTTTTCTCGGCATGCTATAGAAGACTCAAGTAATCACGACCTTCTTTTTGAATTAACTGAAGAGCACGGAGCTGATCGTTTTTTAGGTTTGGTGCCTATAACTTTTGTGGGAGATGAAGATTTTTTTGTTGGTTTTGATAATAAAGAGGGAATAGGCCAAGATATAGAAAATTCTATAAAAAAACAACTTGGTTTAAATGGAGAAAAAAATCAAACAGAAATAAGAATAGGGGAAGAGACAGAAAATCTTACTGAAGAAAATCAAGAAAAAGAAATCCCTGAAGGTATCACCAACGTAGAAAACAAAATAAATGTTCCGTTTGCCGGGAGTATAAATCCGGAAAATCATTCTTTACCGGCCCTTTCTGTTTTACTTGGTCTTCTTGACGGCTTTAATGTTTGTTCTTTAGGTGCCCTGGTTTTAATACTTGGGTTGGTTATCGCCTTAAAATCAAGAAAAAAGATATTGGGCCTGGGAAGCGTTTTTGTAATAACTACGGCTCTAATTTATGGACTTCTTATAGTTCTTTGGTATCAACTTTTTTCTGCTCTTTCTTCATTTGTTGGAGCAATCACAGTTATTGTCGGTCTTCTTGCTGTCTTTGGAGGAATATTTTTCTTAATTGAGTTTAGAAACTATATTAAATACGGTCCTAAATGCAACACTGCCGGCAACAGATTTGTTAATAAACTTTCGGGAAAAGTTCAAAAAGCTTTCCGAAGCAAAAGCGGTTTGTTAACTCTAACAGGTATTATCTTTCTTTTTGCAGCTGCCATTACCGTTATTGAATTTCCTTGTTCTGCTGCTGTTCCGGTTGTTTTTGCCGGAATATTAGCCGAACAAGGACTTTCCGTTTTAAGCTACCTTACTTATATCGGAATATTTGTTCTCTTCTACATGCTTGATGAAATTATTGTTTTCTTAATTGCTGTTTGGAAAATGGATGTTTGGTTGGCTTCTCCTAAATTTGTTACTTGGGCCACTTTTATTGAAGGAATTATTCTTTTGCTTTTAGGGGGTTATTATCTCTTAAGTATTTTGTAAGGGGAATTAATTATGACTTCTGAACAAAATCATCTTTTTAATAAAGTGTATAAAGAATCCCAAAAGCCAAAAGAAGAACAGGTTCTTTCAGTAGGAACTTATCTTTCTCTTTTAAATATTGGCCTTAAAAAATCAGGACCAAGAAGAATAAAAGGGGAAATTTCCAGTATGGATATAAAAAATCGCTATCTTTTCTTTAATATTAAAGATAAAGAAGATGAAAGTATGCTTAATTGCTTTATGTGGCGCAGGAATTATGATCTTTCAGGTATTGATATTGAGATAGGTATGGAAGTTATTGTTTCCGGTTATCCTGAGGTATATAAGCCTAGAGGAAGTTTTAACCTTCAAGCCCAAACCATTGAATTGGTTGGGGAAGGAGCCCTTAAAAAAGCTTACGATGAATTAAAGAAAAAACTTGAAAAAGAAGGACTCTTTCTTCCTGAAAGAAAAAAAACAATACCCAATTTTCCTAAACGCATAGGTCTTGTAACCTCAAAAGATGCTGCCGCTTATGGTGATTTTATAGGAAATTTAAGCAAGTTTAATTTCAAGGTTTTTCTTTCAAATTCTTCTGTTGAAGGAAAAAGAGCCGTTCCTGAACTTCTAAAAGCTCTCCACTCTCTTAAGAAAAAAGATATAGATGTTCTTGTCATTACCAGAGGAGGAGGATCTATAGAGTCCCTGCAGGCCTTTGATAACGAAACTTTAGTTAGAGAAATAGCTGATTTTCCTAAACCGGTTATTTCCGCTATAGGCCACCATAAAGATATACCTCTTGTAGCTTTATCCGCCGATGTTAATGTTTCCACCCCTACTGCTGCAGCTAAAGAAATAAACAGGTCATGGGAGGAAGCTCGCCATAAGGTTTACGAATATGAAAGAGAAATAATTGCCCTTTATAACCAAAACCTTTTTAACACAGAAAGAAAAATTTTTGAATTTTCAAATGAATTAAGAAAGAAATTTAAAGAAACTCTTGAAAACTTCCGCCGTCTTGAATCAGATATCCGTTCTTTTTTAGAAAAGTTTAAGCACACCCTTAAAAACATCGATGAAACTATAACTAGCTCGGGAGAGATGTTGACCTCTAGTTTCCACCGTCTTTTTAACAGAGCCGAAGAAAAAATTTCTTTTGCCAAAGAAAGTATATTTGCTTTTAACCCCAAGCGGCAGCTTGACCTTGGATACAGTATTGTCTCGGCAGGAGGAAGAGTAATAAAAAGTATTAAGAACATAAAAACAAAAGATAAAATTGATGTCCAAGTTTCAGATGGTATAATTGAAGGAGAAGTTATTAAAACAAAAAAGAAAAATGAATAAGAAAAATGAAAAATTTAATCTTTCCGAAGCTCTTAACAAACTTGATGATTTAGTTAATTGGTTCAAGAATCAAGAAAAAATTGATGTAGAAAAAGGTTTAGAAAAAGTAAAAGAAGGATCGGTTCTTTTAAAAGAAAGTAGAAAAAGACTTAAAGAAATTGAAAACGAATTTGAGGAAGTTAAAAAAGACATTGAAGAAGAATAATTATGTTTTTAAACGGCAAACAAATTCTTAGGCTTACTGTATTGATAATAATTCTTGCCGCTATTTGGTTTGGGATTGATGGTTTAAATAGTTTAGATAACGAAGTTAACTTGGAAGATAGTTTTGAGGCACCTCTTTTTATTGAAAGCTTAACGGGCGTTCATTCTATAGTCGCTGACAAATTAGGTAATTTTTGGGTGAGCCAACCACAAGAAGGAACAGTTTCTTTAATTAGTGTAGACGAGTCCGGAGAAGTTGGTGATATAACCCAAATCTTTTCCGGTCTTAATAAACCCACCGAATTAGCCATTGAGCCCAATAACAAACTTACTTTATTCATAGTTGAAGATAATAAAATTTCATACGTCCGTCTTTACACCGAAGACGTTCTCCACAAATTAACAGAAATACCAGAAGGAACAGATTTCATTAATCTTTCTTTTACAGAAGATGGATCTTTGCTTGTTGTTGAAGAATCCACAGGGAGAATATATGGACTAGACGGGAATTTTGGGTATAATGATTCTCAGTCGGAGAATGAAGAATAGTTAAATAAAATAAATAAATTATACAAAAAACATTAATTATTGTCGTCGTCTTAGCTGTTATAGCCTTAGGAGCTTTTTGGGCTGTTGGTGGTTTTTCTGAAAACGGAGTTAATCCTGAAGTTGATAATCAAGAAGGTGAAGATATAGTTGTAAATGTATATTTTGGGAATAGTGAAATGAGCCCGGAAGACTGTTATAAAGTTTATCCGGTTGAACGCACCGTTTCTTCCACGGAAGCAATAGGGACAGTTGCCGTTAATAAACTTTTAGAAGGTCCTACAGAAGAAGAAAAAAGTGAAGGTTATTTCACCAGTTTGCCCGAGGGTGTTGTCTTAAGCAGTTTAAGGGTTGAGGAAGGCGCTGCCTATGCTGATTTTAATGAGGTGCTAAATGAAGGTGGCGGATCCTGTTCAATGATGTCCCGTGCTACACAAATTAACGAAACTTTAGAACAATTTCCTACCGTTGATGAAGTAATTATTTCTGTAAACGGTGATGTTGAGACAGCTTTACAGCCATAACCAAGGTCGAAAAGTAGAGATTAATAAAAATAATTAAAAATGAATCAAAAAAGTAAACATCTAATAAATTTTGCTATTATTATCGCTCTTTTAGCTTTTTCTTATGCCATTATTAATGTCGCCGGTTCATACTCTCGTTCAATTGAGCCATCTTCCTTTAAAAGTTTTTCAATTAGCGCAGAAGGCGACTCAATAGCCGTCCCCGATGTTGCTGAATTCAGTTTCAGTGTTGTCACCGAAGGAGGAAACAATGTTGGCTCTCTTCAAGAAGAGAATACTGAAAAAATGAATGAAGCAATTCAGTTTATTAAAGATCAGGGAGTTGATGAAAAAGACATTAAAACTCAAAGATACAGCTTGGAGCCTCGTTACGAACATTATCGATGTGAAGACGGTCCTTGTCCGCCTCCTGAAATAGTTGGTTATACCATAAGACAAACAGCGGAAGTAAAAATACGCGACTTCGAAACTATTGGTACCATTATTAGTGGTGTGGTAGACCACGGTGCTAATACCGTTTCTCAACTTAGTTTTGTTATTGATGATCCAACTGAAGTTGAAAATGAAGCCCGAGCCGAAGCAATAGAAAAAGCCAAAGAAAAAGCTGAAGCTATTGCCAAAGCCGGAGGCTTTAGAGTGGGCCAGCTTCTCTCCATTCAAGAAAGCGGCCAAAATGACATTTATCGTAATTACGCTGTAAAAGAAATGGCAATGGGTTCTGCAATAGAAGAGGCTGGTGGTACTCCAGCCCCATCAATTGAACCGGGTTCAGAAGAGGTAACTGTTAACGTTACCCTTGTCTACGAAATTAAATAGATTTTGTCTTGAGAATAATAAACACCCTTCATAATCTTGAGGGGTGTTTATTTTATAGACAGCTTTGTAAATGATATAATAACAAAGTGATTGAATCATTTATTAAGTCAAATTATCAGATTGTGTTATGGGTAATTATTATTGCCGCGGCTTTTCTTATTTTCTTTTATTTTTTCCGAGACATTTTTTCTAAAACAAAAGTTAAAAAAGGAGCAAAAGAAGGATTAATCTCTGAAAGAAAAGAGGTAATATTTGAACTTGTAAAAGGAAAAGGGGAAGAGGGTATTAATGAAAAAGAGGTATCTGATTTTTTAGGCATAAAGGAAAAAGAAGCTCATAGATATTTAATTGAATTAGTCCGGGAAAGAAAGGTAATTATAGACAGCGACATTGGCCAGGTCCCGCGTTATAAAATTTTATAATCAATGAACGAGTTAGAAATATTTATTGAACAAAATTTTGAGGTCCTTTTATTTCTTGTTATTTGGAACTTGATTTGGAAGGGGTTTGCTCTTTGGCAGGCAGCCCGGAGAAAAGAAAAGTGGTGGTTTATTCCCATCCTTATCCTAAACACCTTAGGTATTTTGGAGATATTGTATTTATTTATATTTATAAAAATAATAGATGATAAAAAACCTAAACAATCTAACAAAAAGTAATTTAAGGGAAGATACTTTAGAAATAATTGAATCAGGATTCCGAGCTATTAATACCAAGAAAGCGATTCAAGAAAATATTAAGTTTGAAAGCGAAACCCTTTTTATTAAAAATTATTCTTTTTCTCTCAAGGAATTTAAAAGGATTTTTGTAATAAGCATCGGTAAGTGTGCTGCTGAATCTTCTCTTTCCCTGGAAAAAGTTTTGGGAGACAAGATAACCGGTGGTATAGCCGTTGATATTTGTGATCCTCCTAATCTTAAAAAAATAAAATTTATCAAAGGCACCCACCCTTTTCCTTCAGAAAATAACAAAAAAGCCGCTGATAAAATTATTAATCTTCTCAAAAAAACAAAGAAGGATGATTTTGTAATTTTTATTATTTCCGGTGGTGGCTCAACTCTTCTTTGTTCTTCTCCAAATATTTCTCCTTTCGAAGAAAAAGACATATTAGAAAAATTTTTCAAAGTTGGAGCTGATATAGAAGAAATAAATACTATAAGAAAGCATATTTCTCTCGCCCGTGGCGGAAACTTGGCTAAATACACCTACCCCGCCAAGGGAGTTTCCCTTATCTTTTCTGACGTTCCTTCCAACAATCTTCAATTTATCGCTTCAGGCCCTACCGTTAAAGATGAAACAACAATAGAAGATGCTAAAAAAGTGATTAAAAAATACAATCTTAATATTGAAAAAGATAAACTCCTTGAAACCCCTAAAGATGATAAGTATTTTAAAAATATTAAAAACCTTCTCTTTGTCTCAAACAAAAATGCTTTAAGTAAAATGAAGCAAAAAGCTGAAGAGCTTGGTTATAATCCCGAAATTGTAAAAGAAAACGTTAAGGGAGAGGCAAAAGATGTTGGAAAAAAAATAACTGATAAAATCAACGAATCACTTCCTAAAACCGTTTTGTTATACGGCGGAGAAACAACAGTTATTGTTAGAAAAGAAGGCAAGGGAGGGAGAAATCAAGAGCTTGTCCTTTCAGCTATCTCCGAGATTAAAAAAGGATCCCTTGTTGCCTCAATTGCCAGCGACGGAAGAGATAATACCGATCATGCCGGAGCTATAGGTGACGAGATTACGAAGAAAAAAGCAAAAGAACTTAAAATTGACCCGAAAGAATATTTAGAAAACAACAATTCTTATGTTTTTTTTGAAAAAACAGGCGATTATATTAAAACCGGAATAACAGGTTCAAATGTCTCTGATTTAATAATAGCGATTAAAGAATAAAAAAGAGCGGCTTTTGAACCGCTCTAAGTTTTAACCGTTAAGTACTGTCTTTAATTTTCTTTTTTGAAAAAGGTACATTATTTCTTTTAAAAGAAAGATTAAAAAACAGATTACGGTATAAAAACCAACATAACTCCATAATACATTGTCAAAAAAACTTGTTTCAAGGAACGATCCTCCAATTCTTCCGGCAAATACTCCGGAAAAAACACCGGTTATAATACCGGTTGCTGTTCCCAAAAACATTCCACCATACATTCCGGCAATTCCTCCAATAAACCACCCCGCGGCTACTCCGGCTGAAGTTCCTGCAATTGTTCCAAAAAGTAATCCAATAAACCATCCTACACAAATAGAAACTGTTATTGCTCCGGTTGTTAAAACAGAAAAAATAAAAAAATCCTCTCTCCATCCTTTTTTGTATTTCATTTTTAAAGAAATCAAAAAAATAAGAAAAAAAGGAAGATAAAGCCATAATATTGAAATAGCTTTATTTTCTTTTGAAAAATCTGTTCCTTTTAAAAATCCTTCTTTTTTAATTTCTTTTACTGTTCTATTCTCAATTTTGTAAAAGGAAGTAGTTTTGAAACTTGTCATTTCTACAACAGGAAAAATTTTATCAGGAATTAATTTCTTTTCGTAAAAAGTTTTTTCTATTACTTTACCTTTTTCCATTTCTTTTATTTCCCGGTCGGTAAAAATGTTAGAATCAACTCTTCTGAATTTAAACTCGGAGATAACTTTTTCTTTTTTGGAAATTACTTTCTTTAAAACAATGTTTCCTTGGCGGACGTAACTTGTGTCATGTTGAATTTGGTTTTCAGCAGCAGATGCGGTCAGTGCAATTAATGCAATCAATGAGGTCAAAAACATTTCTTTCATACCAATACTTTTTAATTATTAATTTTTAAAATTTCTGATGAGATATTAATGGATAATTATCCAAGTGTCAATTCTTTTTCAAATTATTAGCAGTTTAACGCCTAATTTTATAGGGATACATATTTAAAACAATATGTTAAAATACTAAATATGAATAAAAATAAGAAATACGTTATAAGTTTTAAAAATGTTCGAATGGAAGATGTTGCTCGTGTCGGGGGTAAAAATGCTTCTCTTGGAGAAATGATTTACCACCTTGTTCCTAAAGGTGTAAACATTCCCGGAGGTTTTATCGTGACTGCTGAAGGATACCGCCATTTTATAAAAGAAACCGGTTTAGAAAAAATTATTAGAGAAAAACTTTCTGGTCTTGATACAACCAATTTAAAAAATTTATATTCCCGAGGTGAATCAATTAGAGAAACTATAAAGTCAAAGGATTTTCCTGAAGATCTTAACCAGGAAATTATTTCTTTTTATAAAGAAATGGAAAGTGAATACGGAAAGAACGTTGATGTTGCCGTTCGTTCCAGTGCTACTGCTGAAGATATGCCGGAAGCCTCTTTCGCCGGTCAGCATGAAACATACTTAAATGTCCGAGGTGAGGAGCAACTTCTTAAAGCCGTAAAATTAGCCATGGCTTCTCTTTTTACTAACCGCGCTATTTCATACCGGGAAGATAAAGGTTTTAACCATCTTGATGTTTATCTTTCTGTGGGTGTTCAAAAGATGGTTAGAAGTGATTTGGGTTCTGCCGGTGTTGCTTTTACTTTAGATACAGAATCAGGTTTTCGTGATTTAATTTTAATAAACGGTGCTTGGGGATTGGGAGAGTTAATTGTTCAAGGAGAAGTTACTCCCGATGAATGGCTTGTTTTTAAAGGTAATTTAGATAAGGACTACAGCCCTATTATTGACAAGCGCATTGGCAGGAAAAACAAAAAGATTGTGTATTCCAAAACTTCTCATGGAACAAAATCAATCAAACTTAAAAAAACAACAAAGAAAGAAAAAGAAACATTCACCCTATCAGAAAGTGAAATTATAAAAATTGCCAAGTGGTGTAAAATTGTTGAAGATCATTACTCAAAAAAGAATAACAAGTGGACCCCTATGGACATTGAGTGGGGCAAAGACGGTAAAAGCGGAGAGCTTTTTGTTCTCCAAGCTCGTCCCGAAACAGTTCATTCTGTCCGCGACTTAAACAAAGTAAAGGAATACCGGCTCAAAAAAGAAGGTAAAGAAATAGTTAAAGGCGCTTCTATTTTAAGCAAGATTGCTTCCGGCAAAGCCCGAGTTATCATGGACGCTAAAGACGCTCATAAATTTAAGAAAGGGGAAATTCTTGTTACAGACATGACCGACCCGGATTGGGAACCAATCATGAAGATTGCCTCAGCCATTGTTACCGATAAAGGAGGCAGAACAAGTCATGCAGCAATAGTATCTAGGGAATTAGACATTCCGGCAATAGTTGGTTCCGGAAAGGCTACCGAAAAAATAAAGACAGGCCAGAAAATAACTGTTGATACCACCGGTTCTGAAGGAGTTGCTTATGAAGGCGAGCTTGATTTTGATATCATTGAAAATGATATTGATAAAATTCCCGAAACCGAGACTAAGATTATGATGAATATTGCCACTCCGGATACTGCTTTTGAAAAATCATTCTTGCCTAACCAAGGTGTTGGTTTAGCTAGGGAAGAGTTTATTATTGCTTCTGATATAGGTATTCACCCTAACGCTCTTATCAACTTTAATAAGCTTGATAAAAAGCTAAAAGAAAAAATCAATAAAAAAACTGTTGGTTGGGAAAGCAAAACTCAATTTTATGTTGATAAACTTGCCTACGGCATAGCTAAAATAGCTGCTGCTTTTTACCCCAAAGAAGTAATTGTCCGTTTTTCTGATTTCAAAACCAATGAATACAGGACTCTTCTTGGCGGGGATCTTTACGAGCCCGAAGAAATAAATCCTATGCTTGGTTGGCGGGGAGCCTCCCGATATTACGACCCTGATTTTAAAGGTGCTTTTGTTATGGAAGTTGAAGCTATAGAAAAAGTAAGAAATGAAATGGGTTTGAAAAATGTAGTTCCTATGGTCCCGTTTTGCCGCACAATTGAAGAAGGTGAAAAAGTTTTGGAAATCATGAAAAGAAACAATCTTGATAGAAAGAAAGACAAAGAATTAAAAGTTTATGTAATGTGCGAAATTCCTTCTAATGTTATTTTAGCCGAAGAATTTCTAAAAATATTTGACGGAATGTCTATTGGCTCCAACGATCTTACCCAGCTTATTCTTGGGCTTGATAGGGATTCTGAAATAATTTCTTCTGTAGGGGATGAACGTAATAAAGCAGTAAAAGAAATGATTTCTGAAGTAATTCATATTTGCCGAAAAGGAGGTAAGTACATTGGTATTTGCGGTGACGCTCCCTCAACCTTTCCTGAGTTTGCTGAATTTTTAATCAAGGAAGGAATTGGCAGTATGTCTCTCAACCACGATGTTATAATAAAGACAACTCTTAACGTTCATAAAAAAGAGAAAGAATTAAAAAAGAAAAGAGAAAGAAGTATATAAAATATGAAAACAGCTTTTTTTGAAATAGACGAGGAGGAAAAAAAATTTCTTTCCGAAAATAATAAACTTGAAAAAGAAGGAATTGATTCTGTTTTTTTTGAAGATCCTCTTAATGAAGAAAATCTTCCGGAAGAAAAAGATTTTGAAGCAATATCAATTTTTATCGGTTCTAAACTAACCCCGGAGGTCCTTCAAAATTTTAAAAATTTAAAGCTTGTTGTTACTTCTTCTACCGGTTTTGACCACATTGACTTAGGGTATTGCAGAGAACACGATATTAAAGTATCTAACGTTCCCTCATATGGCGAACACACCGTAGCAGAATATGCTTTTGCTTTAATACTAGCTCTTTCTCGCCGTATTTATGAAGCTTATGAAAATGTAAGAGACGAAGGTGATTGGAGTGTTAAAGGTATTCGCGGTTTTGATCTTAAAGAAAAAACAATAGGTATTGTTGGAACCGGCAGTATTGGCCGGAATTCAGTTAAAATAGCCCGCGGTTTCGGGATGAATGTTTTAGCTTTTGACGTTAATCCTGATGAAAATTTTGCCAAGGAACAAGAAATTGAATATGTAGAATTTGAAGAACTTCTAGAAAAATCGGATATAGTTACTCTCCACGTACCTTATCTTGAAAGTACTCATCATCTTATAAATGAAAACAATATAAGAAAAATGAAAAAAGGAGCTTACCTTATAAATACAAGCAGGGGAGCTGTTATTGAAACAGAAGCCCTAGTTCACGCCCTTCAAGAAAAACATTTAGGCGGGGCGGGTTTAGATGTTTTAGAAGAAGAGGGTATTACCAAAGATGAATTTGGTTATCTTTTGGCAAAAAAAGAAGGAGAAGAAAATTTAAAAACAGTAATTGCTAACCACGTTCTCATTGATATGCCTAACGTTATTATTACCCCTCATAACGCTTTTAATACAGAAGGTGCTTGGAAAAGAATTTTTTCTACTACTGTTAATAATTTAATTTCTTTTAATAAAGGTGAGCCAATTAACCTAGTCAGCTAATATTTATTATGGATAAAATAGATTTTTTAACTGCTAGAAAAATTCTTAACTCCAGGGGAGAATGGACTATTAAAGCTGAGGTTTTTCTTGAAAACGGCATGGGTGCCGAGGCTGCGGTTCCCGAAGGGAAAAGTAAAGGAAAAAATGAAGCCGTTTCAGTTTCGGCCGAGAGGGCAGTAGAAAATATTGAAAATAAATTATCCCCCCTTTTAAAAGGAAAAAATCCTGAGAATCAAGGAGAAATTGACAACCAACTTATTGAAACTGACGGAACTTCCGACAAATCAAATTTAGGCGCCAATACTTTATTAGCTGTTTCTTTGGCTGTTGCTCGCGTTGGAGCTCTTGTTCAAAATGTTCCTCTTTGGGAATATTTAAGCAAACTAAATAATTCTTCACCTAATTTTCCTATACTTTTAGCCAATGTTATAAACGGAGGGGTTCACGCCGGAAACAATCTTGATTTCCAGGAGTATCTTTTAATAAGTGAAGAAACTAATCCTCAAAAAAGCATTGAAAATATAACAACCCTTTATTTTTATTTAAAAGATTTTTTAAAAAAAGAGTATGGTTCTAATTCCATATCTCTTGGAGATGAGGGAGGCTTTTCTCCTGATATTGAAGACAATATAAAACCATTTGAAATTCTTAAAAACATTATCAACACCGCCGGTTTTGAGGGTAAAATAAAATTAGGCCTTGATGCCGCTGCTGATAATATAAAAAAAGAAAAAGAAGAACTTTTTGAAATGTATAAGGAAATTGTTTCAGAATACCCTTTTACCTATTTAGAAGATCCTTTTTCAGAAGAAGATTTTGAAAGTTTTTCTAAGCTGAATAAAGAAATTGGCAGCAGTGTTTTGGTTTGCGGTGATGACTTAACGGTAACCAATGTTTCTTTAATGGAAAAAGCCGAAAAATACAAAAGTGTTAATTCAGTTATTATCAAACCTAATCAAATAGGTACTCTTAGCGAAACTTTTAAAGCAATTAATTTTGCCAAGAGGAATAATTGGAAAGTAATAATCTCCCATCGCAGCGGAGAAACAAATGATTCTTTCATCACCGATCTTGCTTATGGAACAGGAGCTTTCGGCTTCAAGTTAGGAGCTCCGGCCAGAGGGGAAAGAATAGCTAAATATAATCGCCTTTTAGAAATAGAAAAAGAGCTGAAATAATATTAAAATATAAATAAACATGCCTATTAAACCAAAACTCCCGGGAGGTTTTAGAGATTATCTTCCTGAAGACCAAATAGAAAGAAATAAAATGCTTGAAAAAATAAAGGGTGTTTTTGAGAATTTTGGCTTCAATCCTCTTGATACTCCCGCAGTAGAAAATAAAGAAATTTTAACCGGAGGGGATCCTAATTTTAATAAACAGATTTTTGAAGTATCAAATGCCGACGATAGTAACTCAGAAAAAATAGCCCTTCGTTTTGATCTCACCGTTCCCCTTGCCCGGGTTGTTTCTGCTTATCCTGAGATTATAAAAAAACCTGCCAAGTTATACCGTTTTGGCAGGGTCTGGAGGGGAGAGAGGCAACAAGCCGGAAGGTATAAAGAATTTCTTCAGTGCGACGCTGATACAGTTGGTTCTTCCTCTTTAATTTCTGATGCTGAAATTATTGCCGCTGATTATCAAATTATGAAGAATCTTAATGTAGGCAAATTTTTAATAAGTATTAGCAACCGTAAAATATTAAATGGTTTGGCTGAATTAATTAATATTGAAAAGGATAAAATTTCAGAAGTTTTTCGAGCTATTGATAAACTCCCAAAACAAGGCTGGGACAAAGTTGAGGAAAACCTTAAAGAAGCCGACCTTGACAATACCCAAGTTTTAAAGATTAAAGAATTTGTTTCTATAAAAGATGGTAACAAGATAAAGCTTTGCGAGGAAGCTGAAAAATTTTTACCTGATTCAAAAACAGGCCAGGAAGGTATAAAAGAATTAAAAGAACTGGTTAATATTTTAGAAACTATGGGTATTCCTTCAGAGGCCTTTGAAATTGATTTTTCTATTGTTAGAGGGCTCGGGTATTATACCGGTATGGTTTTTGAAACTTTCCTGACAGATATTCCTGAATTAGGAAGTGTCGCTTCTGGAGGAAGGTATGATAGTCTCATTGATAATTTTAGCGGTTCTTTTGTTCCGGCCGTAGGTTTCTCAGTTGGTTTTGACCGTTTGTATCAAGGTATAAAAGAAGTAGATTCTATTGAAAGTGAAAAAAGTGTCTCTAAAATAATGGTTTTAAATTTTGATCCTTCTGCCGAAGAGGAGGTGGTAAAAATAGTTACCGATCTCCGCAATAATAATATCTCCGCCGTGCTTTATTTAGGCAACGATAATACTTTAAAAGGACAGCTTTCTTATGCTGTTAGTGAAGATATGAGAGGTGTAATAATTGTTGGAGAGAAGGAGCTAGAAAAAGAAGTTGTTGTTTTAAAAAATACTTTAACAAAACAACAAGAAGAAGTTTCCAAAGAAGAATTGGTCGAAAAAGTAAAAGAAATTCTTTAATTTATTAACAAAAAAAGCATTGCCCTAAAATAAGGCAATGCTTTTAAAATAAATCAAAGAAAAGTAATTCCCCAAATAATTATTAAAATTACCAGGCCCTCAATTATTAAAGAAATTTTATCGCGCTTCTCATCCGTTTTACTAAATATTATAAACACAAGAAGAATTAAGACGGCGATAATTATTACTACATTAACAATAATTGAATTAATTAAGACAATGGGAATAAAAACAACAAGAGAGACGATATTAACAAGAAAATTCAATTCGCCGGTTATTTGAGAAATGATACCGATAATGAATATTGTTGAAAGAGAGCTAAAACCCGCTATTTTGTATCTTTCTCCACCTTCTAAATTCCATCCCCCAAAAAGGTAAAATAAAATTAAGAAAATAACAGAGGTAACCAAAACAGCCACGGCCTTTTTCAAAACTAACCTTTTCATGACAGCCTCCTTTTTAAAAATTAAACAACTGGTTAAAATATAAAATATAATAATTTTATTGTCAATTTATAAAGATAATTACAATTACGCATAGCAACTTAAAAAAAGAATAGGAGGTATTAGATTATGAAATGTAGAAAACATCCTTTGTATAAAGGATTAGGCAAGCCTTCTAATAATTGTATTTATTGTTGGAAGTTTTATGCCGAAAATCAGGAACGCCAGATTAGTTACCTTAAAAATAATTTAAGAAAAACTAGAAGTAATTTTAGAAAAACAAAGAAAAAGCAAAAAGAAGAAATATATTTTCTTAAAAAAGAATTAGAAAGTACAAAAAAAGAATTGCTTTCTTGTTTAGAAATTATTTCATGGTGATAAACCCGCTATATTAATTAAATAAGCGGGTTTTTTTTTAATAATAAAGCCCTATTTTTAAATATCTTGACTTTTTAAGAATAAGAGTAATTATAATCATATATAGTAACTTTAAAAAAGAATAGGAGGTAGTTATGTATACATGTAGAAATCATCCCTCTTACCGAGGGCTTAGCAAACCGTCCGACAATAACGTCGACTGTATAACCTGTTGGAAAATCTATGCAGAAATGCTTGAGTACCAAGTTCAACATCTCAGGCAGCAAATTTTGGGAAAAAGAAAAAAAGTTAAAGGATTTCAAAACAGTAGTTATTAAAAAATATATACTCTTGTTAAAAAAACGAGAGTATTTTTTTTATAAATAAAAGATATACACATGTTTAAAGTAAATAAAAAGTTTATAATTAAAACAGGAAAAGATTAATATAATTTTTTTCTTTAAAAGGGACGGCATAATTTTTTAAAAAATAAATGGCAACAAAGAAAAAAGCGACAGCGCGGAAAACTACTAAGAAAAAAACTACAGCTCGCAAGCCGGCTAAGAAAAAAACCACAGCTCGCAAACCGGCTAAAAGAAGGGCTACCAAAAAGAAAAAATAGTTTTTGGTTTTTCATACATTTAATCCCCCGTATATTCCGGGGGATTTTTTTTCAACTTGGGGGTGTCGGGAACCCCCATGTTGTTGTGGATAAGTCTAGTTAATTTGACGAACTAATTTTAAATCACTAATGTGTAAGGAGTTGTTTTACTTAAATTTTTAATAAAAAGAAAGGATTAATTTATGGAATTACTGGTTGAATGCCCTGACTGTGAAGAAAGTTTAGTGTTTAAAACTATGAAAAGCAGGAAAGTTGAAAAAGAAGAACAATTTTTTGTTTGTTATGCCGAATGTCCTTATTGCAAGAAACGGTTTAGGGTGATTATGAATACGGTAATTATACCGTACGAATTAATGAAGCAGTCCGTGTCGATGTAAGAGAGTAACCACCTTATTTAATTGGGTGGTAGTTAGAAAACCAAAAACCCCGTCATAGTACGGGGTTTCTTCATTTGAAAATTTAAAAAACTCTCAACTTGGGGGTTCCCGGCACCCCCAAGTTGTTGTGGATAAGTCAGGTTGATTTTTTAAGGGGAGGGGGTTTAATTAAAATATAAAGTTAGGAGGGTGAGCTCCGGGTATTTTTTTATTCTTTATGCCGGAGATAAATAACAATTTTAATAATTCCAGTTTTTCAAAAAAGTCGGAAGAGAATAATAAGAAGAGGTCAAAACTGCCTTCCAGGGGGCAGCTTTTTATTGTTTTTAGCCTCGTAATACTTATTGTGGCCGGGACATTTTTATTTATTTACCTTAATCCGGAAGCGGTAGAGAAAAGAAAAGCAGAAAAAAATACTGAAGATTTTATTGAAATTTATGAAGGTTGGGAAAAACAGCTTTCTGAAGATACGTATGGAGGAAAAACTCCTCAGGAAACTCTAGATATGTTTATTAAAGCTCTAAGAAGCGGAGACTTGGAGTTAGCAAGTAAATTTTTCTCTCCGGAAATTGACGAAGATAATCCGGAAGAATTAACTTGGCAGGGACATCTTGAATATTTAAAAGGCATTGAAGAAAAAGGTTTTATTGAAAGAATGGCGAATGATTT
>CAZXDO010000015.1:0-4691 GCA_964639325.1 uncultured Candidatus Saccharibacteria bacterium
CTATTATTGTATCTCAAGTTGAATGATTTAATAAAGTATGGGTGGATAAAGATGAAGTAAAAAGTTAAAGCAAGTAGTAATTAGCTCCCCATCGTGGACGATGTTCGGACTAGTTTTGGGGTAATTTAGAGAAAATTTTTATATAAAATTCTATTTAATATTTATGTAATTTTTCAATTTTATCCAAAATAATGTCTTCAGCTTTATGAGAATATTCATTAAGAGCGTGATTCGAAAAAAGTAGTGATAAATTTTTGCTTTTTTCTGGGCATAAATCTTTGGAAATAGTAATGCAAAATGATTTTGAAGGAATATTTATGGTTTTGCCTTTCGTATACCAACCACTCATGGGAGTATGGGCGTATACATATTCAGTAAAAACTCTAAATAAGGAAATATCTCCAATATCTTTTATATTTATACTTGATGCTTCAACAAGGTAAGAATGAGGATAAGCCCAAGTTTGGTCTTCTCCATCAATATGTGTTTCAGAAATATGTGCATGTCTTTCGGTTTTAATTTCCTTCCAATCTGAAATTTTTCCTTGATTATCAAAAATTTCTTTATTAATATTTCTAAGAGAATTTAATAAAAGTGGCTTTATTTCATTCCAATTTTTATCTGCAAGCTGTTGCTCTTTAATTTCAATTCTTTCCTTTTTTAATTTCTCTCCTTCTAATAAGTTTTTTCTAGCTTCTTCCTCAACTAATTTCCTATCTACCTCTGTTTTAAAAGAGACAATTGTTCTTTTAACTGATTCTTTTCTTTCTAATAAAGACATATAAGTGGATTTTATTAACTAGCTTGCTATCATAGCACCAGAAGAATAAAAAGTCAATCTTATAGGATGTTTGCTCGCCCGATGGGACGATTTTCGAACTTTAAAGTTTATAGAAAAACTAGAGATTTATCAGAAAATAGAAAAGCTAATCGAAAAATTGCCTATGCATTGACGTTAATGATATAGTTGATATACAGGATTAAGTATGATAAAAGCTAAGAGCTTTTTATTACCCTACGAAAACAAATGGGTTGCTCTAACCCCTAAGGGAAATAAAGTTATTACCTCCGATAAAACAATAAGCGGTATTTTTAAAAAAGTAAAAAAACTAAAGAATAACAAAGCAATTATTACAAAAATTCTTTCTTTTGATACAGCCTACTCTCCTTAAAATGTCTTCTATTTTATATAACTATTTCCCTCAACCAAAAAAAGACCCAAAAACAGGTAGGCTAACTGAAGTTCTTTACCCATACATACCAATAAGGCTTTCTTATAAACATCAATTTTGCAAAAATCCCTTACTCTGTTTAGTAGATTCTGGTTCAGAAAGAAACTTATTCCCCGCAATATGGGGAGAGGCTGCAAAAATTAACATTAAAAGGGGGCAACTTAAAAATATTTTTGGCATAGGTGAAATTAAAATAAAAGCTTATACTCACGAAATAAAATTAATAGCTGAAAATTTTGTTTTTATTACTTTTGCTGATTTTTCTTACGAGCAAGAAGTCCCCCTTTTGGGAAGACATGGATTTTTTGACCATTTTAAAGCTATAATTTTTAAAGAAAAAAAGAAGGTCTTTGAATTAGTTTTATAATTAGATTAAAAATCTAAACAGAAGTCTAGCTTCTGGGCAAACCGGAGAAAACAACCCCGAAAGGGGTTGTTTTTTAATTTAAGAGTTAACTATACCTTATTTCAATCCTTTTACTCTTAAGCATCTCTCATAATAGTAATCATAGTCATTCCTATAATAAAGGTCTTCTTCCTGTCTGTGAGCGTTTTCTTTCTTCCATTTTATTGAAGCGGCCTCTGTGGCTAACTCATGACATCTCTTCCTAATAGATGTAGGTCTATATTGAAACCAGTAAAATAAAAAAGAAAAAATAATAACAGCCAAAATAATCCAAGGTAAACTATTTGGTTTTTTATCTTTTAAAAATTTAGAAATTGTCTCTTTCATTATTTTATTATAAGTTTAAGATATAAATTATTTCCAAACTTGATTGTTTAATCTAATAGAAATAGCTTCTTGTTCATTATATAGCTTCTCATCTTCATAAGTCCAATTATTTTCTTCTGTAGTGAGCCATTTATTTGATTCCATTTTTGAAACGATTTTGTCAATTCTTACTATTCTTAATTGTATTATCTGAATAAGCCTATCAGCGTCTTGCTTATTTAAATTATATGTTGTTGAATAGTTTCTAATATTTTCCCAACTCGGCAAAATTTCTCTGAGTCTATTAAGCGTTGTCCTCCAGCTTTCTATATCAGCCTTTTTATAATTAGGTGGTACATAAGCACCAAACTCTTGAACTATTGCTTGAGTTTCACATCCATTTATCTTACCAATAACTGAAGCGATACCTGTCTCTTGAAATTCCTTACTATAAATACTACTTTTAGTAGGAAATTCTATCCAATAATTAAGTAATTCTTCTTCGTCAAAATACCCCGCTCCACTAATTTCTCCTTTTGTTGTATTATAATATCCAACTTTAGCAAGGGCTTGTTCAAAATTAAATTTGCTATCTTTAGAGTCTTTTCCTAATTCATTATATTTAATAATCGTTTCGGCCCTAAGCCTTGCGGCTTCTTCAAGTTTTGGATTAATTTTCAGAGGCTTTAAACCCTTATCTACTCTTAACTCATTTAATCTTTCATAATATATTTTGCTATCAAAAGTCGGCAGACCAATTTGGTTATTAACTCCATCTATCAATGTCCACCTAGATGAGTATGATTTCTGCTTATCAAAAGACAATATTGAGTTTATTTCTTGGATTGATACTAATCCAATATCTCTTGAATCCTCACTTCTTTTACGATTATCTCCTAAAACAAAGTATTGCCCTTCGGGTATTTTAATTTTTTGGCATTCTTTAAGAAAAGCGCCTCCAAAAGTAGATCTTGGCTTAAATAAATATTGTTCATTTACCAACTGACCATTTATAAATAAAAAACCTTCCTTTATCTCTATCTCATCGCCAGGTACACCCACGATTCTCTTTATAAATTCGGCGTTTTGTTCTTCTCTATTTGTTTTTTCTGAACTAAAAATAATAATGTCATCTCTCCCAGGCTTATTAAATATTTTCTGGAATGGTGTAAAGGGATTCATTTTTACAGTTTCTTGATCATTGAAGGTGGGCTTCATTGAATTGCCTACAATTTGATGTGGAAGATTAATAACCCCTAGAAAAAATAATAATGCCAGAATAAACAATACATGGCCACCTAACCAAATCAAACATAAAGGAACAAGCAGAATTGTTACGAAAATTGTTCGTCCGATTGACCTTAAATTGAAATACTTCCGTGAGAAATAACTTTTTATTTGACCGCTAAAAAGAAGTCTAAAAGGAGTAAAGGGTTTAATAGCCTCACAGTATAAAATAAATGGCAAAAATGTAAATCTAATTAAAAACCGAAATATCTTCCGAATAGTATTCATTAATCTTTCTACTTTATTTACCTGTCTAGATCTTCCCTCTTGTACTTTCTATCTCCCCTAACTCCAAGCCACAGCCTTTAATATTCCCTTCCTATCCCATCCCCTTAATTCTACCAAAAAACCGACTTTTTGGCGATTTTCTGAAGCTAGCTCGAGAATCGTAACTTTAATATAACCAGTCAATTAGCTTATATCTTCAAGACATTTGAAGATTTTGGGCTTGTTCAGCAAATACGGGAAGAAATAAAAATTCTGAGTTCTATTTATCAAGCTCTTTAATTAATTCTTCTATCTCTCGTTTCAATTCGGCATGTTCTATAGAATATTGCAGTTTAGTTTCATTAAAAAATCGAGTCAAATCCTTTTCGCTTTTAAAAATTGAATCTGGGGCTTCGTTTTCTACTTTTCCTTTAGAACTGGTTAGTGTACTTGCTAGTTCAGCTTTAAATTTGTCGCGTAAATTTTTCTGTTCCGCCCAAAATAGATTTTGCAACGACTCAATTTTTGCATAGTAGTCACTAATAGTGGAAACTACGTCAATAAATTTTTCTTGCAAGTTTTGGTTCGACAAATAAATTGCATCTTTCCTATAATTTTCAAGTGCGAATTTACTTGCATTCAGCCGGTTCCGAGTATTAATATCGTAATAATTCTTATGTTCTAAAGTAGTTCTAAGGGTGTCGAGTATATTAGCTACAATTCTAAGTTCTTGTTTCGCTAGAAGTTTGAAATTCTGAGCTTTGTCATTTCTTTCTTGTTTGTTTTTCCAACTCTCAACTAACCACGTCCCCCAAAAAGTTAGTATCGAACCCAGAAAGATTAGTAATACATTTGTAGGTATTTCCATAAGAATAGCCTTAATGGGCAGGCTATTAATCTAGGTATATTAAGTGCCAACTGGCTCCGGCGGTAGGATTCGAACCTACAACCTTATCCTTAACAGGGATCCGCGCTACCATTGCGCCACGCCGGAATATTTAAAGAACACTCTAATTATAGCTTTAAATTCTACTTTTGGCAATTATTCCAAGTAATCCTGAAGTTTTTTACGTCTTGAGGGGTGTTTTAATTTTCTAAGAGCCTTGGCTTCGATTTGCCTGATTCTTTCTCTGGTAACCCCAAATTCTCTACCAACTTCTTCTAGGGTCATTGAGCGATAACCACCCAAACCAAACCTCATCTTTAATACCTTCGCTTCTCTTTCCGAAAGAGTCTCAAAGACTTCTTCAATA
>CAZXDO010000016.1:0-5205 GCA_964639325.1 uncultured Candidatus Saccharibacteria bacterium
TTTTTAGTGTAGAGGAACTAGCTGATTTGTTAGAAATAGATAGAACTGCTGTTATGAGATATAAGAAAAAGCTGGTTGAATATAAATTAATAATTGATAAGCGTTTGGGTCAGGGAAATCCTAATAGAATTTATGTTTTAAAACCAGAGCTTGTGGATAACAATCCTCTGAAGTCGCAAAATGCGACTTCTAGAAGTGGCAATATAAAACCTCTAGAAGTTTCAAATAGCGACCCTATTGATACTGACGTTAATAAAACTGAGATAATAAATAACGTTAATAACGCTATTTCAAATAAAAAGAAGAAAAAAAGATCTGAAGATAAAGAATATCTTGCTTCATACATAGCAGAGCAACTAGAGGATGACCATTCTTTAGGATTTTTTAGAAAGGTTGTGGACCTTATGCCAGAAAATTTAATATATCAGGCCTTAAGTGAAGTAAAAGACACATACTTAACCGGGAAAATTAAAAAAAACAAAGCAGCCTTGTTTACAACAGTTATTAAAGCAAAAGCGGTAGAATATAATATTAACCTCAATATAAATAAAACAAAATAACAATGAGTAATTTAAATAATAAATCATTAATTAGTTTATCTGAAAATTTTATAGTTAGCTTAAATAAGAAAATAAACCAATTAAAATCAGAGGAAGACCTTAGAATAACCGTAGAAAAGATTTTAGAACCACTAAAAAAAGAAATAGGCATAAAATCTGAACCAAGATACGAAAAATCAATCTACAAAGGCCGATCTGATGCTGTTCATGGTCAAGTTATCATTGAATATGAAAAACCTATGTCTTTTTTATCTAAAGAAAAACAAAAACATGCATATAAACAACTTGTGGAATATCTAATTGGGGAGTCTCAAAACTCAAAATTAAATAAATTAATTGGTGTTGGATTTGATGGAAAAACTATATTTTTTATTCAATATTCAGGCAGAGACATTAAAGCTATAGATAAAACGAAATTTGCAATTAGAGGCCCCTATGATTTTAATACAGACAGCGCTAGAACCTTTTTGATTCATTTACGGGCATTATCTCGGCTTCCTCTTACTGCTGAAAATTTAGCTCAAAAATTTGGGCCAGACAGTAGTATTGCACCAAAATCTGTTTCTGCCTTAGTTAATGCCTTAAGGTTCTGGGGTAATCAGACAAGGATCCAAACATTTTTTAATGAGTGGAAGAGACTTTTTGGCATTGTCTATGGAGAACATTTTAGTAGCCACAAAGGAAAAGAGTCAGAGCCACTTTTAAGGTTATATAAAGTAGGCAAGGATGTGAGCTTTCAAGAACTTTTATTTTCTGTTCATACTTACTTTGCTTTTTTAATGAAACTTATCGTTGCGGAACTCTTGACTTTAAGAGAAACATCTTTTAATTCGTCTCTTGCTTCTCAACTTGCCCATATTTCTGATGATAAACTTAAAAGACAGCTTGAAGACATAGAAGATGGCGGAATTTATACCCTAAGAGGAATTACTAATTTTTTGGAAGGAGATTTTTTCCGCTGGTACCTTGATACTTTTGATTCACCTGAACTAAAAGACGCCATCAGAGAAATCTCAAGAGCCCTTTCTGAGTTTGAACCAGCAACTAGCACCTTAGACCCAGTTTCGACTCGTGACCTTCTCAAAAAACTTTATCAGTATCTAATCCCGCAGGAAGTCCGCCACCGCCTTGGTGAATATTACACACCTGATTGGCTGGCGGAATTATTACTAAATGAGGTTGGCTATGATGGTAACACACGTAAAAGATTTTTGGATCCAGCTTGTGGCTCGGGTACTTTTTTAGTTTTAGCTATTCAGCGAGCCAAAGAACATGGTCGTAAAGAAAAACAGCCTCCTTTTGAAGTAGCAAAAAGAATTGCTGCCAATATCTGGGGATTTGACTTAAATCCTTTGGCGGTCATTGCTGCACGCACTAATTATCTTCTTGCTTTGGGTGATTTAGTAGAAGAATTACAGAATTTTGAAATTCCAATTTATCTTGCAGATTCGATCTTGTGGCCAGAGAGAAAAGGACAAATGGTTTTGAGGCCAGAAGGGGAGTCTATAGAAGTTCAAACTTCTGTTGGACCATTTTTTGTTCCTAAAATTTGGGTAAAAGAAGGTGAATCGAAAGAAGGAGTATTTGGTTATAAGTGGTTAATTTCCAAAGCAGCACTATTGATTGAAAATATGGTGAAAAACGAATACTCGGTGGATGAAGCTATGAATCAATTTAAGAAGGAAACGTTGGTTTCCCCCCCTCACGAAAATATAGTTTCAAGTTTTTATAAACAAATATTAGATCTTGAGAAGCAGCATAAGAATGGTATTTGGGCCCGCTTTTTGAAAAATGCCTTTGCCCCGACGATAGCCGGTAAGTTTGATTTCGTGGTTGGTAATCCACCGTGGATTAGATGGGATTTTCTTTCGCAGGAGTATCGAGATGCTACACTCCAGCTCTGGAAGGATTACGGCTTGTTTTCGCTAAAAGGGTTTCAGGCTCGCCTTGGTGGTGGTAAAAAAGATTTTTCAATGCTTTTTGTTTATGCTTCATCTGATTATTACTTAAAAGATAGCGCAAGGTTAGGGTTTTTAATTACACAAGAAGTTTTAAAAGCCAAAGGTGCCGGTGAAGGTTTTAGAAAATTTCAATTAGGAGACAAGAAATATCTTAAAATATTGAAGGCTCACGACCTAGTTTCTATTCAGCCATTTGAAGGGGCGGCTAATAAAACTGCTGCAATTATTCTTAAAAAGGGAGATAAAACAGAATACCCACTTCCTTATTTTGTTTGGATAAAGAAAAAAGGTGTTGGCAAAATTGCTACGGATAAATTATTAAGTGAGGTTTTACCGCTTTTACAAAAGAAAAAATGTTATGCTAAACCTATCGGCTCAAGTGTCGGTGCTTGGCAGACTCAAACTGTTGAATCAGAGGGGTTATCAGATGTTGAGGGTAAAAATTATTACACAGCCATTTTAGGTGCTAACCCAAATCCTTATGGTGTATTTTGGCTAGAAGTAAAACAAGTATTGTCTAATGAAAATATAATAATTCGTAATTTAACAGAAAAAGGTAAATTAAAAATTCAGCAGATTGAAGAAACCATAGAACAAGATTTAGTTTATCCTGCAATTAGAGGCTCAGATATAAAAAGATGGGCTTTTGGGCATATAATATTTTTATTGATGGTTCAGGATCCGGGGAAAAGGGCACCTTATCCTCAGGAAATGATGAAAAATAAATGGCCTAGGACTTATAATTACCTTATAAAATTTAAGGAAATTCTTTTAAAACGTGGTTCGAAAACAATTAGAAAACTTGCTGAGAATACTGAATTCTATGCGATGTTTGGAATAGAAAAGAAAACCGTTTCCCCCTATAAAGTTGTATGGAAGGCAATGTCAAATGATATTTATGCATGCGTTATTTCCCAAATTAAGACCGACATAGGTTTTAAAATTGTAATTCCTCTTCATACAACATCATTTTTTGCTACTGATAGTGAATCTGAAGCTCATTATCTTTGTGCTATTATCAATTCAAAACCAGTTCGTGATTTTATTAAGTCATTTTCTTCTGCCGGTCGCGGTTTTGGAACGCCATCAGTAATGGAGAATGTTGGCATTTCGAAATTTGACTCCAATAATCTGCTTCACCAAAAACTTGCCGTATTATCTCAAAAATGCCACCAACTTAAAGCAGGAGGTAAAGAAAAAGAAATTGAAAAATTGGAAAAAGAAAACGATGAATTAGTAAAGAAACTTTTTAAGATTAAATAAATTTTGTAAGAATAATATGAATTATCAATCATATAGTATTTTTTTAAATATTTTAGGTGGAATCATTGCTGGTTTTATTGTTTATTTTATTATTGAGCACAGAGAAAGACACCAGTGGCAAAAATCCAAGGTTAAACTCATAAAATTATTTGATGGCACATTAAATCGTGCTTTGAGTACAATTAGATTATTGGCTGGGATAAACCCCCCACCCCCTTTAGATATTCAAAAAAACGAACAATTTTTAAAATACATTAAGAAAGAATTTGGAGAGGATTGTAAAAATTTATCAGAATATATTATTAATAATCTTACCCCCGAAAGGCATAAAACTCTATTGGTAAATATTCAAGGACTCCAGGAAGAAACAAAATATTTGCTTTCCATGTTTTTAACATTCAAAAAAGCAGATAATTGGTATGTAGAAAGAATTATTGAACTTTATAATCATATACAGTCTGACTTTTGGGCTTTCTGTACCTTTCCGGAGATAAGTGATTATAAATATAAAGAGGACCGAAAGATTAAAGATTTTAAATATTGTGCCGCTAATAATATTGTGGATTTTTCTAAGTTTGTTTTAGAAGTAAAACATCATAAAAATATAAGGAATAATACTTGCTTGAACGGAGAGTGTTAGTAAAATTATTTGGTAAATGTAGCAAGTGAAGCAACAAAGACTTAAAATGCCAAAAACATATGCTTTTATTGATAGCCAAAATCTGAATTTAGGTGTTCGGACACAAGGTTGGAAATTGGATTGGCGTAAGTTCAGGCAGTATTTAAGAAATAAATATAATGTTTATAAAGCTTATACTTTTATTGGGTACAAAGTCGGAAACGAGGCTTTATATACCAAGATGCAGCAAATGGGTTACGTGGTTGTATTAAAACCCACGATGGAATTACCAGATAAAACTGTTAAAGGAAATGTTGATTCAGAATTAGTACTCCATTGCATGATTCATTATAAAGAATATGATAAGGCTATTATTGTTTCAGGAGATGGCGATTTCCATTGTTTAGTAGAGTTCTTAGAGCAACAGAATAAACTGTCCCATATTTTGGTACCAAATAGACATTATTCTGGACTGCTACGAAAATATAATAACTTTGTAGTAAGGATAGATTTATTAAAAGGTTCTTTAGAACTACAATAAAAAAGACCGAGATCAGCGGTCGGTCGAAACCTTAGGCTATTTAACTCGGTCATCGTGATGGTAGTACTATAACATCTTAGTGTCTTGGTGTCAAATTGACAGGTGCTGTTGCCTTTACCCTTGTTTTTCGAAAAACATAGTTTTTAGATCCTTCCAGGATGAAAGAGCAGGGGGGAAAGAACGCCAGCTTTTTCGGTCTGATTGCCGCAAAATTATCTCTTATTGATTAACTTGCTTATGCCTTTTCTATAATTTTGCCCG
>CAZXDO010000017.1:0-3122 GCA_964639325.1 uncultured Candidatus Saccharibacteria bacterium
TGTTTCACTTTTTCTTCTTAGAAACTCTTGTTGAGCCAGAAAAGTTATTCCTGCCGGGTTATTTTGCGGTTTTATTACTTCTTGGTAAGCAATCCAACCCCCTTTTTCAAAATTTTCTTTAAAAGCAGTTATATTTCTTACAACATCGTCTAAGGTACAACTTATCCGTTCTCTAAAAACCGGTTGAGTCATTTTCATTTCTAATTCAAACCTTAGCGGTGAGTAACAAAGATCACCGTAACCCAATTCTATAATAGTGTCTCCAACCGCAGCCTGAAAGGCATCTTCAGCAACAGAACCAAAATCCGTAACAAATTGCGGATCACCTCCTCCTTGGATCCAGGTAATTATTTGATTAGTTATGGTTGTTAATAAGCGATGTTTTAAAGTTTCTAAAATTGTTTTTAAAAGTGTATTCATTATCCATTTTATAATGGTTGGTATGTCAATACTTATATCAATTATTCCAAGAACAGCATAAGCCCGCATAGGGTAAACGACACCACTCAGAATCATTAAAAATAAAAGAAATATGCCGATTGTTTTTTTAAACATACTTTAATTTGTTAATTCTTCATATCTTTGTATTAATGTCAGTTGAACAGCCTGGTCTTCCTGTAACACGGCCGGTAAATCCTGACTGGCTAAATAACTTTTTGCCGGATCGGAATCTTGATTAATGATAGCTTTATATATCGTCAGTTTTTTTCTCCAGACATTTAACATATCAAGATGAATTTCTTTCATACTTTCAGGTACCTCTATTTGAAGAAGGTCGTCAATATAGCTTGGGGTTACTTCTATAAACTTGTTAAGCACGGCCGGGTTATCATTTTCAAAAAATTCTCTAATAGCCGTATTTGTATTTTCGTTTTTTAATTCTCCAAAATTATCCCAAATTGCTCTGTCCACATTTTCTATATAAGTGATTTGATTTTCTTCAGATATATCTGAAGATGTTTTTATATCACTCTCGCTAAATTGGGAATAGTTTAGACCACCGGGGATGCTTTCTTCTAACATTGCTGCAGCATCTTCTTCCGAGGAAAAACCGCCACTCATCCCTTCTTGTATTATAGTCCTTGTATATGAATTAATTAAGTTTTCTGTTAGGTTTTCGTTATTACTACTGTCCGAAAAATTTTCACTACCATCCTTTTTATCAGGAAGAAATAATTTTGAATTCTCATTTCCAGAAGTATTAAACCCAAAGGCAGGATTGTTATCTAGATTCCCTGAAGAGATTGCCGCTTTCTTATTTTCTGTCTTATCTGAAGCGAGAACAAGAACACTTATCACCACTCCGGCCAGGAGAATTGTTAAAGCCAGTATTTTTCTTTTGTTTATCATAAAAACTCTTTTGAGTTATTATTATTATACACAATTTTAAAAACAATTTTAACAAGATGGCCAAACAAGAATTATCTTCTTACAAAAAAAATCTGAAGTTTGTTTTTAAAACAACCTTTTTTGTTGTTTTATTAGCTTTTATTAGTTCTTTTAATCTGGTCTCGACAGAAAATATTATAGAATCAGAATTAATTTCTTTAGCACTCGCTTTTATGTTTATGTTTGCGATACCGGTATTTTTTTTAAAAAAAATAAAAAAAAGAGAAATTTCTTCTTTTGGTTTAAAACTGCCAAAAAAAATAAAAGAAGCTGTTTTTTACAGCGTAATTGCTTTTTTGGTATTATTTCCTACCGTATTTATTTTTGGCAAAGCACAACTTTTTCATAGCTTTTACACATCAAAAGGTCTTTCTGTTGAAAACTTTATTATTGTGGCTGTTGTTATTCCTTTTTTCTATTTTTTCTTTGAGGAATTTTTATTTAGAGGATTTTTTTTCTTTTCTCTTTTAGAAAAGATAGGCGTTCATGCTTTTTGGGTTACTTCAATTATTTTTGCTGTTCTTCACGTTACCCAGCCGATTCCGGAAATTATTTTTTCCTTTTTTGCCGGCCTGCTGTTTTGTTTTCTTTCTTATAAAACCAAATCTTTTTTGCCGGCTTTTGTAGTTCACTTCTTAATTTCGGTTTTAACCATGGGGTTAATCGTTTTTACTTAACCTTACAATATCTTCAACACCAAGGTTTTGAGGCCGCATTTTAGGGTCCAAACCGGCTCTTTCTATTTTTTCCAAAATCACTTCTTTTTTTTCTTTTGATTCTACTAAAAGATTATTCAAAATTGTTTTTCTCGGATGTCTAAAAATAGTTTTTACCGTTTCATAATATTTTTCAGGAACCTCTTTTTTAAGAGGAGTTATTTTTATTACCGCACTGTCAACCTTGGGTTTGGGGTTAAAATCATTTTTAGAAACATAACTAAGAATTTCAATGTTTCCCCAAACCTGAACACTCGCTCCCAGGATATTCATCCCGTTAGAGACAGGACGTGTTTGCGTGCCCGTAAGAGGCAATTTAGCGCCGTTTCCGGTTTCTCTGTCTCTAACGGGATTCATTTTCGGCGGCTTAGCTGTTAACCGCTCCGCTACTTCTTTTTGTATTGTAAAAACTATAAGTGATGGTTTTTTTCTTATTTCTCCCAATATTCTAAGGAGGTAGCCGGTTATATAATATGGAATATTTCCCACTAATTTGTAGTAAGTGGTAAGTAGTGAGTAATGAGTGGAAATTTTTGGGAAGATTTTTAAAACATCACCTTCTATTATTTCAACTCCATTCCTTTCCCTTATAAATTTGGAATTAACTAACTTATCAAATAAACTCTTGTCTTTTTCTATTCCAATTATTCTTAATTCTTTATTCCTGCTTCCTAATTCTTTTATGAGAGAACCGTTCCCGGGTCCAATTTCAACCACCGTATCGCCGTCTTCTAATTGAAGAGCATCAACTATTTTTTTAATTATTGCTTTATTTTTTAAAAAATGTTGACCTAAATATTTGCTCATGTTTTAATTGTATCTTATCATTTAATTGTCGTATATCCTCCCCGTAGTTCAAAGGATAGAACGAGGGATTCCTAATCTCTAAATGCGGGTTCAATTCCTGCCGGGGAGACACAAGCATGGCGGGATGCCAGAGCGGACGAATGGGACTGTCTCGAAAACAGTTGTGCCTTCACGGGTACCGGAGGTTCGAATCCTCCTCCCGCCGCCAAT
>CAZXDO010000018.1:0-5454 GCA_964639325.1 uncultured Candidatus Saccharibacteria bacterium
ATTTTGCCCCGTGTTGGAAAGTATCTAAACCCACGGGTTTTCAAAGTCAGGGGGTCGGGGCAAAATATGTGTTTATGTGAGATTCCTTCCCCGGCAGCAATAATAAATAAAAAGAGAAGTTGAACTTCTCTTTTTAATTATTTTTTAGAAAATCAATAATTGCTACTTCTAAAGGAATGATAGGAAATTGGCTGTACCTCATTTGACTATAAGCTTCTATTAAGTTTTTAAGAAGTTTTAAGTGCTTAGTTTCAAAATCTTTGGAATTTTTCTTTAATTTTTCTAAATGATTTTCGGTTAATTCTTTTCTAAATTCATTTTCCATCATAGGAGCAAAACTAAGTACAGCTGTTCTTCTCAAGTATTTTATTAATTCTTTATTAAATTGGGCTAAATCATAACCTCCCTCTTCAATTTCTGAAATTAATTTAAGTACTTTTTCTGAATCATTTTTAATAAGAGCTTCAATAATTTTATTTATTTTATCAAAACTGACTTTTCCAACCATTCCCTCAACCTCTTTTACCGTTATCTCTTTATCTCCACTTGAGATTAATTGATCTAAAAGAGATTCTGCGTCCCGAAAACTACCTTCTGCACTTGAAGCAATTAATTCCAAAGCTTCTTCAGAAATTTTTACTTTTTCTTTTTTTACAATTTCTTTAAGCTTATTAGTTATTTCCTTTAAAGATACAAGCTTGAAATGAAATTGTTGGGTTCTGGAAGAAATAGTGGAAGGAATTTTTTCTGATTCGGTTGTGGCGAGAATAAGAATAATGTACTCCGGAGGCTCTTCAAGGGTTTTTAAAAGAGCATTAAAAGCATCTTTTGTTAACATGTGAGCCTCGTCTATGATAAAAACCTTATATTTTGAAGAAGAGGGTGAAATTCTAACATTTTCTCTTAGATTTCTTATCTCATCAATTCCTCTATTAGAAGCGGCATCAATTTCTATTACATCCAAGCTGCGTCCCGTGTCTATATCTTTACACGTTTGGCATTTGTTACATGGTTCTCCTTTTTTCCTAAATTCGTCATCTTTGTTTCTTTTTTCACAATTAGCTACTTTAGCAATAAGGCGGGCGGCGCTTGTTTTTCCGGTCCCTCTAGGGCCGGTAAAAAGATAAGCGTGGGCTAATTTATCTTGCTTTGCGCCTTCCTTTAATATCTTTGTTATCATTTCTTGGCCTATTAATTCAGAGAAAGACCCCGGCCTATATTTTCTATATATTGCTAAGTTAGACATGGTTTTTTATTAATTTAAAAAAGTTTAATATATAATGTATTATATAACTAAATTATGCCGACTAAAAACATAATTTTTATAATCACCGTTATTGTTTTAGTTATTATTTTAGTTGGTGTAATAATATTTTCTAATAAAAATAAATTAAACCAAACTATGAACAACCTTACCTTAAAAAGCCCCGTTTTTGAAGATAAAGAAAATATTTCTGATAAATATACTTGTGAGGGAGAGAATATAAATCCGCCTCTTGAAATTTACAACATACCCGAAGGAACCAAATCGTTGGCTTTAGTAGTTGATGATCCTGACGCTACCGGCGGAGATACTTTTGACCATTGGGTTATTTGGAATATAAATCCTCAAATATCTAAAATAGAAGAAGGAAAATTGCCGGAAGGAGCCGTAGAAGGAACCAATGATTTTGGGAATATAAATTATGGTGGCCTTTGTCCTCCTCAAGGAAATAATCCGCACCGTTATGTGTTCAAACTTTACGCTCTTGATAAGAAAATTGAGATCAATCCTGGATCTTCAAAAAAAGAGCTTGAATTTGCCATGGATGGCCATATTATAGAATCAACAACCCTCACGGGTTATTATGGAAGATAACTTTTGTAACAATTCTCAACATGGGGGTTCCCGACACCCCCACGTTGGTGTGGATAACTTTGTGTTAAAGAAAGTATAAAAAGTAAAGAATATTTTTAACAAAAAATTGTTTAAGATACCTAAAAATAATGAAAAATACTCCTGGACCTGGCACGTTATTGAAAAAATGAAGTACTATAGAATATCACCCTCTTTGGTTAAAAGAGTGATTCGCTACCCAGAAAGAACAGAGGAAGGTATCGCTCCTGAAACTATAGCTTCTATGAAGGTGGCTAAAAGCAAGAAACGCCAAGAAATATGGGTAATGTATCGTTCTTCGAAAAAAGAAAAAAATCAAAAAATAAGAATTATTACCGCCTGGAGATACCCAGGAGAGAGTCCGGAGAGAAATCCTGTGCCTGAAAATATATTACAAGAAGTGAAAGAACTACTATAATAAAAAAAGAAAAATAAATATCAACTTGGGGGTTCCCGACACCCCCAAGTTGGTGTGGATAACTTATATACATATTTATGTCTAAATTATCAATTGGAATAGTTGGACTTCCTAACGTAGGGAAATCTACATTATTCAATATTTTAACCAAACAAAACGTTACCAGTGAAAATTATCCTTTTGCCACTATTGATCCTAATGTAGGTATTGTTCCTGTTCCTGACGAAAGGATAGATAAATTAGCTGAACTTAGTAAATCTAAAGAAAAGATACCGGCCGTAGTTGAGTTTTACGATATTGCCGGTCTTGTTAAAGGAGCTAATAAAGGCGAGGGTTTGGGTAACAAATTTCTTTCTCATATTAAGGAAACCGATGCCATATTAAATGTGGTCCGTTGTTTTGAGGGTCGAGACATTATTCATGTTGAAAACAATACTGATCCGATAAGGGATATTGATATCATTGAATACGAATTAATTCTTAAGGACCTTGAAATAATTGAACGTAATTTAGAAAGTCTTAGCGGCAAAGCAAAAACAGGGGATAAAGAAGCTCAAAAGAAACTTAATCTAATTAATAAAATAAAAGAAATTCTTGAAATCCCTAAACCTTTAGCATCTTCTGATATAAGTAAAAATGAGGATGTTGAGAATATTGCCAAAAACCTTAATCTTTTAACCGTCAAAAAACAACTATTTCTTCTAAACGGAGAAGAAGGGGATGTTTCAGAAGAATTGATAAAAAAAATAAAAGATTTTGGTTTTGATTATATAATTTCTGATTTAGGAGAAAAGAGTATTGTTCCTAATATAGTTAAAAAAGCTTACGAAACTCTTAATTTAATCTCTTTCTTTACTACAGGAGAAAAAGAAACCAGGGCTTGGACTACACCAAAAGGTTCTACCGCCCCAAAGGCGGCGGGGGTAATTCATTCTGATTTTGAAGAAAGTTTTATCCGAGCTGAAGTAGTTTCGTATGATAAATTAATTGAAGCCGGGGGTTGGAGTAATGCCAGAAATAAAGGTTGGATAAGAATTGAGGGGAAAAATTATATAATCTCTGATGGAGATGTGGTTCATTTTAGAACCGGAAAATAAATTGTGATATAATAAAAAGAGTCGTTTATCTAGTAAAAAAAATTATGCCTACAGAATATATATTACTAATAGTTGTTGCAATTTTAGCCCTTGTTCTTATTGCAATTTATAACACTTTAGTTCGCCTTAGGAACAGAACCGAGGAAGCGTGGTCTGATATTGATGTTCAGCTTAAACGCCGTTATAATCTTATTCCTAACTTAATAGAAACCGTAAAAGGATACGCTAGCCACGAGAAAAAAGTTTTCACCGATGTAACAGAAGCAAGAAATAATGCACTAAGCGCTGAAAATAAAAGGAACCCGGAAGAAGTTAAAGAAGCCGAAAATCAGCTTGAAGGAGCTCTCAAAACCTTATTTGCTGTTGCTGAAAACTATCCTGACCTTAAAGCCAACGCTAACTTTTTAGATTTACAAAGAGAACTTTCTGATACTGAAAATAAAATTCAAGCTGCCCGACGGTTTTATAACACTACCGTTCGAGAATTAAATACCAAAATTGAATTATTCCCGTACAATATGATCGCCGGAATGTTTAATTTTAAAAACAAGAATTACTTTGAGATAGGGGAGGAAGACGAACGGGCAGTTCCTCCGGTTTCGTTCGAAAAATAAAATACTGTTATGTCTTCAATTTATACTAAACAATCTGCTAACAAACGCAGAACTTTCTTCTTATTCACAATATTTCTAGTTGTGGTTATTGGATTAGGCTGGTTTTTTTCTTATTACTTCAATAATGTTTCTATTCTTTATGTTGTTGTTGTATTTGCAATTTTTATGAATATTATTGCTTATTGGCAGTCAGATAAAATAGTGCTTAAAATGACTAAGGCCAAACCGGTTGACAAGAATAATTATCGGGAGCTGTATAATATAGTAGAAAACCTTTCAATTACTGCCGGTTTACCGATGCCTAAAATATATCTTATTCATGAAAAACAACCTAATGCTTTTGCCACAGGACGAGATCCTAAACATGCCGTAATTGCTGTTACCGAAGGTCTTCTTGAAAAACTTGACCGTTCCGAATTGGAAGGGGTAATTTCTCACGAGCTTTCTCATATAGGCAATCGGGATATGTTAGTTTCCACTGCTGCTGTTATCTTGGTAGGTTTTATTTCAATTCTTGCTGATATTTTTCTTCGTTCTTTTATGTATAGAAGCTTTCTTGGCAGCGACAGAAGAGATGGGGGGTTAATAATGCTTATTGGTATAATTGTCGCTATTTTAGCTCCTCTTGGAGGTCTTCTTATCCAATTAGCTATTTCAAGAGAAAGGGAGTATATGGCTGATGCCAGTGGCGCTCTCCTTACTCGTTATCCCGAAGGTTTGGCTAGCGCTCTTGAAAAAATATCTAAAGATCACACTCCAATGAAAAAAGCTGGCACGAGCACGGCCCATCTTTGGATATCTTCTCCTTTTAAAAAAACCGGGAAGTTTAATGTTGGAAACCTTTTTCAAACCCATCCTCCGGTAGAAAAGAGGATTAAAAGGTTAAAGGGGATAGAAGTTTAGTATTTTTATGAATTTTAAAAAGATATTTGAAAAAAGTTTTTCTCCTGAAGAGAACAAAGAAAAAGCTACTCCTTTAGATAATTTTCAAAAAGAAATTGAAGGAATAAAAGAAGAAGAAGCTGAATCTGGTATAGTTATGCTTGCTTCAACAAAAAATGTTCCCGAAGTTAAACCCCAAGAATTAATTGAAGAAGATATGGAAATTTGGAACAAATTCAAAGAAGGAGAACTTGAATTAGAAGAATTAGAAGAGTATCGTAGTAACATTGATCCGGATAATTATCACCGAAGAGCATTTTCCAATTTTGTAATAAAGAAACTTTTAGAAAAAGAAAAAGGAAGTGAAGAAATAAAAGAAGTGTGAGGAGGGGTGCCGGAGTGGCCAATCGGGACGGCTTGGAAAGCCGTGGCTCTTTAAGGGCCCCGTGGGTTCGAATCCCACCCCCTCCGCCAATTTACAATTTCAGCGTTTTGGGCGGTGTTTGCCTCGCGGCTTCGCCGCTCGGCTGGCGCGCTACGCGCGCAAAGGGCTGATTTTGAAAGGAT
>CAZXDO010000019.1:0-14166 GCA_964639325.1 uncultured Candidatus Saccharibacteria bacterium
ATCGATAACCTGGGGATGGGAAAGTTTAAAAAGTTGCTTGACAACAATTTCAATCAGTCGGTGGGACTCAATTTCGTTTTTTCTGACTGATAAATCCCAGTCTAGGCCTGGACCGGTATTTCCTTCAACCAGGTAGATATTTTTGTTATTGCTAATAATAAAATCAAGCGCAAAAAAAGAGGATTTTTTACCAAGCTTTTTAGCAATCTTTCCAGAAGTAACAATAAGATCGGCAGGTACCTGGCTTATGGGTATATATTTTAAAGTGCCTCCTTGGTGTTCGTTACAACGAAAATCTCCGGCTTTGGCCATTCTAATATATGACTGAACAATTTTTCCCCCCATATATATCAGTCTGATGTCGGTCGAGATAGGCAGTTTTCGATAGCTGTAACCTTTGTCGAACTTAACAAATGCCTGAATAATGAATGATTTGTTTTGGTGCTTTTTTAGTGATTCGACTATTTCTTCGTTTTGATTTGTACTAAACTTATACACCCTTATTCCTCCGGCTCCGAACCGATCTTTCATGACGATATCGCTGGAAAAGTCACCTTTGTTCGGATGTTTTTCGATTAGTCTTTTAAGAGTCTTTCTTGCCTCTTCGATGCTTTTTATTGTCCTGCCACCAATGATGGTGGTAGGAATGGAAAACTTTACCAGTTTTTTATATGTTTTTTGTTTATCAAAAAAAAGATTAAAAAGGTCCGGTTGATTAAAAGGTTTTACCTTTCGAGAAGAAAAAAGTAATTTCCGGTTAGCTCTAATTTTTTTACTGACCGGGGAAAACTTGTCAAAAATTAACCTAGAAAAAGCCGGATTTTTCACTTTTTTCCAGGAGTCATTTCTAAAAATCCAGTAGCCGCTACACTGACCGGCAGCGGTAATATCGGCTGAAGTGGTAAAAGCCGCTTTTAGATTATTTTTTCTGCAAATCTCGAGAAAGTAACTATAAACAATGTTGTACGACTGGCTGGCTGATCCTTTAAGAAATGGGGTTGGGGAGCAACTGGCGGAGTTCACACCGACTGCAAGTCGGCTTGAATATACTACCAGTAAATCAAAAATGTCCGTTTTTATCATGTTTAAAAAAAGAAACAGAAAAGCTAAATCTTTGGGGGGGAGAATAATCGCTTGTCTAAGGGTTAGTGGTTACATTATACCCTATGCGTCATTTAGACCGCCCTTAATACAAGGAAGAGGGGACTTGCCGCTCCCTACTTTTATATTTTTCTTTTTAAACACAAAGCCTGAATCATCGACCGGTTCGAACTTAAACTCGAAATTTTTTCGGTAAGTTTTGGGTTGACCCTCAAAGAAAGATTCATTAAGATGATCACCTCCGAGTTCTTTTTTAAACGTTTTTCCAACAGGAGCAGCAGAAAAAACAATTGTTCAGAAGTGGAAAAATTAGACGATTTTAAAAACAAAACTTTCGAACATCGCAAAAAGAGCGATGTTACAGAACAAAAAGGCAATTTGTTGCCTCTGCGTCCTATCTAGCTCCCTAAGTCTTGCGATATTATAAAAGAGTATAACATCAAGGAAATCTTAAAAGGTTTTCAAAATGTCGCTTATATCGGGGTATTGAGACAGAGATGGGAGGAGATTAAGAAGCTAACGAAACAACCTAATCTAGCATTATCAACAACTTAAAACAAAACTTTATAATTAATTTATAATTTTAAAACCACTTTGCGAAACCTTCTTTTGAATATCTGTAAAATCACTATCATAAGTTATTATTTCACAAATTTTGTGAGATTCAGCTATAGCTAAATGAAAAGAATCTCTCGGTCTCAAATTATGCTTCTTTAGGTATCTTATAGCGTTTTCGACTCCAGCACCAATCGGTTTTTTTGTTTGTATCAATTTAATGAAAGCGTACTTTTTAATTGCTTCCCACGACTTTTTAATATCTTCATACATATCAATGGGACCTCTCTTAATTTTACCTTGTTGATTTAAATCCTTATAAATCGCAAGCCAGAGTTCGTCCAAAACCAATGATGATATATACAAATTATACTTCTGAGTTCTCAGAGTTGCGAATAAAACCATTGCCTTTTGCTGAAATTCGTGACCTGGTATGAACAATGAGGCTAAGAAGTTTGGGTCTAAATAGGCTTTATTCATCTTCCAACTTTCTTATATGATTGAAAATTCTCTTAATATCAACCTTTTCTCCTATATTAAACATATTGGAAGCTATCTTTAAAAACTCTCTGTCTTCCTGAGATATTCTTCCATATAAATCAAAACCTATCATTTCTAAAACATATTCGTTTGTGCCTGGAGTAGAATATACTTTTTGTTCCTGAGTTTTTGTTGTTGAATAACCAGTTGGTTCTTGATAAACATTTATTAAATGTGAGGGTATTCTTAAGTTACTACCTAAAGCCTGAAACTTTGGAGACCCCTCATAATCCGCTTTTATCCATACCATATAATCATTAACCGATTTGCCCACACCCTCAGTTTGAGCAGGCTTAATAAAAAAGGAGGGGTTTGCAGTGTTTTCAAAACTTGCCGCCAAAAGGTAAGATATCTCGGGCATACTCCTCTGATAGTCTTCTGTATATGGCGGGGATAAAACGTAGGAATACATAAATTATTTTAAAGCCTTTAATTCTTCTGTTATTAACTTCAATGCTTTTTCATAGAAAGAATCTATATTCTTTTCAGTAAAATTATATTTCGCTTCTGGCACTGAGTTTATATCGATTAAAATTCTCAATGCTTTATCATCTTTAGGGTTTTTAACATTTCTAAGCGTTTCAAATCTTACCCACTCATTAACCTTATATTCGCCAATTATCTCTTTGTTTAAAATATGAAGCTTAATCTCTTCTGGTTCCTTAATTGTGCCTTTTTTAATAAACTTGTCCAAAATATATTTTTTAGAACTTTCAGTTAACTTTATAATAAAGTTAGATACAAGGGCTACTCGGTTTAAATTAGCGTTAAATACCTTTAGATTCTTTGCCAACTCTTTGGAGGAGCCTTTAACTTCATCCTTAAGGCTGTCAATTCCGAGAATCGGCATACCATCTTTTGACGTTTGTATTGCCTTGAGAAACATATCTATCCTAGCTGGTGATATTGTTAATTCCCGTGAACCGTCTTTATTTTTCAAAATAATTCTTGGAATCTCCAAAGGAGCATCATTGGGAATAGGCAAAATTGACGGCTCTCCTTTCAGGTTAAGTTTTTTTGACTGGGAGAAAATCTCAGCAACACCAAGCTTATCAGATAAATCTAAAGAGCTGGTATATAAAACAATTTGGAGGGTTTGTAATCCAATCTTCATTTTGAATAATTATAACTCAAGCTACTATTATTTTCTATTTTAACTTAAAAATAAAGATAAAGAAACTTTCGCACTTTAGCAATCTTATAAAGCACATAGGCACTAGGGGAATAGCGGGCGTTTTCCAAATGCCCAACATAAGTCCTGTAAAGCCCTGCACGGTGTGCTAATTCTTCTTGGGAAATATTCCTCTTTTCTCTCCACTTTTTAATCCTCTCGTCAACCCCATTAGAAAAAGACAACACAATAGACATAGACTTTCAGAAAAAAATTTCTTATAATAAAAACAAGAAAAAAGAACTGATGAACCGCCTATTTAAGACACTAATCAAGAAATATCAAAAGATATTTTCTCCGATTCTTAAAAGAGAGGGCTATAAGTGCCTATTTAAACCTAGTTGCTCCCAGTATGCCTTAAGCTGCTTAGAACAAAATAACTGGTTGAAAGCCTCTGCTTTAATTACAATTAGGTTACTAAAATGTAATCCCATAAATGCATATTTAAAAAATAAATAAAAACAATCAGACTATGGCGAAAGAATATAAAACTTTAACTTTTGAAGATTCACTCCAGGGGCGTCAAGAAATGGCTCAAGAAATTGATTTACTCGCTAATCAAGGCTGGGAAATAAAGAGCAAAGAAGTAGCTCAACAGGGCTGGGGCTTTGATAAAACCTGCTGCTTGGGTTGCTTGTTTTTACCTCTAGCATTGCTAGGCAAAAAACCAAATGTAATTCAGGTAATCATGGAAAGAGAGAAGCAGCCCAAAAAAACTGAAGCCTCTGCTAACAGATAATTATGGAAAAACAACCAACAACAAAAAGATGCCCCTCTTGCCAAGAAAATGTTTCTTCAAATGCTACAAAATGCCCATATTGCGGAAAAGACTTTAGGGGTTGGTTCAGACGACACCCAATCTTAACTACGCTCCTGGTGCTTTTCGTTATCCCCAATCTTCTGGGCGGGATATTTTCCCTCTTCTCTCCTGATAAAAAAATCTCGTCATCAAATGAGGTGCCAGAAACAGGCGGCGAGGTGGCACAAGAGAAAAACGTGGAAGAAGAAAGAAAAAAATTAGAAGAGGAGAAACAAAAAAATATAGATAACTTAGGACATAAGTTTTGTGAGAATAGGCAAGGGGAATATGTTCACGATATTTTCTTTTGTAGTGGTTGTATTGATCTAAATGAGATAATAGATGGATTAGACCGTATTCACAACGCCAAATCTCCTGCAACCCAAGAGAATTGCGAAAAAATTGCTGTTTACTGTTTAGCCTTATGGAACGAAAATGAATGTCAAAAGATTGCGGAACAAAAAATTTGGCTTGGAATGAGCAAAGACCAGCTACTTTTATCTTGGGGGGTACCTAAGGATGTAAACAATTCCATTGGCTCTTGGGGTGTACATTCTCAATGGGTATATGATAGTTTTGGACCATATGTTTACCTTGAAGGGGAAAGTGAGACAAGTTTAGCAGTTACGAGTTGGCAAGATTAAATAGGTTAAATTTGCAACTGTTGCACACCGACACTTTGTTTCTGTTAAAATTCTTAATCATTATTACGGATATAGCTTGTGGCATGCGTCATAGCCGCTTTGGGAAATTTTTCTGATTGTCTCCGCCTGAGACTCAGGCAGGGTACATAAACAATCGCGCTTTTCTTCATTAAAGTTTAAGCTTGCCTCATACCACAGATTTAAGCTTTCTGTTGGGCTTTCCTCCTCGAGGACTTTTTCATGCGTAATTGGAATGTTTTTGTGTGTACTATATTCGGCAAGAGTCATTTCATTAAGCAACACGCATTCTTCTGTTAGTCCTCCAACTTTCTTACACGCCGTGTACCACTGCTTAACTTCATTTTCACTAACATCGAGCAGGCAAGTCGCTAAACTCAGTCTGTCGTAAGCCTGATTCTGCTCTTCTTTAATTTGTTGTTTTTCAGAGAATTTTTGTTTCCTTACTTGGTTTATGTAAAAAAAGCCTCCCAGAATAAGACTGGAGATTATAATTGCAACAGGCAATGAGATTTTGTTAATTTTACCTATAGACATATTATTCATTAACAATTGTTAAAAATGATTGTTTAAGATTACGCGAGGGATACACAAGTTCAAACTATTTTGATATCTCTTCAATAAATTTTATCTCTCTTCCCAACTAAAGCCTATTATTGAATAAGGCTCCGTTCGAGTAGGAGAGGTTATTCCCCATAAGTCTTGTAATATTATAACAAACATAAGCATCAAGAAAAACTTAAAAAAATTCCAAAATGTAACCTATATTGGAGTATCAAGGCAGAGGTGGGAGAAAATTAAAAATTACAAATAAACCTCAATCTCGCGAAAATATAGCCTAAACTGGTATAATAAACACAAATATGACCGAAAATATAAGAGAAAAAATTAAACCAATTTATAAAGAACTTAAAGGTTATCTTCTTCAAGTTCCCCTGCCAAAAGATACCGACAGTCTTATCGACCACCCAGCCATTTTTGACCAGTTAAATAAAACGATAGACGAACTTAATGCTTGCTCTGGAAACAATTATGACAAGTTTAGAATATCTCCCCACTATCAAGAGGCTGGTTATCAGGACTTTAGCTTGATTGATTACCGCCAAAAAATAGGCGGACTAATCTCAAAACTCCACGCAGAGTATTTTTCTGATGAAGCAGAGCCTTTTAGCAGCTCACCAAACACCATCATTAACCAAAATCAACAACAATCTCAAAGCCTAAATATCCAAATGTTGCTTGAATTTCAAAGTCTAATTGATAAAAAATTACCAAATCTGAAAGAAGATAGTAAGGAGAAAAAGTTTCTACAAAAAGTAAAAGAATCACTACCAAACATTAAAAATGTAATCGAGTTGATAAAACTAATACTCTCGGTGGCAGCTGGATTAGGCTTAAAAATTGAAGAAGTAATTAAAATACTTCAACCGTAGCCATCCTTTTAAGAAATGAAAAGATTAGAAATCTCAACTCTTAAGGCTTTCGCAATCTTATAAAGCACATAGGCGCTAGGGGAATAGCGGGCGGTCTCTAAATGTCCCACATACGTCCTATAAAGTTATGCACGGCGTGCTATCTTACCCACTCCAGGAACGGACTAGGTAGACACACCTGAGATTTTCGAGGTATATTAAAGCCCGACTGTCTTACCCTCTGAGTGCTATCCGAACATTTATCCAAAAGTGAAGTTCGGATCAATGCTACAATAAATTTAATGAATAAGAAAAAGATTTATTACTCTGGTATTTTAGTGATCAGTGTCCTTTTTTTATGGTTTTTCTCTATAATTACTTCTATTAAAATCGGTTCCTATTTTTACAATCAAGGAAATTACTCAAACGCCTTACGTTTCTACAAAATTACCTCCCAATTGGCTCCATTCTGGAAAAAACCAAATATTAGATTATCAAATACTAAAAAGTTAATAAAAGAAAAAGAAAAACAACCGATAAACAACAGCAAAATAAGATTAACTTTCGACAAAGACGTATCGATAATAAACAAAAGAGTTATTAAGACCCAAAAACCTTTTAATAACTACAATGGATACATGTTAGTAGCACTATTAAGAAATAACACCGACTACGGAATTCCATTTGTAAAAATTAATAAAATTGAAATGTTAAATAAGGGCAATATTGTGGCTGTAAAAGAAAATCCTTTCAGGGGAGATTTTTTCATGGTGGCTAATGGGGAGTTCCCTTTTTATTTTTATTTTATAACTGACGAATATCCAAACCTTACAGTAGATGATTTTAGATTAGAGACCAACATTAGTCCATTCACCCCGACGGAAGATGTTGTTAGATTGGATACTCAAAATCTTAAACGCATACTTGTCAATCAACATCAAAATAAATGGATGTATTACAAATACTCAATTACTGTAAAGAACCCTTATAAATTCGAGGTAAAAAAAATACACAGAATCTCTATATTAAAGGATGGATTACTGCCCCTAAATCGCTTAGATACTATTGAAAGAGTAGTCGTTATAGAAAAGCCCAAACAAAACCAGGAAATAATTAATCTCAATGCAAAAGAAAAAGAAGTTTATTTATCTCTAAAACCCGGTGAAAGCCGAACTGTAGAATTTGAAATTAAAGTAGAGGAAATATTTAACGGCTATTTCAGCCCTGAAAAAGTTGAACTAACCAATTATTTTACCGGAGTAAAAGAATAGGCTATCATCACATTTGGGTTTCTCGTTAATAGTAAAATTCTTTTTTTAGCTTTAGTATTTTCAAAACGCTTCTGTCTATTCTCTCGTGCGAAATTTCTTTACTATTTACTGCTTCTATTATTGCTTCATATGCTTCTACCTGCTTCTCTGGCGTGCTGGAATAGAGTAAAATATCATTTCCCGCTTTAACTGCTTCAACGGCAGACTCGGCAACAGAGTAATTATCCAAGATTGCACCCATTTCCATATCATCAGTTATCACCAATCCTTTAAACTCCAAATCACCTCTTAATAACCCTTCTATAAAAACACCAGATAAAGAAGCAGGCTGGGAATCAATCTTGGAGTATAAAATGTGTCCCACCATAATTACTTTTGGTTCCACTTTATTTATTACCTCCTCAAAGGGCTTAATTCTCTTTTTCAGTTCTTCCTTTTCTAAATTGCTTTTGGGAAGTTCATTATGGGAGTCAGGAGAACTATCAGTATGACCTGGAAAATGTTTAGGAACTGACACAATACCCCCATCATAATAACCTTTAATCATCTGAGAGCCTAGTTCTCCTATTTGATCTAGCTTTACACTAAAAGTTCTTTTAAAAAGGAAATTCTCAGGATTTGTTATGTGGTCTAAAACTGGAGAGTAATTAACGTAAATGCCCAGTTTTTTTAATTCTACGGCTCTTTTATTAGCTATAGAATAAGCGTCTTCGACAGACCTTATTTCGCTTTGGGGGACGTTCTCTGTATCTAAAAATTCAACTCTTGATACAGCCCCCCCTTCCTGATCAGTAGAAATCAACAGAGGAATCCCTAACCCGGTTTTTAAAGATCTATTCTGAAGAGAATCAACTAATTTTATTGTTTGTTCCTTATTTTTCAAATTATAATTTAACAACACCACTCCTCCAACATTTCTTTCATCAATCATTTTGTTTATATAGTAATCAGGTTCCTCACCCCAAAAACCAACCATTAACATCTGTCCAATCTTGTCTTCTAACGTCATTTTATTTAACATTTCTGAAGCAGTGAGATTTTCTAACTGAGGCTGCCCCTTACTAATTCTCTTTCTATTGATAAAAATCTTAAATGTCGATACTACAAGAACAAGTAAGATAAGGCTGATTAATAATGTTTTCTTTTCAATACGTTTCATAAAAATTTAGTTATGTATTGAGAAGTATCTAATTTATTCATTTTTATCGTTAATAAATTTTTTAATGTCTTCAAGCCGATACCGTCTATCGCCACGCTTGCTGATAATCAGGGGCTTAAGTTTTCCACTCCTGTCCCACCTTCTTAAAGTGGCAGTGTGAACACTAAGCATATCGGCAGCTTCGTTTATCCCCACTAATAGCTTGGGTGGGTTGTTTTTCTTCTTGCTCATTTTCTAACTAAATTTGTTTAATTATGCTAAATTATACATAAAATAAGTATTATCAGCAATAAATGAATAAAAATAAGAATAGGATTTTATCAGATTTCAACCCTACATTATGGAATCAGGCAGAGGAAGAAGAACTCCGTCTTCAAGAGAAAACCAACCGTTGGTGTTCTTCGAAAGTTAAATATTTATCTAAAAAACTTATTGAGCTTAAAAAGGAGCTTGGTAAAAACACTAAGAAAGAAAAAGAATATTACAAGTTGCGAGACGAGCTTATTGACTTGTGCCAGACAGGCTTCTTTAAGCTTGGATTATCAACTAAGGATAAAAATTGGGTATGGGACGGACTTCTCTGTTTGTCAAGCCTCTACGATAATCTAATCACGCGCATTGTTAAAGGTTTCGTTATCAAATACGACAACCAAATAGATTTTGATGAAGCAAAAAGCTACGCCCAGCAGCTATTTTGGAGGTTAATCACCGGAGATACGCCTTGGGCTATTGAAGCATTTGCTAATCAAGAAAAGCCGTCTCACGAAACAAAGGCTGCTCTTTCAAATATACAAATGCATAAAACAAAAAAAGAGGTTCAATCAAACTTAAACCAGTTTATCGAAATTCTCAAGGAATTAAATTTTCACCCCGAAGACTTAAAGCTCGTAAAGTTTCTTTTTAAAAAAGACATTAAACATTTCAGCGAATGGATTAATCAACCAGTGCTCTCTTTTCCTGACTGGGTAAGGGCAGTTATTAATCGCCAAATAAAACTAAGACAAGATAGGCTATCTTTAAAGCTCATCAAAAACCAAAAACAAGTAAACAAATACCAGCGAGATATAGCAAAATTACAAAAAATTATCAAAGAGGAGAGCTCGCTTTATGCTCTTATTAAGAATAATGTTTTATTTTTTGAAAAAGAGTATGAAAAGTATAAGAAGAGCTGCTACAAGGAAGAGAAATACGAAAACGGGAGAGGAATATACTTCACTACCTACATAAACGAATACCTTGCTCTTAGACTTAGTGATTTATATAAAAGAAAAGAACTAAAAATAAGGCCTCTAGTTTCATTGGAAAAACATAAAGACTGGGATAGCTCAAAGCAAAATCAAAGCTATTCTTCCATAAACACCAAAGATTATATTAAAAAAATAAGAGCTGTATTAACCCCGAGGGAAAATGATGTCTTTAGTTTAATGCTAAACGAGTTCCGGGGTGTTGATATCGCCAAAAGACTTTCGATAAGCAAAGGAAGGGTATCTCAACTAGTTACGAATATCCGACGCAAGGCAAAAGAAATAGATTTTCCCCTAATATAAAAGCCCATTTCCCCCTTTTCACTTTCCCACGCCCTAAACTTTTATGTGAGCAGCTTCGACTCTCATTATAGAGAGGGAAAAACTACTAGTATGGAAAAAACCAACAAAAACAATAGCGAAACAAAAGAGCCTGTAGACTTACTTGAAAAAGCAGCTGAAGCTTGGGTTAGATTGTGCCTATTCCATATTCAACACAAAAAACAATTAGCCAATCAGCATAAAAATAAAAAATATGAACAACAAACAACCTAAACCAGTTTTTTCTACTGATAATTTTTGCCTCGCAGTTAGCCTCAAGGCTAAGGGGTGTAAGTTACAACACATCTCCAAGGATAATCCTCGGCACGCTATATTCCATTTTGAAGATACGCCAGAGAGAGAAAGGCTAACCCAAGATTTTTGGGACGGAAAAACCTTAATTGAACCACGACTATATAACACCACTCAGAAAGAGCTTAAAACATTACTTTACGACAATAGCTATCCAACAAAGATAACCTAGGTATATTCAAAAAATAAAAATAAATATGAATGAGTTATTAGAAATAGCAACCATAAAATTAGAGATTAAAATGCAGGGTTTTTTCTTAGCCAAAGTAACTTTAAACTGGCGAGACGCTTTTGAAGTCAGGTTCCTTCGGCTTTGCCGATCAAAAGAAGGAAATTTGTGGCTTCAGGCACCTAAATTAAGAGACCAAGGCTGGGCTGTATGTTTTGCTGTGGTAGAAAAAGATGAATGGCGAGAATTAGCCAAAAAGGTAATTGAACAGTTCAAGGTGGAATTAAAAGAAAAAATTAACGAAGGGGTATACGCTCCGTCAATTTTAAAGAATATTGAGGAAGCTGAAGAGGAAGACATAAGCATTGATGATATACCTGAAAATTTAGGGAAAACATAGGTTAACAAGATTTATACTTATAAAAACTAATAGTAACTATATAGTTACTTGTGAATATGAGTAACCATGAAGACTATGAAAAAAATAAAAATTGACTGGCTGAAGGCAAAAAGAGAGTTTTTACTTGACTATTCAATGTCATTAAAAGACATCGCTGATAAATACGGATTTAGCTACAGTAAGATTAAAAAAGTATCAGCGAGCAGAGAATGGCACAAAGACAAAAAGAGGATCCAAAATTTTATCTCAGATGCCTTAATGACAGAGGTTGAAAATAATATAGAAGAGCAATTTCAAGAATTAACAAAAGAGATTAAGCCTTCTCTTGGGGAAAAAGCCCAAAAAGCAATAGACAGAATGTATAAACAAGTTGCAAAGTTAACTGTTCCATATGAACCATAAAGATAAATTTAGCCTTAAAAAGTGAACTTTAACCTTACTTTTAGGTAACAAAAAATGAGCATTTTAAAACATTTGCTTAATTAAGTAATATTTATTATAATTAAGTTAAAGTAATGTAGAGAGGGGTAAAAAAATGAAAAATTGTTTTATCTATATAAGGGTTTCAACCGATGAGCAGGCGACTGAGGGCTACTCTCTGGACAACCAAAAGCGAGCTTGTAGAGAATACGCAGTAAGTAAAGGATATCACCCAAAAGAAATATTTATCGATGATGGCAAGTCTGGCAGAACTGCTAATCGACCTGAATTTCAAGAAATGTTAAAAAAGCTCAAAAACAAAAAGGCTGACTGCGTAATAATCTACAAAATTGACCGTTTTGCTCGAAATATTACTGATTTTTCAAGGATAAGAAAAGAATTTATTGAAGCTGGGATAGAATTTCACTCGGTTATCGAGGGCGATTTAAGCAATGGCTCAAGCCTTATCGCTAATATCTTTGCTTCAGTTGCTGAATGGGAGTCGGAAGTCAACGCTAAGCGCACTAGTGACGCCCTAGAACAAAAATTTAGGGCTGGCTGGCAACCTACCCCTCCTCCGATTGGCTACCGAAGCGTAGGCGGAGAAAGAGAAAAGAAAACTTGCGAGCCCGACCCCTACACCGCCCCGATTATAAGAGAACTTTTTGAGTTATACGCTACAGGCAGTTATTCTCTCCTAGAGCTCCAAGATTGGCTAAGCCAGAAAGATATCGTTTCAAAAAATGGGACAACCATTGGACATTCGGTGATTAATAACATCCTAAAAAATCCCTTTTATTACGGGCTTATTCGCTGGAAAGGGCAATCCAGAACAGGAAGGCATACTCCCATTATCAGTAAAAACCTTTTTGATACTTGCCAGTATGTTTTGGCTAAACACCGCAGCTTTTTAATCAGAAAACGAAAACACAACTTTTTACTAAGGGGGTTTATCTTTTGCGATGAGTGCGGTCAGCGGTATACCGCTGAATGGCATTATAACGCCCGTAAGCTGAAAAACAGGGGCGGTAGGATTGCCTACTACCACTGCCCTAAATACGACCGTAACGGTTGCACCGCCCCTTATGTTGAGATGGAAGAAATTGAACGCCAGATTGAAGATGTCTTTAAAACAATGCAGTTTTCGCCGAAATTTATCAACGCTGTCATTGCGAAAACAAAAGAAGAAATCAGCAATGGCCGACAATATCTTAACTCTCAAAGAATGCAACTTTTAAACAAAAAAACCTCTCTTGAAACAAAAAGAAACAAGCTTGAAGACGCCCTTTTAGACGAAACCGTTGAACCTGACGCTTATAAAAGACTGCACGCTAAAATCCAGGACAAAATCTACAAAATTAACGACAGAATCCAAGACCTGGAAGATAAGAACAATATTGACGTTAACCTGATTGAAGAAGTCTTATCTTTCACCAGACACATTTACCAAACCTACAAAGAAGCACCAGCATTTCTCAAACGCCACTATCTGCGGTTCTTCTACGACAAGATATTTATCAGAAACCGCAAAATCGTAAGAACCGAGCCAACCCCGATTTTCGCTATACTACGGGAAAATCAGGGGGTTATAATAACGAAGCATCAGCTCCTCGGCTTGGACTTGAACCAAGAACCCTCCGCTTACACTTAACCCACTTGTTTCCAAATGGCGTGGACTATCTCATCCCCTCCTTTTTTCAAAAAGGGAGGGGTTGGGCGCTAATTGGTGTAATCACCTAGTCTCTGCACCGGCCACGAACCACCTATGATTCATGGATTGGCTCAGGGTTACCATACGGCTTAATCGCTCTTGCCATTTAGGGTTCCCTGAATTCACCCAATTTTCATCCCGATATTACTACCGGGCGCTGCCTATTTGACAGGCGGACGCTCTACCATTGAGCTACCGAGGAATGACTAAATTTAATAATTCCTCTCGAATTTACTCTTTGGCCTAATTTCATTAACTTAACTCGCCCGCAACGCCTCAGGCAAAACTAGAGGCTTGTGGTGGCGGGCGGGCCACTGAGCTACCGAGGAATAATTTTTTAATATCAACGAGCGCTTAAATTATATCACGTAGATTTTAATATTCCCTTCATCAAGCCCTTTATTTCTCTCTGCGTAGATGAGCTTGATATTCTAATAGAAAAAATTCCATAAGGATGAATATTTTTTCTTATCTTTTTACTTTTTTTAACATTTTTAGCGATATAACTTTTTCTAAATTGACTCTTAGGAATTCCGGTAACTTTAGACCAAAACTTTTTAGCCTTTGATTCATCCAGATTATCATGTATCCAAATTTGACCACGAATTCTAGTCTCTGGAATCTCAAAAAACATTTTTAGCCAAGACATCATAAAACGAATGATTTCGGGGTTAGCATTAGAAAAACCCACTTCACTATCTCCTTTAGAGCCATCGCCCAAATAAAGAGCAGCGCCGGCAATAAAAAAATCTCTCTTGCTTAAAAAACCAATCCTCTTCATTCCTTTATTTAATAGTTCTCTCGTATTTTTAATACGAGCCTCCTTTTGTCTATTGGCCCCCAGTAACCTTCCCCTGTAAGAACCGCAATGTTGTTTCCGTTGAAGATTTTTTATTTGTTTTTTACTAAGCTCAATGTC
>CAZXDO010000020.1:0-4732 GCA_964639325.1 uncultured Candidatus Saccharibacteria bacterium
CTTATCCACAAAAAAGTGGGGGTTCCCGACACCCCCACGTTGAGAGTTTGAATTGAGTTGGATGTCGTTCACCCCGCCCCTTGCGGGGTGTGCGACATCCCAAAGTTGAGAGTTTGAGTTTGTGTTTGAGTTTGCGTTTGAGTTGAGTTGGGTGGGGGTTCCCGACACCCCCAAGTTGGTTCAAAGTTTGATGTTAGGTATTACAAAAACTTAACTAAATATTTAAACTGCAAAGAGCCTAGAAACGGAGATTTTTCTATACTTCCTTCAGGTTCAAATTCTGCTCGCCAAAAAAGACGTCTTCCTTCCCTATCCGCAAATTTAATCTCTTCGTTATTTGAAATTTCAACCCAATTATTACCATCGTTTGAAACATAAAAAGAAATATCGGCTCCTGCCTCTGAAATTTCCATTTTTTCTATAGAAACATACCTAACTTCTGCCGGATAATTATTAATATTTACAGAAACTATCTCTCTCTTTTCCGACTTTTCAAAACCCTGGTCAACAAACTCCCAAAATCGACTGTTACCTTCAATAGTTACAACCTCCGCTCTTAAACGGTTATTTCCAAAAGGATAAAAATTAACCCGCCAAGCTTCGCTGGAAATAAGGGAATTGGTTAAATCCACAGCTCCAACAATATCATTAGTTCCATTCTGGAAAAGCTTTAAGAGCTTTGGCACCCCGCTAGTATTGCTTCCGATATACCATATAGCATCCTTTCCATCTCCTTGCTTTATAACCACGGGCTCAAAGCCGTTATCCATAACTCTTATCCCAAAAAATCTAGAAATATCAATTTTCCTATTATTCTCTTTAACATGGTACGCCTGGCCTTCATAAGCGCCGTAAATTACGAGAAAATTATCATCATCCCCTCCAAAACCAATTTGTCCTTTATACCTTGACCTAAAAATATCTCCATTTTCAAATAAACCCTCAAAATCTCCATTTTCAAATACATAAACCCTGCCTATATACTCACCGCCTTTTTGTTCTACTACTCCCACAAGCCATTTTGTTTCCAAGGAACCAATAGAAACACTGACAACATTTCTTTCCTCTAAGGGTAATTCAATTTCATACCTAGAATTATTGTACGAAGCAAGAAATGACTTTGGAGTAAAATATAACTTTTCATCTTTTTGAACCAAACACTCCGAACCAATACACCTAAGATCGCTTCCGTCTGATTGGCGAACACCTATTCTCATCATCTCTTCATCCGACACATCCAACTCAGAAACTCTGCGCCATTCAAATTTAGGAGGAAAAGTAAAAGCGGTAACTATTTTGTCTTGATAAGCAGTTGTTTTTTCTTTATTTACCCACCCTGTTCCAGAAAAAAGATCTGTAAAAAAAGCAGAAACAAGACCGGCTTCTTTAAAGTCACTTTCTCCAGGGTCTATTTTTACACCTATATCATAATCGTCTTCCAAAGAAACCTGAGAAATAAATTTTTCTTTCATCAAATCTTCCAAACCTGCTCTTATTTTTTTTACTAGCCACAAAGAAAAAAATGAAAAAGCTACCAAAAGAATAGCAACGCCTATTACTGAACCTATAGTTTTTAATAAATGTTTTTTATTTTTCACTATTAAATTATAACAAATATGGGTGGGGGTTCCCGACACCCCCAAGTTGGTAAAAAGAAAAAAGACGGATTTCAAAATAGAAAACCGTCTTTTTTATATAAACAACTTCACTTTTTACTCAACTATCATTGTTCCGGTTTCCCCTCTTCCGGCATGTCCCGGAACATCGCAGAAAAATTCATAAGTTCCCCTCTCGTCCGAAGCGTTGAAAGTGATAGCTCTTGTTTCACCAGGCCCTACACCAACTGCTATACCCTTCAAAGAAGGATCGGAAAACTTAAAAATATGAGTTTGTTCGTCCGTGGCCGTAACAGAAAGAGTTACCGCAGCACCTCTCCTAACCGTAAACTCGTTAGGTTCAAATCCGCTTGCCGATACTTTAACCTTTACTGCTGTATCAGGTACATCCTCTTCAGACATAGGAGCAGTTTGTCTTGGAGCGCTAGAAGAACCCGGCTCTGCTGCTTGGTCAACCGGCTCACCTTCTTCAGTTACCACCTTACCCTCTTCACTAACGGGGCTTCCTCCTTCCACTTCCGACTCTCCAACCGGTCCTGTTGTTTCTTCACCCTCAACTTCTTCCCCATTTTCTTCACCTGGTAAAGCTTCACCATTCTCCGGTGACTGCTGGTTTACCCCAACATATACCAAAAGACCAAGTAACACTACTGCTACAACGATAAGGATTGCTGTCTGTGTTTTATTCATTCTCTATTTTTGTATTAATAAATCTCGACCTTGTTCTGTTTCTTTATATTAATAATAGCATATTATAAAACCATTGATAATTTTAAATTTAAAATTCGAAATTAATTAACTACTTCTTCCTTTGTCATACAAAGACTTAACTTCATCCTCAGACAACGCCCTATCATAGATTTTGAGATTTGAAATTTGTCCATCAAAACTCTTCGCATAATTATAGTTAGTTGTTCCCGTAGATCTGCCTACTCTGCTAAAACTAAAATACTCTGTATCAGGATAATCTCCACCATCCATACTTCCAGTATGAAATAACTCTCCATTTTGATACCATCTAACAGGCCTATTTGTTTCCCCATTTGCAAAAACGATTACGAAATGACTCCATACTCCACGAACATCATCAGGAAAATTACCTGTACCAAAACTATATCCATTCTGCCTTGCAGCTTCTGTTCTGAATTTCTTAGTCGAACTATAGATTTCTATATGTCTTCTAGTACTAGCCCCATAAAATAAACTCATCCTATCAACTGCGTCACTATCTGCATTTAGCCATATACTATAACTAGCTCCATCAGGATAATTATCTGTATTAGTTATACTTTCGGACACCTCCAAATTATCTCCAGGAGTTACTCCATCAATAGTTCCACTCCCATCCAAAACCGCCCCATCGCTTCCCAAACTCGCTCCATAATTCTGTCCATTATTTGAATAAGGAGTTCTGTCAGATACAATTTCTGATCATAATGTTTCATCTTTTGTGTATTTTAAAGTTAAAGGCATATCTAAAATCAAGCCCTTGTTTAAATTACTCGTAGAAACTTTGGGCTTATATGACCGATAAAGACTTTTTATTTCATCTTCTGATATAGCTCTATTATATATTCGGACGTCATCAATTTCTCCATAAAACTGATACCCATTATTTCCATAAACTGCAATTTTTAAATTAGCCAACAAAGAATAATCTGTATAATTCTTATCTAAACTAAACTCCCCATTTACATACATTGTTGCTTTATTAATTAAACTATCAAAAACTATTGTAATATGTGTCCATTCAGTTGTAACAGGAGTTACTCCGGATCCCCAGCCACTACCTCTAATCCCCATATCCCATTTATCATTATATTTAGCAAAATATGCTCTTCTACTATCTGTATTAGTCCCAAAAGCAGCAAACATTTGAGAACCAGTAGTGGTATCTGGCTTTACCCACATTGAAAGAGTTAAATTGTTAGAACCGACATCATAACTTTCACCAAAGGGAATTTCAATTCTACTAGAAGCACCAAAGCTCATGGCTCCTCCGGAGTTTCCCATCCTATCTTCTGTAAAAGTCGCGCCATAATTAGTCCCGTGATTACCATAACCAGAAATATCATCCACTCTATCCGTAGAACTGTTAAAATGTGATTCATCCATTTGCCAATAACCAACTAATCCCTTATTTAAATTACCTGTTGACATCGTTCCGGTGCTGTCACCAACCCGAATAAGCGCCAATACATCTGCAAAAGAAAATATCGCTGTTACAACTATTACACCTGCCCCAAAAACAATTAAAAATGTTTTCCATTGCTTGCAGATCTTTCCCATTGTTTCTCTTAACACTTTCATAATCAAATACTTAAACAATCAAATGCATTTGGTATCTTATTAATTAAATATTTTTCTAATGAAATCAGCTACTCTAATAGGGTTTTTAACCTTTTCGTCCGGCTCGTTCCCCCACTTATCCCTATCAATCCTCGGAGCCACAAATCTATAAGAAACCTCAACTCCGGATGGTTGAGTTTGAGTTTCGGTTGGACGTCGTTCATCCCACGCAGGGGGATGTGCGACGTCCCCAAGTTGAGAGTTATTTTGAGCGAAAATAGTGATAGCATTATTTTCAGGCCTTTTCTCATACCAAACTTTTCCGTTAAAGCCGGGGGTAAGAATAACGCTTAAATCCTCCATATTTCTACCCCAATTAACCGTCTTGCCAAAAAGCCACAAGTCACTTCCTTTTTCCTGATCATCAAAATCAATTATATATTTGTAGACACCTTCCAACGTGGGGGTTCCCGACACCCCCAAGTTTATAGTGCCGGTTTCTTGAACCTCTACCCCAATGTTATCAGCCATATAGGTAGCATATTGCTTGCCCTCAATTTCAAAAACAGGGTCAATAGTTGAAGCGGTCAACTTATTAATACCTGTAACATTATTCCCCCCCACATCAAGGTTCCCCGTCATAGCGCTGGAACCTGAAAGAGGAAGGTAGCTATCCAAAGAGGTATCTACATAGCTTTTTGTAGTAGCATGACTATCACCTGTTGGAGAACCGACTACTACAGGTTGGGTGAACCTTCCTGTGCCGGATACGTCTAATTTGTATCCTGGGGAAGTGGTGCCGATGCCGACTTTGCCTGTTGATTTTA
>CAZXDO010000021.1:0-4492 GCA_964639325.1 uncultured Candidatus Saccharibacteria bacterium
AGTTAACAAAACACCTTCAATCTCTAATCTCTGATTGAGGCGCTCCTTTATCAAATCAATTGTCTGTACTAATTTTGAAACCCCTTCTAGCGCATAATATTCACACTGAACCGGTATAATTAAGCTATCAGCAGCTGACAAAACATTAACAGTGAGAACTCCTAAAGAAGGGGGTGCGTCAACAACAATATAAGAATAATTATCTTTAATCTTCTCAAGGCTTTGACGCAGCAAGACTTCCCTTTGATCTAAAGAAACCAATTCTACCTCTCCTCCGGTAAGAGATATGTCAGAAGGCATAACAGACAGATTAGGCCACTCTGTAGGATAAATAGCTTCCTCTACTTGGGCGTCTCCTGAAATCACCTCATATACTGAGGTTTTGCCCTGAGGATCTAATCCTACCCCGGAAGAAGCATTTCCTTGGGGGTCCATATCAACAAGAAGGGTCTTTCTTCCTGCCAACCCTAAAAAAGAGCTAAAATTGATGGCCGTAGTAGTTTTACCGGTTCCACCTTTTTGATTACAAATACCAATTATTTTACCCATATCTTTTAATAAATTGTTACCCTATTGTAATACTATCTTAGACAAATTGCAACCATTTTTATCTTTACCTTATTTAAAAATTAACAGTCAAAATGAAAAAACGCAATAGGTTCAATGCTTTCCAGCGTTTTCACGTGAAAACCACCATCTTAATTAGTAGCTAGATGGTTTCCACGTGGATCTTCCAGCTCTCTTTAGTAACTGGGAAGATACACGTGAAAACGGCTCCTCATAAGAAGAGAAGAGCCGTGTCCACGTGGCAATTCCAGCATCCAAAACAGAGTAGGGTGTACCCAAGTAGGACGTCTACAGGGGTACAGCCTGTTGCTTTATTCCAGCGTTTTCACGTGAAAACGCAAATTCCCCTTGTTAAGTAAAGGTTTTTTAGTTTTGAATGATTTTTTTAAGTAGTACGAGCTTTCTTTAGGCGGATTTGATAGATAAGAGTAAGTAAGTTCTGGATAAACCAATATAAGACCAATGCGGAAGGAAATTTATAAAAAATTATCCCAATAAATACCCCCATAAACAAGCCTATCTTTTTTTGCTGAGGGTTTGAGTCCGAAGCTGTTATGTGCTGCTGTATAATTCCTAAGGCCATTACCAAAATGGGAAGAAGATTAAAATATTCAACCCCTACAACTGGAATTGTGAAAGGAAGACGAAAAAGCCGATCCGGTAGAGATAAATCTTGAATCCAAAGAAAAGATGCCCCCTCAAGCTGGCTAAACCTAAAGACCACTTGATAAAAAGCAATGATTATTGGAAATTGAAAAAGAAGCGGCAAACAGCCTCCCAGAGGATTTACTTGATGTTCTTTATATAGTTTTACCGTCTCTTTTTGCATTTTTTGGGGATTATCTTTATGTTTTTCCTTTAGTTCCTGCATCAAAGGTTGAATTTCCTGCATCTTCTTCATCGCTTTAGTACTTTTTGAAGTAAAAGGAAAAAGAATAGCATAGGTAGAAAAAGAAAGAAAGACTATACTTAAGCCCCAATTGTGGAGGAAGCTATAGAAAAAATACAATACTTTTATAATTGCAGTTGCTAAAAAATGCCAAAAACCATAATAGACTATCCCTGCCAGTCGATAAGGCTCCATTTTATTATTAATCTGTGGGCCGAGATAAAATGATATGGTAGAGGAAGGTTTATCTAAATAAAGATTTGTTTGTTTGTCGGTTTTCGTCCATTCAATATTATAATTATCCGGAAGTAAGCTAATTGCGTAGTATTGGCTTCTTGCTCCAGCAAATTCTACCTTTTTTTGGATATCCTCTTTAACTTTTTTGGGGTGGATTCGCTCGATAGACCCATCTTTGCTATAAAATGACTCAAAATATCTTTGGCTTAAATGGGAAGTCCCTGAATTTAAAGAAAAGGAAAATAACAAAAGAGGGGAGTTGTCAATATTTTCTATTTCTATGACATCTTCTTTAAATAAATACCTTTTCGGAGGAGACCCTTCTCTAATAAAAGATATGCTGTCTTGGCCAATATCGGTTTGATACTTAAGCTCTTTAGTCGCCGGCTGAAACCCTAAATTTTTAAAAGGAAGAGGGTTGGTTGGTCTATTTACAGATATTGACCGGAGATATCCGCCTTGCGGTGAATAGGTAATATAATAATTATTTATTTGTATTTCTTCTAAAGCAGCCTCTTGGCTGGGAAGATCTTTTAGGCCCGAGCTTGTTGTTTGAGGTTCAGAATTTTGAGTATCCCTAGATATTTCTTCGCGGGTAACCTCTTGTTTAACAGTTGGTTGTGTAACCTGTTTTGGAGCGAGTTGTGACCAAACCAGAAAAAATCCAATCAATAATAAAAATGCAAAAATTGTTCTTTTTTCCATTATTACCTCAGAGGATCAAGGCCCCCTTTAGAAAAAGGATTGCAGCGTAAAACTCGAAACATAGTTAATCCTAAGGCCCTTACAAAGCAATGTTTTTCAAAAGCTTGTTTGGCATATTCCGAACAAGTGGGAATGTAAATACAACGAGTTGGGAAAAATCTAGGAAATTTTTGGTATAAGCGGATTAAGCCAACAACAATCCTTCTCATATAGAAATCTTTTGGCGTCCTTTTCGTCTCCGTTGATTTACTATTTTCTTCCCATTTTTTGAACTCATTCTTTTGCGGAAACCATGTTTTCTTTTACCTTTTAAATTTGTGGGTGTTTTTAGGTTTTTTTTCATATTCTTCCTATTGATTAGTTATCAATTTATCGAAAATAAAATACATTTACAGAGCTCATCGTTATTTGTGGGCCTAATACATTATATGGATGTGATAGATTCTCTTAGGTTTAAGCAAGAGAATTATCCGGCTGCGCCGGATATCACATACATATCATGTAATTGGTTATTTATCTATTTTAATTATCAATCATACCGCCAGACAAGTTGAAATTGTAGCATAAAATAATTGGGTGTCAACCACAAAAAAGTTGCAAAGATAATTTATTGAGGTATAATTTGTTACTCTTAAAATAAAATTTTGGTATAGTTGTCTTCCAAAATACAGCCTTTCTTTAAAATGTGAATAACTTGTTAACTTTGTTAAGTCGTCCATGAAACAAAATATTTGGGAAAATTGTAAAGAAAAACTTAAGACGCGCCTAGGGGAAACTTCCTTTGATACTTGGATATCTCCTTTGCAGTTAAAAGAACTCTCTAAAGAAAATTTGGTTTTAGAGGCTCCTGACAGCTTTTTTAAAAATTGGGTAGAGAGCAATTACCTTATTTCTATAGAAGAGGTTTCCCAAGAAATATCTGGGAAAAAAATAAATATTGAATTTCGAGTCAACCCCGGAATCCTTAAAAGTAAAACTACAAAAATATTCCGTTCCTTTAATAAGAGTTTCGGAGAAAAAACACAAACATCTTTGCGCCTAAATCCGCGCTTTACTTTTGACAATTTTGTGGTTGGTTCCTCAAATCGAATGGCCCATGCTGCCTCTTTGGCTGTTGCCCGGGCTCCCGGCAAATCCTATAACCCCATCTTTATTTATGGAGGAGTAGGGTTGGGTAAAACTCACCTTATGCAATCAATTTCTAACCATGTCTTAACCCTAAACCCACAAACAAAAGTTAAATATATTTCGTCAGAAAGTTTTGCTAATGACCTTATTCTTTCTATCCGGCAAAGAAACACTGATAAGTTTAGAAAAAAATATAGAGATATCGATGTCCTTTTAATAGACGATATCCAATTTCTTTCCGGCAAGGAAGCTTCCCAAGAAGAATTTTTCCACACATTTAATGTGTTGTACGACCACCATAAACAAATTGTTGTTTCTTCTGACCGCCCCCCAAAAGAAATTCCTGATTTAGAAGAAAGGCTGGTCTCTCGATTTAATTGGGGGTTAGTTGTTGACATCCAACCGCCTGATTATGAAACCAGGGTTGCTATTTTAGAAAAAAATTTAGAAAACGAACCGGTAAAAGTTGACCTGCAGGTTATCCGATTTATTGCTGAAAATATATCTTCAAACATTCGTGAGCTCGAAGGAGCTTTGGTAAGGATTATAGCTTATTCTTTAATAGAAAATAAGACCATTACTGTTGAATTGGCTAAAGGTATTTTAAAAGATATGGTTCGCGAAATCAGCGCCCGGGTTACCCCAGAAATTATCTTAGATAAAGTTAGCCGTTTTTACGGAGTTGAAAAAGAGGATTTAAAAAAGAGTAAAAGAAGCAAGACGCTGGTGCTGCCTCGCCAAGTTGCAATGTTTTTAACAAGAGAGTTAACAGAAAGCTCGCTTCCTGAAATTGGTAGTTTCTTTGGCGGTAAACATCATACCAACATTCTTTATGCTTGTAAGAAAATAAGAAAAGACTTGGCTAAAGACGAAAAATTAAAAACAACTCTTAACAGCCTTACACAGGAAATTAAAAACTTATGATAATCTTTTTTTTATTGAATTGTTTCTTTTTCTTAAATAATT
>CAZXDO010000022.1:0-25204 GCA_964639325.1 uncultured Candidatus Saccharibacteria bacterium
GTTTGAAACTCTGAACCGTTTTGATAAAGAGTGCCGGTAAGGTTAATATCTCCTGCCACATCTAAATCGTATCCCGGACTCGTCGTTCCGATGCCGACGTTGCCGGAACTATCTATCATCATCCTTTGATGAGTATCTGTTAAAAAAGAAACCCCGTGTGGATAATCAGCATTATTTCTTCCATAAAGTTTTATACTTCCACCTAAATCTAAATTATCCCCAGATAACAAAAACGAACCAGAATTGTCGTAATGTCTTATTCCACCATCGAATATTCTTGTATCATCTATATGTGCCTCCCCTCCCACAACATTTAACTTCGCCCCAGGACTCGTTGTTCCTATCCCTACATTTCCACTAACATACAACCCATTACTTGGAAGACTGCTAATCATATCCGTTCCCACTCCCAAAGCTCCATCTATTGCATAATTACCGGAAGCAAAAAGAGAGTTGGAAATAAAGTTTTGAGGATCAATGGAGGTAAGGTTTATACCGCTTCCGGAATATGAATCAGCATCTACGGAACCTCCAACCATTAAAAAATTACTTTGATTTTCATAAGGCCAACCGTATTGAGTAGGATTTATAATAAGCTGTCCGTAAGGCAAAAACCTTAAGAAAACTCTACCGTTTGAGCTAGTTTCTCGATAAAGGTCAAGAGGACCGTTATTTCTAGCCGACCAAAGATACCTAATATTAGAAGAGGTGTTATACAACCCTAATCCTGGGTTTGTACTGGAAGCAATTGTTAAAACATATCCGTGCTGTGTGGAACCAGAACTATCTTCTAATTCATAATACGGTGAAGGACTATCTGTCCCAAAACCGATATTACGACTCTCATCAACGTCAAAAAGACCGCCCCCCGTTCCCGGATTTTGTCCGGTGTCCGGTCCGATAAATCCAAAAACAGTATTGACTCCAATACCCAAAGTAAATACCACGGTCAATAAAATTATTAAAATATTTTTGAATTTATACATATGAGGATAATGATGTCGCACATACCCCTTCGGGGGATGAACGACATCCAATTAAAAATTACTCCCTTGGTTTAACAATAATCTGGCCTACAGCTCCGCCACGCGGACAAAAGCTTTCACACTCAAACCTAAATGTTCCACTCTGAGGAACCCTGAAACTAGTTTGTTTTTCCCCTCCTTCGGGAGCTGAAATACGAATATTCATTGCCGGAATAGAAAGGTCATATTTCCCGCCTTCAGACCTCAAGGTTAGTTTCACAATATTCCCTTGTGTAACAGTTAAAACATTTGGAGAGTAACCACTCTCACTTGCTGTAATTGTGTATCCTCCCAAGCTTTCATTTTTTTCCGGATTGGTTATCACTTCAACTGTTTCTTCCGGTTCTGTTTCTTCAACAGTTTCATCAACCTCTTCGGTAAATTCAGGAATATCACTCTCCTCTAAAATCCCCGTACCTTCTTCAGTGCTTGTAGCCGAGGGAGATTCAAAATCATCATCCATTTTCGGACCTACAAAAAGACCAACAGCAACAACAGCTATAATTACAACTATAGAAAAAATAAGTATAATTTTCTGCCTTTTATCCATTAGATCAATAATTAATAATCAGTAACTAATAATTAAATAACTACTAATCACTAACTTTATTATACCAAAAAAGAGCGGATAAATCCGCTCCTCAAGGTGTGTATAAACACAATCAATATGGGGGTGTCGGGAACCCCCACGTTATCTTGCAGCCACAAGCTTTTTCAACATTACGTCATTAGATTTTGACAAAAATTTACTTGCTTCAAGAACTTCTACATAAACCGGATTATCATTTTTATCTATGTGTACCAAAAAATTACCGCTTTCTAAAGTATCGTCTATTTTACCGGTTGAGATCTCAACCCTTAAAATATCTGCTTCGGGCTCATATGATATTTTTTTTACTTTAGTCATAAATATCTTCCTTTCCTAGTAGGATAAAATGTTATTACTTTGATTATATTGTTTTTTCTCTTAAAAACAACCCTCAAAACATGACCTTTGCTTATAACCTTATGAGCTACAAAAATAGGCGGATTTTCGTTCTCAATCACATCAGGGTTTTTTAATGTTTCTTCAACTTGCTTTTTTAAGACTTTAAAACCGTGATTTTCCAAAATATCAAATTTTTCCTCAGCATGCCTTGTAAAAACCACCTTTTTCATATTTCAATTATACCACAAAATAAGCTTTTTCTTACTAAAAAGAGCGGATAAATCCGCTCCTCAAGGTGTGTATAAACAAAACCAACTTGGGGGTGTCGGGAACCCCCACCTAAAGCTCAACGCAAACTCTTCAACTTGGGGATGTCGCACACCCCGCAAGGGGCGGGGTGAACGACATCAAACTCAACGCAATCTACTCAATTTTGGGATGAACGGCATCCACGGGAATATCAACTTGGGGGTGTCGGGAACCCCCATATTTGTGGATAAGTCTAATCTTAATTATCTGAATTGTCTGAATTATCTTTATCGCCTCCCTCAAGAAGCTCAAGAACTTTTTCGTTCTTTATCATCATGCGAACATAATTCTTAAGAGTGTCTTGGTCGGTATTAGGATACCTTGAGGCCAACATTTGCGCCTGGAGCTCTACTTGTTTTTCGTCCGGCTTAATCCTCTCTTCTTCGGCAATCTTTTCTAAGATAATCTTTGTTTTTAACTGCCTTTCTATATGATTCCTTTGTTCCTTAAGAAACTCTTCTTCTGTTGTTCCTGCTTTTTCCATATATTCATCCATAGTCATTCCCTTGTTCTTAAGGTCTTCTTGTAAACGCTGCTTTACTGATAACAGCTCGTTTTCAAGAGCAACCTCAGGTATTTTCATATCCGTTTCTTTTACAAGACCGTCGGCAATTTTCTCTCTGTTTTCCCGTTTCCTTCCCATTTCCTTTTCTTGTTTCAGATTTTCTTTAACTTTGTTTTTAAAATCTTCAACATTTTCAAACTTCCCTAAAGTCTTTACATACTCATCCGTAAGCTCGGGAACCTTAGTTTCTTTTTCGCCGTCCTTACCTTTTTCACCTTCTTCCTTTTTTTGAGCTTCCGTACGCATCTGAAGAATTTGGTTAATTATCTGGCTTGCTTCCTCATCAGAGACCTCTAGTTCTTCATTATCAGCTTCTTCCATAACCTTCTCTCCAATTTTTTTATATTCAGGAAGATCAAATTCGGGAACCACAGCTACCTCAGCTTTAAAGCCTAAAGAATCTCCCGGAGCAAATTTAGTAATGGATACTTTTGGAGAGCTCATTACCTTAAGCTCTTTTTCTTTTACTATCTCAGGATAAGCATCATTCAAGGCTTTATTGACAACTTCTCCCATTAATTTGTCTTGGCCAATTTCTTCTTCAACCATATCAAGAGGAACGTTTCCTTTTCTAAAACCCTCCTTTTCGAAATCTTTTTGAGCTTCTTCCAAAACATCCTTTTTGTGTTTTTCAAGTGTTTCTGCCGGAACCTCGGCTGTGATAACCAGTTTTTCAGATTCTTTATCTATTTTTAAATTTGTATATTTATTATTTTCTTCTGACATTTTTATTTGTTTTTTTTATTTCTTATTTTGTTGACTTGTCCGACTGTTAAATCCTTTTTTATATTTCTTGCTTTAGAGTTTCACCATATTACATATACCAATTATTCGCAAGTCTAAAAAACAAGAAACTTAAACTCTTCAACTTTGGGATGTCGCACACCCCGCAAGGGGCGGGGTGAACGACATCAAACTCAACTCAACCCAAAAACAAACTCAAAAAGGAACTCTTCAACTTGGGGGTGTCGGGAACTCCCACCCAAAGCTCAACGCAAACTCTCAACTTTGGGATGTCGCACACCCCGCAAGGGGCGGGGTGAACGACATCCAGAAAAGTTAAGGGTTATAATAAAAATGTATGAAGTTTATTCTTAAAATCTTCAATTTTTTTCTTGATATTCTTCTTCCCAAAAAATGTATTAATTGCGGAAAAACCGGTGAATTTATATGCTTTGAATGCAAACTTTTAATAAAAGAAATAGATCTCTCTTGTCCCATCTGCAAAAAACTTTCCCTTACGGGAGAAACCCACTCCCAATGCAAAAGAAAAGAATCCTTAAATGGATTAATAAGTATTTTTGAATATGAAGGAACAATAAAGAAAGCAATTCATCTTCTAAAATTTAAAGGATTGCAATCCATTGCCTCTGATCTAATTTTTCTAGCCGGAGAAAAAATATACGAAAACCCATACCAATACGGTTTGTTCGCTAAATTCCTTTTTCGTCCGGAAACAATAATCACCTTTGTTCCTATGAGAAAGAAAAGAGAAAAACAAAGAGGTTATAACCAAGCAAAAATAATAGCTGAAAGATTAGCTAAATTATCCAAAAAAGAAACAAGACCTCTTTTAGAAAAATCACAACCAACCAAACCTCAAACAGAACTTAACGGAAGAGAAAGAATAGAAAATATAAAAAATTCATTTTATTTTTCAGGAAATTATATTCCGGAGAAAGTTGTCTTAATAGATGACGTTGTGACTACCGGCTCTACTCTTAATGAATGTACAAAAACTTTAAAGAAGGCCGGGGTCAGAGAAGTTTGGGGATTTTCCCTTGCTAAAACCCGTTATAAAAACATTAAATATTCTTAATTATCAACTTTGGGATGTCGGGCTCGCCCCTTCGGGGGGATACCGACATCCAACTCAATGCGAACTCTCAATTTGGGGGTGTCGGGAACCCCCAAGTTGTTGGAACGTCCTGAAGTTGGTTATTCATAACGGAGGGCTTCAATAGGGCTCTTTTTTGCTGCCTCTTTAGCCGGATATATTCCAAAAACAAGACCCACAAAAACTGATACCCCTATTCCAATTAAAGCTGCCGGAAACGAAAATACAAAATTCCAATCCATATTAACCACACTGCTTAAGACAATAGCTGCTAATAAAGATAGAAAAGCTCCTACCAAAATACCAATGATTCCCCCAACCAGAGTTAAGATAACCGACTCTAAAAGAAACTGTTTCAAAATATCCGTTTTTGTCGCCCCTAGGGCTTTCCTTAAACCAATCTCTCTGGTTCTTTCTGTTACCGAAACAAGCATAATATTCATAATCCCCACTCCTCCAACCAACAAAGCAACCGCTGCTACGGAAACCAAAAGAGCGGTTAATATTCCGGTAATTGAACCAACTCTTTCAGCTGCACTTTCTTGAGTTTCTACCCTAAAATCATCTTTAGAAGGATCTGTTATTCCATGAAGCTCGCGTAAAGTTAATTTTATCTCCTCCTCTACTCTCGGAATTACTTCCTCATTTTCAGCTTGAACAATAAGAGAATGAAAATGATTTATTCCAAAAAGATATTTTTGGGCAGTGGTGTAGGGAATAAGAACCATTTTGTCTACGTTAAAAAAAGACATTTGGCCCGTAGAAGACATTACTCCCACAATTCGAAAAGGCCTTCCTTTAATTTTAATTTTCTTCCCTAAACTATCAGAAAAACCAAAAAGTTCTCTTTCAACATTAGCTCCAATAACTGCAACACTGGCCCTTGACTTCACGTCAGAATCACCGAAAAGAACTCCCTTTTCAGGATATATATCAAAAATCCCAGCTAAATCTTTATTAGAACCAATAATACTGGACCTATAAGTTTCACCTTCGTACAAAACGGTTTCATTTTGCATAATAATAGGAACAACATTTTTTACCCCCTGAACATTACTAGGATTTCTCAAAGCTTCCAAATCTTTTACTTTTAGAGAATCAGAAAACATCTCGGCAAAATCAGAAGGACCGGTTGGTTCTCTGCCCGGCTCTACGCTGATATTAGTAGAACCAAAAGCCTGAACCTGGCTTAAAATCATTTGCTCCGCTCCTTTTCCTACGGAAACCACTAAAATTATAGCCATAACCCCGATTACAATTCCTAAAATAGTAAGACCCGTCCTAGACTTATTAGTTTTCAAGCTTGTTGATGCAGTTTTTAAAACGTGCTTAATATGCATATCAATTCAAAGTTTATTTTACAAAATCTCTAGAGCTTCTTCTGTGTTTAACCAAACTATCAGAATCAATCTTCCCATCTAAAATATGAATTATTCTTTCTGCGTGTTCCGCGGTATACGTTTCATGAGTTATCAAAACTATCGTATGCCCCTTGTCCTCATTTAACTCTTCAAGAATTTTCATAATACCCCGGCCGGATTTTGTGTCTAAATTTCCGGTCGGCTCATCGGCAAAAATAATTTCCGGCTTATTAATCAAGGCCCGGGCAATAGCCACTCTTTGTTTTTCTCCCCCTGAAAGCTGGGCGGGGGTATGGCTTAATCTATGGGAAAGACCAACGTCTTCAATAGCCTCTTCTGCCAAAGCTTTCCATTTTGACTCATTAACATCGGAATAAACAAGAGGAAGAACCACGTTTTCATAAACATTTCTACGAGAAAGAAGGTTAAATGATTGAAAAATAAAACCCATTTCTTTGTTTCTAACTCTGGCTATTTCTTCTTCTTCAAAATCGCTAAAAGTTTTGTTATTAAACTTATATTCTCCGCTCGTCTGCCGGTCTAGAAAACCTAATATATGGAGAAGAGTAGATTTCCCTGAACCGGAAGGGCCCATTATTGCCGTAAACTCGCCTTTTTTAATATCAAAAGAAACGCCGTCAAGAGCCCTGGTTTCCACTTCACCGGTCTTATATATTTTCTTCAAATTACGAGCTTCAATAAGCAACATTAATTTTCGTTAATAAAAACAACCACTTTTTCACCCTCTTCAACTCCTTCTACAATTTCAACATTACCCATTGAATCATCTGTTCCGGTCACCACTTCCCGTCTATCTATTTCTTCACCTTTTAAAACACGAACAAAGCTTTTTCCGTCTTCCTTAATAACTGCCCGTTGAGGGATATAAACTACGTTTTCTCTGGTAGCGGTTATGATATCCACATTTGCCGTCATTCCTGATTTTATCCTCTTGTCCGATTCCTTAAACTCCAAAGTGGCTCCATATGTAGAAACACCTTCAATTGCGGTTTCGGTTAAATCAATTGTAATTACCTCAGCTTTAAATATCACATCATCCCCATAAGCGTCTAAGGTAACCTCAGCTGAGTCACCAACTTCAACTTTTGCCACATCAACCTCAGGAATATTAACTTCTATTTTAAAACCAGAGCTAGAGACAACCGAAACCACCTCTTCATAAGCATCAACAATTTCCCCTATTTCGGCATTAACTTTCGTTATTACTCCTCTAAAAGGTGCGCGAAGAATATTTTTTTCAATTTGAGCTAAAATATTATCTACCTGAGCTGCAACCCTTTCTACCGTTGCTTCCTGGACAGCTAACTCTTCCTTACTTGATCCGGCTAAAAGCTGGTCTAATTCTTTTTCTTTTTTATCTAAGGTCGCTTTTTTATAAGCAATGCTTTGTTTTAAGGATTCAACATTAGAAAGAGCAGTTGATAAACTAGTTCTTGCAGTATTTACAGATGACTTATAAGAAGATATGGTGTCGTTTGAAATACAAGCTGATTCTAAAGCTTCGCTTGTGTAATCTAAAAAATCTCCAAAAATTAAAATGTTTTCTCTGGCACTGGTTAAATATTTTTCTAAGCCTTCCTCCCCTAAAGCATTCTCTAACTCTTTTATTTCTTCCCGCCAATCCTCTATCAAAAATTCCATTTCAAGCTTTGAGTTTTCTGCTTTTCTCGCCTTCTCGGAATAACAAGAAGTGAAAGTTAAGTCATAATTATAATCGTTTTTAGAACCTTCAAAGATTTCTGGCGTCTTGTCCCGCAATAAATAGTAAGCTTGGTTATAAGCATCCCGAACCGTATTCAAAACATTATCATATTCGTTTAAAAGATTTTGCCTTGTTTCTTCCACCTCGCTTTCTTTCACTTTTATTTCATAAGAAGTCGGACCTCGCTTTAACTCGTTTAACCTTGCCTCCTCAACTTTTAAACCGGCTTTTGCCTCGTCAAGCTGAGCGTATAAATCATTTACTTCCAAGAAAATTAAAGGTTCCCCTCTATACACCTCATCACCTACCGCAACCGCCGTCCTTGTTACTCTTCCGCTTTTCTCAAAACCTAAATCCACGCCTTCAATAGACCGAACACTTCCGGTAACACTCACCTTTTGAGCAATATCTCCCCTTTTTGCCTCAGAATAATCATATTTTCCCAAAGACTTATTCCCTGAGAAAACAATTATTAAAACAATAATAAGAACCACCGCTCCTATCCAAAACAATGGTTTTTTTGTTATTTCCTTAAATTTATTAATATTCATCCAAAATTAATAATACTCAATTTTTAAAATAAGTAAACAAAAACAAAATGGGGAGGCATAAACCTCCCCAAAAATAAAGCAAAAATGAATATGGGAATCTTTCTCCCTAAACCTAACTATTCAGATTCGTTTTCTTCAGCACCGGCTTCAAGCTCTTCTTCATTTTCAATATTTTCCGGCTCATTTTCCTCTCCGCTCAAATCACAGGTGTAAGCACAAACTTCGGCGCAGAACTCGGCCTCCGGCTCACAAGTTGTTCCACAGTCATTAAACACACCTCCTCTCGCCTCACAATCAGCCTCAAAAGGACCAGCATCAAGATCAGTATTTGTGGTATAAACAATCTTTGAACCAAAATCTTCTTCAATTGGAAGCTCGTCTCCCGGTGTGGGACTTTCGTTTACTTCTTTAACCGGACCAATAAAGTAATACAAAGCAACTAAAACAACTACTGCTAGAATTATGTATAATGCCTTTTTTCCCATTTTTTCCGTATTAATTTAAAAAAGGGTGCGACCATTTTTATTAAACTTCACCCTTTTCCTGTGATATACATTATAACAAATTAACCTCTTCAATATTCAACTTGGAGGTGTCGGGAACCCCCAAGTTGATGTGATATAAATAAATGTTAACTGTTTTCTAATTTTAATATTTCTTAACACTTGCTTTTATGAAGTCAACAAACAAAGGATGGGGTTTCAAAGGATGGGATTTAAACTCAGGGTGAAACTGAACTCCCACAAAAAAGGGGTGTTCTTTTCTAGGCAACTCAGATACTTCCATTAAGTTTCTGCTTGGAGAAACGCCTGAGAAAATTAAACCGTGTTTTTTAAAGGTATCAATATATTCCGGGTTAACCTCGTACCTGTGACGATGTCTTTCTGAAATAAGACCCTCTGTTTCTTTAATGCCGTATTCTTTAATTTTCTTTTTATTATTTATCATCCACCCTTCTCTTTTGTATGATCTAAAAGCTAAAGTTCCCGGCTTTAATATTGCCGGATAAGCCCCCAACCTCATAGTTGCTCCATACTTACCCTCACTCATTACTTTTTCCTGTTCAGGCATAAGCCCCACTACCGGATACTTGGTATTAGGATTAATTTCGGTAGTATTAGCACCTTTAAGACCGCAAATATTTCTTGCAAACTCAACAAGCATTAACTGCATTCCGTAACAAAGACCTAAAAAAGGAATTTTATTTTTTCGTACATATTCTATTGCCTTAATTTTTCCTTCCACTCCCCGAGAACCAAACCCTCCGGGTATTATTACCCCGTCGTAACTACTTAAAACTTTTAATTTTTTATTTAATTCCTTAGCCCTGATATTACCCTCAAAATCTTCCGAATTTATCCATTCAATAACCGGTTTTCTTCCTTCCTTGTAAGAGGCGTGTTTTATTGCTTCAATTACCGAAGCATAAGAATCGCTAAGAACAAACTTGCCTGTTTCAAAATATTTTCCAATTATCCCTATCTTAACCTCCTTCTTAACCTTATGGCTTTTCTTTACAAAATCTTTCCAGTCCTTTAAATCAACTTTTTTAGACCTCAAACCAAACTTTTCTAAAATTATCCCCGTCAAACCATCTTTTTCAAAATTAAGAGGAACATCATAAATACTTTCAACATCGGGTGCGGAAATAACATCCTTTTTACGAACACTGCAATGAAAGGAAATTTTTTCCTTTCTTTTATCATCTATATCCGCTCTCGCCCTGGCTATTACAATATCAGGTTGAAGACCGACATAATTCATATCCCGCACTGCATGCTGGGTCGGCTTTGTTTTTAATTCATTTCCTCCTTTCCCCTGAAAAGGAAGGAAACTGACTAAGATAATAATTACATCACCCGGTTTTTCCAATTGAAGCATTCTAATTGCCTCAAGGAAAAGCATATTTTGATATTCTCCCAAAGTCCCCCCTATTTCGGTCATTACAAAATCAGCTTTATCTTTTTTTCCTGCTTCCTTAATTTTATCCAAAACCTCCAAAGGTATATCCGGAACTACGTGAACACACCTTCCTCCATATTCCAAGTTTCTTTCCTTTCTTATTACCGATTGATAGACACTGCCTGTGGTCATATAGTTTCCCCCATCAAAATCCCTGTCCAAAAAACGTTCGTAGTTACCCATATCCATATCACATTCTGTTCCGTCATCTAAAACAAAAACCTCACCATGTTCGGTGGGGTTCATAGTACCGGCATCAACGTTAACATAAGGGTCAATTTTTATGGAAGAAACGGAAAAACCGCGAGATTTCAAAAGACGGCCAATTGAAGAAGAGGTTATTCCCTTGCCAACCCCTGACATAACACCGCCAACCATGAAAATATATTTCACACTTTTCCCCATAACCTAATTGTAGCACCAACAAAAGAAACAAAATGTGGATAAATAAAAAATTAAACACTACCCTTTTTCAAGCCCACAACCCCGCAAATAAATAAAACCGCATTAAGTATTGCCGAAACAATACAATAAGAGCATAAGGCATTAATTACAAACACCTGAAGATAGACAAAAAATAAAGAAGCCAGAAAACCGGCCATCGTTAAATAAAAAGCTAACCTTATCAAACCCTTTTGGTTGTAAAAATAAAAAAGAGAAAAAATAAAAAGTAAAAAGTAGTAAGCTAAACCAATAAGTGCCGTAGGGATACCAAAAATTTCTGAATAATCGCCCCTCAACACAAGGTCGCAGTCACCCCCCACAAGGCACTGAACAGCTCCCTCTTTATAATGTTCGGCTGTAAGATAAGTAGTATCAGCAATTCCAAACACACTCACAACTAATAAAATCAACACTATTGTTTTCATAAATTTTTTTCAATAAATATTACAACTAATTATTAATTAAACCCTACCCACTAACCTTTTCAATAATGATTGGAGCGGGATTAGTTTCTTTAGCAAAAATGTAACCTACAGCAAAACCACTCAAGGCCACCAACACCAAAATAATTATTGAAACTATTAATTCTTTTTTCTTTCCCATAAAATCTGCCTTATATTGGGTTTGACTTTTCTCTTATTCTCATATAACATTTTAAACCACAGAAATATTTTTCACCACTACTATTAAACAAGTATGGCACACGTAAGACAAAAAGGTGGGTATAAAGGAAGTTTTGATTCCGAATCAAAGCGCTTGGGCGTAAAAATTTTTGGCGGCCAAAAAGTTAAAACCGGCAATATTATCCTCCGTCAAAGAGGAACAAAATTCCACCCGGGGGAAAATGTTAAAAAAGGAAGAGATGATACTCTTTATGCTTTAATTGATGGAACTGTAAGGTTTTTCAAAAAGAAAAAGAAAAAGATTAACAACAAAGAAAAGAAAGTTAAGTTTGTAAGTGTAGAATAAAAAAACCGCAAGATGCGGTTTTTTTAATTATCAAATCATCAAATCACTTCCTTGGAATAAGGGATACGAGAAAGAAAATTGCCCCGATTAGTATCATCAAAGGTCCGGCCGGAAAACCGGTTAACTCAAACAAAGCAACCCCCGAAACAGCGCTCACTGCTCCTATAATCAAACTTAACCAAGTATATTGGTTAAGATTTTTACTAAAATTCCTGGCTGCTGCAGCCGGAATAGCTACTAAGGCGGCCGTAAGAAGAACTCCTACAATCTTTACCTCCATAGCTACTACCAAGGCAATTGCCGCTAGGTAAATAAATCTGATTTTTTTAACATCAATTCCTCTAGCTTGAGCTAAATTACCAGAAAGTCCGGATAATATTATATTGGGATAAATCTTTTTGATTACTACATAAACCGACACCCCCACCACTACCGCCAAAACAGCATCAAACAAACCTACGGTAGAAATATCTCCAATCAAGGCCTTTTCAGCTTTTTCTATAGGTAAAATAAGAAAACCTAAAGCCACTGTACTGGCAAACACCACTGCCGTTAAGGCCTCCAAAGAAAGCTTACTCTTTAAACTAAAAAGCCAAATAAGTATTGAGCCTAAAACTATGGTAATAAGCCCGCCCCAAAAAATATTAAAGCCGTATAAAAGAGCTAATGCTACCCCGGGTAAAGCCAAGTGTCCCATTGGTCCGCCCACCAAAGCCATTTTTTCAGTAACCATAAGCGAGCCCAAATAACCGGCAATCCCTCCTATAAATAAAGCTGTTATTAAACTAAGAATAATATCCATATTAAGCCTTGTGTTTATAAAAACGAACCTTTGAACCGTATAAGCTTTGAAGTCTTTCCGGAGTTAAAACTTCTTCCGGAGAACCGTAACAAAATTCTCTCTTTCTCAGACAAAGTACATTTGTAGCCAAGGAATAAATCACATTTATCTCATGAGTAACTAAAATAATAGTAAGCCCTCTTTCTTTCCAAATCTTTTCCAAAAGAGAATATATGGTTTCCTGCCCGCCAACATCTATTCCAGTGGTCGGTTCGTCAAAAAGAAGAACATCAGGATCATCTATTAAGCTCCAGGCAACAAGCATTCTTTGAAACTGCCCTGAGGACAACTCCCCGGGATTTCTAGAAAAAATTTCCCTTTCCTTTAAACCAACTAATTCAAATGATTCTTTTATTCTGTGTTTAGGAGCACTTTTAAAAGCAAAAAAATCTTCTAAAGACATCGGGATTTCTCTAAATTTTTCAGGCGACAAATCATCCGGAAGATAACTTATTTTAAGATCATTATCAGACCACTTAAAACTCCCGCTCTCACAAGGAAGAATTCCCAATAAAGCTTTCAATAAAGTACTTTTACCTGAACCATTAGGACCCAGAACAGCTAAAACCTCCCCTTTTTCCAAATTAAAATCAACATTCTCCAAAACCTTTCTTTCGCCTCTTTTAACGCTTAAATTTTTAACTTTTAAAATTTTATTTTTTTCTTCCATTTTTTTAACTTTTAAAATTTTTCTTTTGTTTTTATATTTAAAATGAATATTTTTCTTTTTAATTAAGAAGTGGTACTAATTTTATTATAAACTTCCTGTCAAGAAGAAACCAAACTTTCAACTTTAGGGTGTCATACGCCAAAAAAGTTATCCACAACAACTTGGGGGTTCCCGACACCCCCAAGTTAAAAAAAGCCCAGTAAAAACAGGGCTTTTTTAATTAAGGCAAACTTTAAAAAACAAAATAAATTAAAGAAGAACTTTAACTTCCCCAACGTTAAAGAATATCCTTAAATATTAAAGCAAAACCTCAACTTCCGCTTCTTCGCGAAGACTGCTAATTAAACTTGTAATCATATCACTCCTTTTCTGCTGAATAATCTCTGCTCTTAATTCTCCTTCCACATCACCAAAAGAAGGCATTTCTCCTTCGGTAACTGTTTGGCTGTAAGAATCATACAAAGCAAGTATTTCTTCGTCAGTAACTGAAACTTCTTCTTCAGGAAATTCTGACACTATATAATCGTTAACAAGAATTTGGTTCTTAATATCTTTTCTTAACATTTCTTCACTTATCCCGGACTCGGCAAGGGCTCCTTCAAAAACTTCTTGGCCGCCGCCGCTCTGAACTATAAAATCAATTTCCTCCTGAATTTCAGATTCATCAACGGTAAATCCTTTGTTTTCTGCTTCTTGCTTTAACAAAACACTGCTAATAATCTGGTCCAATACATATTCTTTAAGCTGTTCCTCATTAAATTCTGAATCTTCTTCCGAGTAAGCTTCTTTTGCTTGTTTAAACTGAACGCCAAATTCCTCACCGGTTATTTCTTCACCGTTAACAACGGCAACTACATCCCCATAACTACTTGAACCGCTATTTGATAAAAAATACCAAGCTCCCACAGCAATAATAGCCACAACAATTACCGAAATTAATATATTCTTTTTATTCATAATAATTACTTTTTTATATTTTTATATTTTCAACCTTTAAATCTAAGAATAACCTTAACATACTAAACGAATAAGACAAAACTTTTAATCAAAAATGTAAACAAGATATTCATCAATATCTCTCTGGTCCATCTCGTAAAAATATATATTATTTTCATGGAGATAACCGGCCAGCTTTTCTCCCACAAAACGCCAATGCCAAGGCTCGTAAATATAATATTCATTGCTTTCTGGATAAGAAAGAACAAAACCGTATTTATAAGCATTATTTTCCAGCCACTCAAAAGCTTCTGTTTCTCCAAAACCTTCTAAGGTTCCCCCTATACCGGTGGTAAGAAAATCAACAGCCGTGCCTAACTGATGTTCGGAATATCCTTGTTCAGCAGAAAAATCATTAGCAGTACCGTATCCATAAGTAACAATATAATTTGATTTAAGACCTGTTTGAATCCCAAAAGAACGGTAAGCAGAACCTATATAAAGATCCACCCCGTCTTTTTTAGCATCTTCAATCATTTCTGTAAGATAAGGCTCAACCTCGGAATGAATTTGTTCCGGGTCATCTTCCTGATAAAGATATTTTTTGTTAATTATACTAAGCGAAGAAGGAACATAATGTTCGCTCAAAAAATATGTTTTAGAATATTTTTTTAAGATCTCCGGATCAATACTGCTTAATTTCCTAAACTTATCTACAATTTCCTCTGCTCCTTTAATCTGCTCGCTAAAACTATCGTTTCTTTCTCTTTCTGCTTGAAGAGACTCGGAAAGTTGGTTTTTTTGATCTTCCAAAGCAGCCAAGCTTACCTTAAGGCTCCTAATTTCAAGCCTGGAATCAGCTAGGTCTATTCTCGTCTTAGTAATAGTTTCGTTTAACTTTTGAACTTCTTCAATATAAAAATTATAGGCATAAGCTGCCAACCCAAAAAAAGCAACCGCTATTAAAGAGGCCACTAAAACATTTTCAATTTTTGAAAATAAAGTTTTTTTCTTTTTTTCTTTAAAATCATCCATAAAAATATTTCTAGAATCTTAAAATGTTTTTAAAGGATTACTTTCTATAATATCATCAACCTCTTCAAATCCTTCCGGAAAAGCAAAGTTATAACGAGCCGGAAGGGCAAAAACATAATCATTATTCCTTCCCAACTCTCTAGGGTTTATCGGTGCTGCTCCAATATGAAAACCTCCTTCCTGCATAGCATTCCATTGGTTGATAGTAAAAATCATAATAGGAATATCTTGCCGTTCCCGTTCGGCCGTCCAATCAGGATGTCTGATAGAAATCATAGGACCTTCCTCTATTTCTTCATGGGAATCAACCACAAAACCCTCCCAAGTACTGCTGATAATTGAATAACCATTCCAGCTTTGAGGCAAGAAAAAAGAAAAATCATATTCATTATTTGTATAAACAATAGAATAATCTCCTAAAGAAACACCGGTAATAAGCCGATCGCCATCAAACTCTGCCAAAAATATATCAATTTTTCTTTCTGCGGCTTTTCCTCCTTTATATTCCTCAATGCTTGTTATTTCAATAATTTTTCCTTTTACTAAATATTTTCCTTCTGCCTCCTCGCTAATAGTGTCAATTTCTATTTTTTCCGGCCATGGACTTGATGTAAGACGCCCGGGCGCTTCAAGTGGATTACTAAACCACTTTTTAATAGATTCATAAACAACTAAATCGCCGTAGTGTTCTTCCATATCTTCCCTAACCTGCTCTTCCGGAGCCAACAAAGAAACATTTTTCAGTTGTCGTCCAAAATCATCTACCACCTGCCTTATAGCTTTTTCATTTTCAAAATCTTCTTGTAAAACACAATTTTCAAAAACTATTTCACCGTTGATTTCTAACATCACTTCTCCCTGATGTTCCCAAAAAACAACCTTTTCATCCTCACTTGTGTACCTAGCCCCTGAAGCACTTATGGCTCTATGAAGGTTGTAATTTTTATCTTGAGCCGAAAGATAAGCTTCCTCGGCTTCTTCACCGTAACTTATATGAATTTTATCCCCCGATGGGCAAACAAACACAAATTCATCACCTTCTTGGTTTATATTCATCCTCCAAAAAAATAAAACTGCTAAAATTAAAACCAATAAAGCAATAACGATAAATATTTTATTATCTTTTTTCACAATTTTATTTAAAAGCTTCTAACAAATATTCAGCGATAACCTCACCGCCCAAAACACTTTTCTTTTTAGAAACCGCATATTCTCCGCTTACCAATTCCGGATTTACACTTATTCCGATTCCCAATTCAAGCATCTCTTTGTCGTTTAAATTATTTCCCGTAGTTATTATTTCTCTCTCACTTATATTAATGCTTTTTAAGAACGTTTTCAAAGCTGTTTTTTTATTAGTCCTCTTGCTTCCTATGTCATACCCTTCACTGGTCCACAAACAATACAACTCCCCTTCTTTGTCATAAAACTTAACAATCTCTTCCACCTCCGGTACTTTTTCTGAGGTGTGAATAGTAATAATCATATGCTTCGGCTCAAAACCACAAACAATTTCGGGGTTCTTTTCTTTTAACTTTTTCAACTCCTTGCGAATATTGTTTAACTTTTCAAAATAACTGTTTTCATACAAAGCAAGCTGTTCTAATTTCCCGTCCGTAAGGAGAAAATTTCCATTTTCTCCTATCAAAGAAACTTTATCCCACAAAATTCCCTCTACCATAGTTTCAAGATGAAGAACGGAACGGCCGCTGACAAATATTATTCTTACATATTTTTTTAATTCGTTTAGCATTTCCTCCATCCTCTTGCTTAACTTATTGGTCTTAATCATCAGCTCTGAACCATCTATACTTTGCTTCAAAAAAGTTCCCGTTTCTACTATCACTCCGTCAAGGTCAAAGGCCACGGCTTTCACATTTTCTTTTATAAAATTTTTATCTAATTCTTCTAAAGGTTTATTCATTTTATTAACACTTATTTAATTTAAAAGCTTCCATTAATTCATCCTTGTCTATTGTAGCAACTCCTACAACTTTGTCGCCCCCGCCGTAATAAAGGAAAAATTTATTATCTATAAGAACATTTCCGCAAGGAAAAACTACATCATTAACCTGCCCTGTTTTTTCATAATCTTCCTCGGGTTCAAAAAGAGGTTCGTCTAACCGTGCCAAAATTTCTACCGGATTATTTTTTAAAAGCAAAACCGCCCCTACGCGATAATTTTTATCTATTTTAGAAACTCCGTGATAAAAAAGAACCCAACCTTCTTCGGTTTTTACGGGCGGTCCGGCAATTCCCACCTTCATATCATCCCATCTTCCGGGTCTGGGAAATATCCATCTATATTCTTCCAACCAAGTTTTTCCATCAAAATCCAAACTGGAGTTAAAGGAAATATCAATATCATCTCCGCTGCGGTGGATAATAAAGTACTTCCCTTTTATTTTTTCAGAAAAAATACAAGCATCTTTGTCGTCAATATTAGGGGGAGAAATAAGAACGGGTTTAGACCAATTCCAATTCTGTCTCAAAAAATCTTTTTCTAAAATTGAAGTAAGAGCAACCCTGGGAGGGTTTTTCCCGTCAAAAGCAGTATAGAACATATAAATCTTGTCATCTATTTTAGTAAGACGGGGATCTTCACAACCTGAATTTCCTCCGGGCACCAGTTTTTTCTCAAAAGATTCACGAGGAACATAAACCGGCTCTGAAGAACGATAACTTATATTAAAACCATCTTCGGAGACAGCGTAACCCATAACCGAAGTATTATCTTCTGACATGGCTCTGTATAAAAGATGAAACTTCCCATCCAAGTAAACTGCTCCGGGATTAAAGGTGGCTTTAGCTTCCCATTTATTTTCACTATCCGGTTCAATTATCGGATTACCCTTAAACCTTTTTAACTTGCTAAGCACCTTGGCTCCCGTCATTTTTTCTATTAATGCTTTTTTATCTACATAAGCCAAACAACAAGTTGTGTCAGTGGCTCCATAATAAAGACTAATAATGTTTCCGTTTAATAAAGCTCCGGAAGGGAAAACGATATTCTCTACCAAACCTATTTTTTCATAATATTCTTCGGGCGTTAAAATCGGGGCATCCGTTCTGCCTTTAATTTCAAAAGGATTGTCTAAATCAAGTAAAACAGCTTCTATTCCAAAAAGAGGCCTGCCTAACTTATAGTCCCTTATGTATGAATAAAAAACCAACCATCCTTCGTTAGTTTTAATAGGCGGGGCTCCGGTTTCTATATGATCCTCCGGTTTGCGTAAAAGAGGCAAGGAATATTTTTTATGATCACCATACCACTCGTTCCACTTATCCTGATTCCAAACATCTTCTATTTTATCAAAGGAAACCAAACATATTTCTGATGGAGGCAAATCCGTATTAACCGTTAAAATGGCCCATATTTTCCCATTTATCCTCTCGGGGAATAAACTCATGCCCTTAGAATTAAAAGGAGTAACTAAATGCTTTTCTTTAATTGATTTTAAGTCATCACTTACAGCCACTCCTGTTTTAATTCCCTCTGCTCTGAATGGATAAAGAGAAAGGGCAGTGTAAAAAATATAATATTTTCCTTCAAATTTTATTATTTTCGGGTCTTCGCAGCCAAATTTCTCCCAAGATTCTTCGAGGATAATAAGCCTTCTTCTATTATTAAAATCAATACCATTATCACTCTCCGCAATTCCTATTTCAGAAAGAGATAATCTTTTTTGGGTAAGGGTGTGGTAATGAGGAAGAGAAAAGGCCCTATAAACAAAAGCGGTCCTGCCGTCTTTTAAAATAGGACACCCGTTAAAAACCGCCTTGGCTTCCCAAGAATGGTCCTCATCCGGTTTCAATATTGGATTTCTTTCTTCTCTTTCTACAAGCATAAATTATTTAACTCTCAATTTTCTTTTTTTAAGCGAGGGCCTTGCTCCTTTTCTTAAAGAATTCAAAAAATCATCAAGAGGGGCGGAAGCAGCGCAAACATAACTGTCGGACCCACCGTAATAAACTATGATATTACTATCTTTAATTACCGCTCCGGAAGCATAAACAACTCCGGCTTTGTAACCGTTATTTTCATAAACTTCTTCTGGAACCAAAACCGGAGCTTTGGATCGGCAAATTATTTTACTAGGATTATCAAGGTCCAAAAGCATAACTCCCACTTTGTATTTTCCCTCCCCTTCACTCATGGCGTGATAAAACAAAAGCCATCCATATTTTGTTTTAAGCGGCGGTGGTCCGGCCCCGCGAACCCAATTATCCCAAACTCTTTTTCTCTTTGAACCGCCAAAACTGCTTCTTATAAAATCATTTTCACCAAGATCCAAACTATCCAAATACTCTATTTTTATCTCCGGATTAACACTGTGTAAAATCGCGTACTTCCCTTTTATCTTTTCGGGAAAGATAACCCAATTTTTATGTACCTCGCCAGGAGGAGAAATTAAAATCGGCTTTTTCCAACGCCACCTTTTATTCAAAAAATCTTCTTCTTTAATAGAAGTTAAAACAACCCTAATTCCCTCATTTAAAGTAATATAAGTAACATATAACCTGTCCTCGTTACTAACTTTAACTATCCGCGGATCTTCGGCGCCTCCCCACCCTCCGCCTGAAGCAAAAGAATAGATACTAAAACGCCCCTCACTTTCTTCATGTCTATAAACAGGGTAAGGAATTCTTGTGTTTACTAAAAAACCATCGTCAGAACCGGCATAACCTAAACGGGAAACTCCGTCACCGCCAATAGCTCTGTATAAAAAATGAACTTTGTCATTCAACAAAAGAACGCCCGGATTAAAAGTTTGCCAGGCCTCCCAACTATTTTGCTCGTTAGGTAAAATTATAGGATTTTTATCAAATCTATTTAAAGGTATAAAATCTGTTTTTTTGCCTAAAAAACCAAATAGAAAATTCCTTATCTGCCTTATAATTTTTAAAAAATAATTAAACATTTAAAAAGAACAATTTTTATAAACTTTTTAAAGTTGCAAAAATATCTATAAGTAAATTATACCACAAAAATATTTATCACTCGGGAACGTTTAATAACCTCAAACTGTTAGAAACAGATTCTAAATTCCTAATCCTCAGATTCTCGTGATTCTCTTCTGATAATCCTCCAATGATAAAGATATAAGGGCAAGCCAATTAAAATTAAAGACAAATTTAAAGAAGCATCTTCGTGTCTCCGGCTGGTAAGATAATCTACTTCTGATTGGGCGTCCTTCCAGTTTTTGTAACCTTGATACCACTCCTTTACTGCCATCTTTTCTTCTTCAGTTAATTCTTCCCCACCTTCATAATCTGCTACATTATCAATAAAAAAAGGGGTCGGATTATAATGTTTATATTCCTGGTTTATTTTTTCGGGTTCTTCGGCCTTCGTAAAAACAAAAATCTTAAGACCCATATCTAAAAATCTTACCGTGCCAATAATTAACAAAGTTAACCCAACTAAGGCGAAAAGATAAAGATAAATTGTTCGAACTAAAGGATGTTTTTTCATACTTATAATTTATTTTTAGTTTATTAGTATTATACCATCTATCAACATAAAAAAAGCCACCTTTTAATACGGTGGCCTTTGTAACTTGTTACTCATCTTCCCAAACAACTTTTTTTAAATTTCCTATATGGAAATTCACCTGGTAAGGATAAACAATACTCATCACATACCTTTTCCATAAAGTACTGTCATCATAACCAACAATCTTTTCAAATTCCTTTTTGTTCCAAAACCTAATCACTGCAGCTCCGTTATCTTTAGAATAACAAAGGGTTATTCCTTTTGGATCCTTAACGATTAATTCCTTTTCTTCCTGCACTTCTTTCTTGCAACCCAAAATTCCTTTTAAACCATCAGCTTTTACCTTCTTCTTTTCTGAAAGATAAGCTATTTTTACTGAAACAATTTTTTTATTTTCAATTATTTCAGGTAAAGGAAGTTTTTCTCCGCAACAAGAAAAAGTCATTGCTTCTGTTAATTCTTTTACACTTTCCATTATTCCTTCCTCTCTTTTTAAATTGTTAAATAATTACTTTTACTATCGATATTATATAATATATACTATTCAATGTCAACTAAATATCCGAAACACTTGATGCTCAAAGCGAACTCAATAAAAAATCATTAAATCAAGAAAGTAAAAAACAAACTCAAAAACTCAAGCTCTCAACTTGGGGGTGTCGCACATACCCCTTCGGGGGATAAACGACACCTACGGGAATATCAACTTGGGGGTGTCGGGAACCCCCAAGTTGTTGTGGATAACTTTGCCCAAACAAATAGCGTAGATAGATAATCTAAGATTTATTTTTTTGGAACCATCCAAAAATACTATCAGCGGCGATAGCTCCCTCGCTAGCAGCAGTTATAATCTGGCGAAAGTTATTAGAACCATCTGTTATGTCCCCGGCAGCCCATACTCCCTCTTTGTTAGTTCTTTGAGTTTTATCAACTTCAACATAACCGTCTTCATTTGTTTTTATATCCAACATATCTAATATTTCCCTTCTGGGATAACTTCCTATTTCTATAAACAAGCCGTCTAAATCTATTTTTTTGTTTCCTTTATATTTCTTGTCTAAAACAACGCCTTCCAATTTTTCTTTCCCTATTAATTCAGAAACATTAGTATTAAAAACAACTTCTATATTATCTCTATTCATTACCTGGTCTATCCAAATAAGATCCCCCCGGAGAGCATCTTTACGATATATTTGATAAACTTTTTTTGCTACTTCAGAAAGGTATAAAGAGGCTGTATTGGCTGCATCACTTCCACCTACTACCCCCACTACCTTGTCCCTGTAAAACATAGCATCACAGGTAGCGCAATAAGAAACACCTCGGCCGGTTAAAGCATTTTCATTTGGCAATCCCAATTTACGATGTTCTGTTCCTGTAGTAATAAGCAAAGCTTGAACTTTTAAAGTCTTCTCTCCTTCTGTCTTTATCTTAAAAGAACCGTCCTCTTGCTTGCTAATTTCAGTAACCTTATCTGCCAATATTTCACCCCCTAAAGCACTTACATGCTCCTGCATTTTCATTGTTAATTCCGACCCTCTTATTTCATTATTCCCCGGATAATTACAAATTTTATGAGCTTCAAAAATCAAGCCTCCGGGAGCTTCTCCAATAACAACATTGCTTATTTTGTAACGAGAAGCGTAAATAGAAGCTGTCATACCGGCCGGACCCGTTCCTATAATGGCTAATTGATAATTATTATTTTCCATATTAAATATTACCTCTTAATTTTTCTGCCGAGAGAACTTTTCGAATTGCTAATATATAAGCAACCGTTCTTAAACTTATCTCCCTTTTTCTTTCTTCATAAAGATTTACCACCTTATCCCAAGAATTATTCATTTTTTTCTCTAATAAGTTTTCTAAATATTCTTTATCAAAAACCCCGCCGCTTTTGTTTTGAACCCATTCAAAATAACTAACAATCACTCCTCCTGAATTAGCGAGTATGTCTGGGATAATTGTAACACCTTTATCAAATAAAACTTTATCAGCTTCGTAATCAACAGGACCATTGGCAATTTCTACTACATATTCCGCTTTAACCTCGTCAACATTTTCTTTAGTAATTTGATTTTCCATAGCAGCCAAAACTAAAACATTAACCGGTAACTTTAATAAATCTTCATTATCAATCGCCTCGCCTTCTTCGTATGAAGAAACATTTCCACTTTTTTCTTTTTTAACAATTATATTTTCAATATCTAAACCATCCTTATTATAGACCCCTCCCTTGCTATCGCTAACAGCAACCACCTTTATTCCTTCATCATTCAACATTTTAGCGATATTCATACCTGCATTTCCAAACCCTTGAACCGCTACAGAAATACTTTTACCTAAACCAAACTTTTTTATAAGGGAAAGGATAGTAATAAAACCTCCTTTTGCCGTAGCATTATTCCGCAATTCACAACCGCCAAGCTCTAAAGGTTTACCTGTAATAAAACCGGGTTCGTGATGTCCGGCTTTTTTTTCGTACTCATCTAACATCCAAGCCATAACTTGAGAATTTGTATATACGTCCGGAGCAGGAATATCTTTGTTCTCACCTAAATCTTCATAAAAAGAATCAACAAATTTTCTACTAACTTCTTCTAAAACCTCTTTAGAAATTTCTTTAGGATTAAACTTAACCCCGCCTTTTGCCCCACCATAAGGAAGATCAGCTAAAGAATTTTTAATTGTCATCCAAAAAGCTAATGACTTAACCTCATCTTCATTAACATTTGGGTGAAACCTAACTCCTCCCTTCCCGGGACCTAAAGAATCGTTAAAAACCACTCTCCAGGCTGAAACAGTTTCTCCATTTACTTCAAACTCTTTCTTGTTAACTCTTTTAGGCCTCAAAAGAAAATTTATTTCTTCGTCTGTTAAACCTTCTATGTTTTTAATATCTTCAAGTCTTTGGTTTATGCCCGAAAATATATTATTGCTCATAAGATAATTATTAAATTTTTTCCTCTAATTCTTTCTTAAACATACTCTTCGGCCTTGCTCCTACAAAATCACCAATTACTTCTCCTTTCTTTAATAACTTCATATTAGGAATACTTTGTATTTGGTACCTTATGGCTAACTCCTGGTTTTCAGGTTCTTCTATATTTACTTTACAAACCTTTAACTTGCCCTCCATTTCTTCTGAAAGCTCATCTAAAACAGGCGCCATCATAAGGCAGGGCTGGCACCAAGGAGCCCAAAAGTCCACCAAAACGGGGACTTCTGAATTAATTATTTCTTCTTGAAAACTATCCGCCGAAACTTCAACTACTTTTGACATATTTAATTTATTTTTTACTTATTTGTTTAATTATTTTTTCTGCCCTCTCGGCCTGGCTGGTTTTAAAGCACTTTTGCAAATTACTGCTGAGGTAATCATCCAAAACTCCATTCAACGCTCCTTTAACAGCGCTAAACTGGTCAAGAACTTTCTCACAACCTTCCTCATTCTCAATCATTCTGGTTAAACCGGCTATTTGACCCGAGATTCTATTTAACTTTGCGACTTCTTTTTTCATGCAACCAATATACTCCCCTAGGGTATATCTGTCAAATCAACTTATTAAAACAAAAAGCGTCTTAGAAAATAATCCTAAGACGCGTAAATTAGTTGCTCCGTGAACGCTTTATATGTTCAGCTACACCGGCAACCGTAACAAACTTGCCAAATCCATCTACCATTTCTTCTGTCATTATCTGCAACCCATCTCCTTCTTCTCCAATGGTCCGATCAGCTACTTTCATCATCATAAGAGCTCCAAGTTGTTGTGTTGTTAAAACCTGATCCAAGCTTGGCGCATTGGTCAAAATGTCTTGGTAAAACCTTTCGTAAAAATCAGATTTTCTTTTAAACTTCAACATAAACTCAAGAAGATTATTGATAAAAATCTCACCGGCTAAATCTCCTTCTTTTCTCAAACCGCAGGCATAAGCTACGTGCTTGCAAATCAGATGACTTTCAGTAGATGAAATTTTATTTCCATAATCACCGCTCTTTCCAAAAAACCTAACAACACCTTCGTTGTTAATATCCAAAAAACCTCCTACAAATATAAAAGGAGACTGAATCGTTTCTTTAAAGCGGCTAACTGAACCACTTTTAGATAAAGGCCAACCCATCTTACCTAAGTGTTCATAAGCAATATCCCTATGAAACGACTTATCAAGAGAGATTACATCAAGTGTTGCAAGATCGCCGAAGTTATAAAACTTCAAAACCAAAACATATTTCTGGTTTTTTCCTTTCTTTAAACGCTCGGAATTTTCAATACATGTCCGTAAAAAAACAAGAGCAGTTTTACCTGGATTTCCAAAGTCCAAAGATAAGGTAGCTGCTATACAACCGGTTAAATTGTTCTCATGTTTATAAGCTTCCATAAACAAGCTTACCGGCCAATACGCGCCAATCTCATCCTGAACAAGATCAAATTTTACTTTCTTTTCTTTCATAATTTTCAATTTTTAAAGTACATTCTATTGCAATTAACTTCCCGTACTATAAAACCAATTTAAATATTTGTCAAAGGTAAACCCTGCCATTGACAAAAT
>CAZXDO010000023.1:0-4867 GCA_964639325.1 uncultured Candidatus Saccharibacteria bacterium
GCTGTTTCCAGATAAATAATAAAAAGCGAAGAAGCTTTTTAACCAGGGCAAAATATGAAACAGCAAAGCAGTGAAACGGGCAAAATTATAGAAAAGGCAGAAGGAAGTTAATCAATAAGGGATAATTTTGTGGCAATCAGACCGAAAAAGCTGGCGCTCTTTCCCCCCTGCTCTTAAAAATCCGAAGGATTAAAAACTATGTTTACCGAAAAAAATAGGTAATGGCAATAGGATTATTAATTTATTTCTAATTAAAATTATAGCCTATCAATACAAAATCCTTTTCCTTGATTGTTATATAAAATTAAATTATGATTTTATCTATGAAAAACATTTTAAGAAGGAGAAGGATATGGGCAAAGAAGGAGATACTGGACCAAGAGATGGAGATCAGCAGGATGGCCATGAAAGTGGACGTGAAGGTTCAGGCAGTCGTGGTAGCGGTACTGATGGAAGTGGGGGAACAGACGGCGATAACGATAATGGCGATGATTAAAAAACCCTATTTTTGTTTTAATTTCCAATAGTTTTAAAACCTCCCATGCGGCATATATGATATAATATCCTCAATGACTTTTAGGTCTCTGAAACAGCCAAAAGTTAATAACACACCTAAGAGAAAAGAGAGTAAGGGGCAGACTATAACTATCCAAAAGAAGGTAGTCGTTCAAACCTTTTCTCAAGAACATGAATTAGAACATTTAATTAAGGGGGGAGAATGGGAACTCCTCTTCCAATCCCCCGCTTTTATCAAGCGTTCTCCAGAAGGACAAGTCCAAGCGTTGACCAAAGCTATTGATCAAAGAATTCGAAATCTTGAAAAAACTTTATCTTATTTAATAAACCGAGGCCCTAAACAAAGAGCCTCTGCTATGAATGTTCTCCATCAAATGGGGCGGTTGAGAACTTTACGGGATGAAGCCCTAGAGGAGTTTTATTTAAGTGGTCAAATAGCGATCCCTGATGAAGCCAAGACAACGAAGATTGATTTCTATTAAAAACTATGTTTACCGAAAAACAAGGGTAGAAGACATGTTTTAAAAAAGATAATAAATTATTTATAAATTAAAAACAACTTTATAGTGGGGGTTTTTTAAACACTGAAGTTTTATTTCTTTAGCCTTGTTTATTCCTAAACTTTTGAGTTGTATGTTGAAAAACAAAGCAAAAACCAAATCATCAATATAGTCTTTAATCGATTTTTGACGTTCTAAGTCTATTACCGGCATAGTTTTTAAATCTGATAAATTTATTCTTTTTATTTTAAAATTAAGTTCTTGATTGTTAAATACTTCTTCAAGAGTCTTTTTTACTAAGTTAACACTTTCTTTGATTGGTAGAATCATTTTCTTATCACCGTTCTCTAGGATTAATGAATCTTTATTAACCCAAAGGCTATCAAATTTTTGAATTAATATTTTAGAAAAATCTACAAAGTTTGAAAGCATTTTATCTTCTAAGGCCAGCATTTCTTCGGCTCGCATTATAACTTCTTCTTTAATGTGCTGATTGTCTTCTGTAATTTTTGGCACACGGACAAATTCTTTTACTGCCGTAATTGATACCAAGAAATCTTTTTCATTTTCGCTTCTTAAATTAGAGTTTAGAATTAAAACGATAACTGGTGAGTTAAGTAACGAAAAAAGGTATAAAATTTCTGCTCTGTTCTCGCTCCCTATGCTACAATTTTGATTTCTCGCCCAAATAACCGGTTTAAAAGTGAAATGGAATCTACTTGGATTTGCGTAAGACCAAACAATTTTATATTTACTGTCTAACAAATTATAACCTTGATTAGCCTGTAAAAGTTTTATTTCAAATTTAGACTTTCCTGTTCTGTCATCTGGCCAGTATCCACGAGACTCTTTAATGGTCCAATACTTTTTATTTAACTTCGGATATAGCAGCAGTCCTTTTTCTTCTTTTTCTAAAATTTCTTTTTCATCTATTCCATAGCCAATATCAAAATAAAACCCGCTTTTGAACTGATGGTTTGCCCAGGTGTGGTCATAATAAATAGAAATATTTTCTGTTTTGCTCTTATATTCTTCATAAAAGTCTATAAACTCCTTATTCTGTTTAATAAAATTCCAATTTGCCACATTTTGGAAAAGAGCGCTTTGCAAAATATTCTTTTTACTAATTTTCTTACCGGCCAATATATTTTTTAGAGTTTCTTCAATATTGTCGTTCGAATCTATATAGTTGATTATTTCTACTTGATGGGTTGGGGACGGTATTTTTCTATTGATAACAAAGATTAAACTTGAAGTTGCAACAGGCTTGTCTTGTTTTAATCCACGACCGACAAACATCTTTCCACTAAAGGTAATAATTTTCTCTATGGTAGTAAATTTAGCCATATGGTAGCGCAATGTGTCGTGATCTCCGGAAGTAAGAAGGGTTTGGGGAATAATATAACATAGTTTCCCATTATCTTTGAGTAATTCAATACCAAGTGCAATAAAAAAAGCGTAAAGATTTGGTTTTGGAGGCCTTTTTTTCTGAGCATTAGGAGTACTATGTAGGTTCATGCCGTAGATATTGTTAAGGCTATTCTTCCCTTGTTTCATTCGTTCAATAATTAAAACTTGTTGTTTTGAACATTCGTTATAGCCCACATAAGGAGGGTTACCGACAACGAAGTCAAAACGCCGCCTGGGAATTGCGGGTGGATTTTCAAGACTTTTTTTCATTTCCTCTAAATCGCCCTCTTCTCTTACATAGCTTTTATATCCTAAATCCAAGTCTTCAAAACCAAGGGAAAGTTGACCTCCTCTTACAACTATGTCGTGCATTGTATTTCCTAATGCCGTGTCCATAAATTCGGCAACACTGTCCTTTGTTAAAAAGACTTTAATCTTCTTATCAATTGGATTGTTATATTTCTCGTTGATTATTAAAGGCAACATTCGCATTAAAATGCTCATTTCCGCAAGGTAAAGAGGAAATTCGGCAATATCCAAACCAAAAACATTTTTATTGACTATTTCTTCCACTTGTTTTGATTTTTCTGAAGAATTATTACCAAATGCTTTAACAATCTCATTTACAGCGCTATAAAGGAAAGTCCCACTTCCACAAGATGGGTCTATGAGTGAGATACTGTTTCTTTCAGACAAATAGCGTCCTTGAAGAACCTCTGGCGTAAAACCAATCTGACGGAGCATAAAATTTACAACTTCCGGATCGGTAAAATATTGACCTTTCTTTTCTTCTTCGTAAAGTTCTTTTAGGTAGTTCTCATAAATATAGCCAAAGATTTCGTTTTGAATGTTAGCAAAATAGTATTTTTTGATAAAAACGAAAATATCTAACCAAGGAGATACTTCCTTTAGTTCATTTTTAGGTTTTCTTATTAGGGCAAATACAGTTTGGTTGATAAAATCTTGTTCTTTCTTAAATGGGCGGTATATGTTTTGTGATATTTTATTGGAAATACCCTCAATTATAGCTAATATCTTTCCATATTGTTTAATTTTTAGACTTTCGTGTATTGCTTTGGTAATTTCTTTAAATTCTGAGTCAAACTCATCAAACCCGTTATCAACCAGTGTTTTATACAAAATAAACTGAATGATATAAGCATAAGTTATCTCAATAGCCCTTTTTATTCCTTCTTTTTTGTCCAGACCGTTAAAATATCCCTCAACTTCTAACTTTTTTTGGAAACTTTTGATTAGTTTGGTTATATCTTCAAAGAATATTTGTCTATGCTCATCAACTGGTAGTTTGTCTGCCTCTTTTAATAATGATTGCTGCCCTTGAGGCTCAAAGAAGGATAGGTAGTAAAACTCTGGTTTAATATATTCTTTCCAAAATTCCAAAAAAACATCAGTTTTTTCTAATATTTGCTCAAAATTAAATTCACGATAAACGTTATTGTTATAAAAGCGCCAACTATATCCGTCAGTTAAAATACCATATTGTTTATCAAAATCTTTTTGATATTCAAATAGTTGGCTAATGCCTGCTTTGATATTCCCATAACATTCGGCTTCCAAAGGAATTACAATATCTGAATTAATATAAATAACAAAGTCTGCTCTCCTTCCTTCTTTGGCTTTATTTTCGTGGATATATTCCCCTTTTCTTAATAGGGGTTTACTTGAAAGAGTTCCTTCTTCCAAACCAAAAAGTTCTTTACTCTCTAAACAAAGTCTAATAAGGCTATGCACCCCTGATCCAAGTTCTTGAGTTCTATAGTAATCTTTATCTTTATTCCATTTTATTCTTAGTTCTTTTAAAGTCATTATTCCTTTCATATAAAGCAATGGTTATCATACTTTTTTATTAAATTTTAGTTGTTGTATATCTTTTTTATTTGACATTGAAGTTTATATTGTGTTCCTGTGCTTTTTTTTGAATAATGGTTGTAAAAAGAGCCGCCTTACTTTTTTTAACTCTTCCGGTTAAAGCAGTGTCTTTTACTTCACTTAAGGCTTGGTATATTAAATTTTCTGGTATAAGATCTACAACCTTTCTAAAAAAACCTAATGAGTGATCGTCTTCTAGTTGCTCTGCTATATATGAAGCAAGATATTCTTTATCTTCGGATCTTTTTTTCTTCTTCTTATTTGAAATGGCGTTATTAACGTTATTTATTCTTTTAGTCTTATTAACGTAAGTATCAATAGGGTTGCTATTTGAAACCTCTAGAGGTCCTGTATTGCCACTTCTAGAAGTCGCATTTTGCGACTTCTGAGTTAAGTTATCCACAAGTTCAGGCTTTAAAACATAAATTCTATTAGGATTGCCTTGGCCTAAACGCTTATCAATTATCAATTTATAATCTACCAGCTTTTTTTTATATCTCATGACTGCAGTTCTGTCGATTTCCAGTAAATCTGCTAATTCCTCTACACTA
>CAZXDO010000024.1:0-43647 GCA_964639325.1 uncultured Candidatus Saccharibacteria bacterium
CGAACCGAATTTTGCGGGAACGGGAATTAGTTTTTGAGCCACGCGGAGCGTGGCAAATCCTCTTAAAATCAGGCCTTAGCGCCCGCAGGGCGCGTGCCGAGGCGCGAAGCGCCGAGGCAATAAACTCGCAACATACAATTTGGCTCCGGGGGCCGGATTCGAACCGGCAACCTTCTCCTTACATGTAACCCTCCTGTTACCAAGAGGCATGGACTATCTCATCACCATATTCTAGAAAGAACTTAGGTGCCGGGCGCTATAAGTCTCTGCACCTTCCCCAATAAAATCAGGGCTTGGCTCAGGATTGCCCCAGTAGGGTTTCCCTGAATTCACCCGGTGTTTCAACCGTGATTTCTCACAGAAGCTGCCGTTTAGGACAGGGAGTCGCACTACCATTGTGCTACCCCGGAATGCGAGGAGATAAATAGAAATTAATTTCTATTTATTCCGAGCTGCCCCGGAGCAAACTTTGTTTACCCCGGAATACTTTTCAATTGTATCAACTTTCCTTTCATTTTCAAGTCCTAATACATCCTTGGGAGGTAGCAACATCCAAGTTTAATAAACTCTTCAACTTGGGGAGGATTAACATCCTATATTCTAAAAAGATTTTAATATTGAAATATATGTAAAAATATGTAAAATATAAAAGTCAGCCCCCCATAGCTCAATTTGGCAGAGCAGCTCCCTTTTAAGGAGAAGGTTTCTAGGTTCGAGGCCTAGTGGGGGGACAATGAATAAAACTCCCGAATATCTCATACAAAAATGCCGCTCTTTAAGAAGGAAAAGTATTCCTTTGAAAAAGATAATGGAAGAAACGGGACTACCTAAAACCACTGTCTATGGATATATATACGACATTCCCCGATCTCCCCATTTTGAAAGAAAAATAATAAAAGAATCAACAGAAAGAATAATAAAATTCAATAAATCCAGGAAAGGTAAAAGCGCTTTAAACCGCCACCCTATTGAATTTAATGAATGGAACCCACAGCTTGTTATGCTTGTGGGTCATTTTATTTTTGATGGAGAAATAAAGAAAAATGGTTGCATCTACAATAATAGAAGCAAAAAATTAATAAGAAGGGTAAAAAAATTAACAAAGTATGTATATAAATACCCTCCCAAAGAAATGATAAATGAAAAATCAGGAGTTATTACAATATCATACTTTAATGTAGAGCTTTCTAAGCTAATTAACCAAAGATCAAAAGAATTGATAGAATACATAAAATCAGCACCAAAAGAACACAAACGAATTTTCTTAAAATCTTTTTTCGACGATGAAGGGTGTATCAGTTTTTACAATAATACGAATAGAAAGGTTAAGGGCTATCAGTATAAAATTGAAATATTAAAACTAATTCAAAGCCTCCTTCTAGATTTTAAAATCAAAAGCACTATTGAAAATCAACAAAGAGAAATAGTAATAAGAAGAAAAGAAAATTTAAAGAAGTTTCAAAAAGAGATAAATTTCTCCAAAGGTATTTATATGAACCCAAACCGGAAAAACAGCGTTTGGAAAAGAAAATTGGAAAAAAGAGAAATATTAAAAAACGCCATTAATTCATATCAAAACCTCAACCGGACATATTGAAAAATGAGGGATGTTTAACATCCCTCATTTTTTTAAAAACTCTCAACTTGGGGGTTCCCGACACCCCCAAGTTGGTGTGGATAACTAACTGCAGCCGCCGGAAGTTTCTCCGCATTGAATACAAGTTTCACAAGTTCCCGTGCGAACCATCATTCCTCCGCACTTTGGACAAACACTAGTTCCTGAGACAGATTTTTTCTTTACCACGCCTCCGTTTTCACTATTCTCTCCATTACCGCCTACTTTAACTTTTTCTTCTTTTTTAGAAACAACTGAAGCTATAATTTCGTCATCGCCATCTTCTTCAATTTCCTCATTTTCTTTTTCTTCTTTAATCTCGTTTTTAGAAGAATCATCTTCCTCTAACTCATAAATTTTCCGGCTTAAACCAAAATCAGCTAATTCCTCATCTTTTAAAAACCTTAAAGACAAATAACGGAATATATAATCTACAATACTGGAAGCTATACGAATATCAGGATTTTCTGTAATGCCGGCCGGCTCAAAACGGCTATAAATAAACTTGCTGGCCAAGCTCTTTAAAGGAACACCGTACTGCAAGGCCAAAGAAACAGAAATTGAGAAAGAATCCAAGAGACCGGCCAAAGTACTTCCCTGTTTTGACATTCTAATAAATATTTCCCCAAGGCGCCCGTCATCGTACATTCCGTAAGTTAAGTAACCCTCATGGCCGATAATGGAAAACTTGTGGGTTTCTGATTTTCTAACATTAGGCAAACGACGTCTTTCAACAAAGTCCCGGCCATTCTTTACCTTTTCTTCTTTTTCATCTTTAACCTCTTTGTTGTCTTCTTTATCCTCTTCCTTCTCTTCTTTTTTCTTACTTCCCGAAGAGTGCAAAGGTTGAGAGACTTTAGAACCGTCGCGATACACGGCAAAAGCTTTTATCCCTGACTCCCAAGCCATCCTATAACTTTCTGCTATTTCCTCAACACTAGTTTCGTGAGACATATTAAAGGTTTTTGAAATTGCTCCGGAAATAAAAGACTGAACTGCGGCTACCATCCGCACATGACCCTTCCAAGAAATTACTCTAGTACCATTTTGAGGTTTAATAGCGCAATCAAAAATGGGTAAATGTTCTTCCTTAAAATGAGGTGCTCCTTCTACGGTTCCCTCTTTAGAAATATATTCTACTATTTCCCTTAACTCCTCATCTTTATAACCAAGATTTTCTAAGGCTTTTTTTACAGCTCCGTTTACAATTTTCATCCAACCGCCCCCTACCAACTGTTTCATTTTTATCAAAGAGAAATCAGGTTCAATTCCGGTAGTATCACAATCCATCATAAAGGAAATTGTTCCTGTTGGAGCAATAACCGTAGCCTGAGAATTTCTAAAACCGTATTTCTGACCTAAGTCATAAGCTCTATCCCAAACAGCAGTTAACTCTTCCCTGACTTTATTATTATCAATTTTTGACTTATCAACCTCCAAAGATTTTGCCCTGTGCTTCCCTATTACTCTAAGCATGGGTTCCCTGTTTAACTCATAACCGTTAAAAGGATCCATCCTCTTGGCAATAACAGCAGATTGACGATATGCTTCTCCGGTCATAATAGAAGCTATTGCTCCACCCCAAGCAAAACCTTCTTCTGAATCATAAGGGATACCTTTAGTCATCAAGAAAGCGCCAAGGTTAGAAAACCCAAGACCAAGCTCTCGGAAATCATGAGCGTTCTCAGCAATTTTCTTTGTTGGATAACTTCCTCCATCTACCACTATTTCCTGAGCAAGAATAAATATATCAACAGCATGTTTAAATTCATCTACAGCAAAACTACCGTCATTCTTTAGAAATTTGAGTAAGTTCAAAGAAGCCAAGTTACAAGCCGAGTTATCCAAGTGAAGATACTCGCTACAAGGGTTGGAAGCGTTAATTCTTCCGGAATTAGGACAAGTGTGCCAATCATTTATGGTTGTATCAAACTGGACCCCCGGATCACCGGACTTCCAAGCCGCTTTAGCAATTTCCTCCAAAAGCTCCCGGGCATCGTACTCCGGAGCGTCGTTCTTGTCACTAACCCGATACCTTGTCTTCCACTTTTTATCATCTCTTACTGCTTCCATAAATTCATCAGTTATCCTAACCGAGTTATTAGCGTTTTGAAATTGGATTGAATACCACCCCTCATTATTCAAATCCATCATATTATAACCGGCCTCGGCAAGAGCTTTTATTTTATCTTCTTCATCTGCTTTAGTTCTAACAAAATCAACAATATCAGGATGGTCAACATCTAAAACCACCATCTTGGCTGCCCGGCGGGTTGTTCCTCCGGACTTAATCATACCCGCCACTGAATCAGACCCTCTCATAAAAGAAACCGGACCTGAAGCGTAACCTCCTCCGGACAATTCTTCATTTTTAGAACGAAGAGAAGAAAGATTAACTCCCGAACCGGAACCTAGTTTAAATATCAAACCCTCGGTTTTTATCCAATCAAGAATTGCTTCCATTTCATCTTCTACAGACAAAATAAAACAAGCCGAAACCTGAGGCGGGTCAATAGTTCCCACGTTAAACCATACGGGACTATTAAAAGATCCTTTTTGGTGAAGAATAATATGAGTTAATTCATCTTCAAAAATTTGGGCTTCTTTTTCGTTAGAAAAATGTCCCTGTTCTCTCCCCCATTCACTAATTTTTTTTGTTACTCTTGAAATTAATTGTTTCAAACTGTACTCCCTTTCAGGAGAGCCAAGTTTGCCATAAAAATATTTTGAAACTGTAATGTTTACCGCATTTCTTGACCAGAAACTTGGAAACTCTACACCCTTTTGTTCAAAAAAACTATCCGACCCCTTTTTTACCGAAGCATCTCTCTTTACCCATTCAACTTCATCAAATGGATGAACACCTTCTTTTGTAAAAACCCTTTTTATAGGTATTGACGGCTTCCCTGTAAAATCTCTTTTCTCGACTTTTGATGTAAAACCCATTTTATTTACTTTTCCCATTTTATTTTTTTATTTTATTTTTTATTTCGTCCGACCCTAAAATAAATGACCCGTAATAGTATTTTACACCAGGATACCAAACTCGGCAAAACTGAAAAAAACCCCATAGAATCTAACATTCAAAAAAGTTATCCACAACAACTTGGGGGTTCCCGACACCCCCAAGTTGATAATTGTATCTTTTTATTTTTAAGAGCCAAAAAAACCCGAGCTAAAAAACTCGGGGTATATAAAAATAAATTCTAAACACAAAATCCTAAATTAAAAATTAGGATTCTCTTATAGCTATTTCTTTTTCTTTTTTCTAAGAAAAGTAGGAACATCCCAAGGACTGGACTTGGAATCATCATTACCTTCCTCGTCCAAATCTCTTTCACTTCCCCAACTACCACCTGATGAAGAATTAGAAAAAGGATTTTCTTCTTCTTCTACACCACTTTCATCATCTGAATCCTTATCAACTTTCAAGGAGTTAATTTCAAAATTGCTTTTTCTTTTCTCGTCACGGCTAAAAAGGTGGGGCATATTAAAAGAGTTGCTATCTCTTAATGCTCCGTTAAAACCGGTAGCGATTACCGTTAATTTTATTGCTTTGTCTTTCAAACTATTGTCATTTATTGCCCCAAAGATGACTTGAGCGTTAGGATCCAAACTATCTGATATTACTTTGGCAATGTCATTAACTTCTGACATTTTAAGATCTCTGCCTCCGGCAATAGAAAACAAAACACCCTTAGCTCCTTCAATTGATGTTTCAAGAAGCGGTGAGTTAACTGCTTGTTGAATAACTTTTGTACTCCTATCTTGTCCTCTTGCCAAACCTACCCCAATCATACTTGTCCCCATATCTTTCAAAATAGTTCTGATATCTGAAAAATCAACATTAATAATTCCAGGTACGTTGATAAGATCGGCAATTGCCCCAACACCGTCTTTTAGGACGTCATCAACATAAGCAAAAGCCTTAAGAATAGAAGTGTCTTTATCAATTACAGAGAAAACTCTGTCGTTAGGAATAATTACCAAGGCGTCAACATTTTCTCTTATCCTGTCAATTGCTTCTTGGGCAATCATCATTCTTTTTGATCCTTCAAATTTAAAAGGGCGAGTAATAATACCTATAGTCAAAACCCCGGCTTCTTTAGCTATCTCAGCAATAACCGGAGCAGCTCCGCTTCCGGTTCCACCGCCAAAACCAGCTGCTACAAAAACAATATCAGCTCCTTTAATAATTTCTCCTATCTCAGAACGATTTTCTTCAACAGCTTGGCGGCCAATATCAGGATTCATCCCTGCTCCCATACCTTTAGTAAGAGCTCGGCCTATATGAATTTTTTTGTGGGCTGAAACTTCTTCAAGGTCCTGCATATCAGTATTTACTGCAATATATTCCACTCCCCTTATCCGATTACTGTTTCTCATTCGGCTAATTATATTACCCCCGGCTCCGCCTACTCCAATAACTTTAATATTAGTAATTCCCTGATTACTCTTTGATCTTGGACGCCTGCTCTTTGAACTTTTTCCCGCAGAAACTCTACGCTTTTTCGTACCCTTTTTCCCGGTACTTGGTTTTTTTCTTTTACTGTTTGAAGTTTTCTTAACTTTCTTATCAACCGTTTCTTTTACGTTCTTGGTTTTCTTGCTATTTTCTTTCTTTTCTTTGTCTTTTTTGTTTTTTTCTTTCTCGTGAACTGCCATATGAGCTTTAAGGTTATAAAAAAGTTTATGACACACAGGACAACGTTCTCTTTTTTTCTTGGTTTTTGGCATAAAAATAAAACTATTAGTAATTATTTATAAAATAAAATTGACTAAATTACAAATGAAATTATGGCATTAAATTTTTTAAAAACTTTTTAACAACTTCCACCGGCCCTGAAGGCTGGATTACTTCTTCATTTCCCCAAATAAGCAAACCGACTGCTGTAGAAAATTCCGGGTCTTCAATAAGATCCTTGTGAGTAGGATTAATTGCTTCAAGACCGTCAACTTGAGGATAACCTATCTGAACCGGCAATTTCAATTCTCTTTTTATTAATTCATCCATACCGGCAATCTTAACCCCGCCTCCGCATATCACTGCTCCGGCAGGTAATTGAACTGAACCGGTAGCTTCCTTTAACTCATCGTTAACTAATTCTAAAATTTCTTCTAAACGAATTTCAATTATTTCTGAAATAAATTTGCTTGAAACCTCAGTATTATCTTTAACCGAAACATCAATTTCAGAAAGATCTATCTTTTCCTTCCTGGAAACATCCTTTGATATAGCATAGCCGTAAGTCTTTTTAATTTTTTCAGCTAGATCAATTGAAACTTTAAGGCCCATGGCAATGTCATTGGTAACGTGACCGGACCCCACGGGCAAACTTTTTGAATGAACCACTTTCCCCTCTTCATAAACAACCAAAGAGGTGGTACCGCCGCCAAAATCTATTAAAACTGTTCCTAATTCTTTTTGTCTTTTAGAAAGAACTGCCCGACCAGACGCCAAAGGTGAAAAAATTATTCCAGACACATCCCCGCCTGTCTTCTTTAAAAGTTCAACAAGCTTTTTTATATGAGGATGAAAAGCTTGAATAAGCATAGTTGAAACTTCAAGGCGGCTGCCTTTCATTCCAACAGGGTCGGTAATTTCTCCTACGTCATCTACTAAATATTCAGAAACAACATTATGAAGAATAGTGTAATTTCCTTGGCTGAATTTGATTGCCTCTGAGGCTTGAAAAACTCTATCAACATCATCTTGCTGAATTTCTTGATCAGCTCTTGAAACTGCTACAATCCCCCTGCTCAACCTGGGAATAATGTGCTTTCCATTAATGTTAATAAAGATATTTTCAGTAGCCTTCTTAGAAACTTTTTCCAAGTCAACCATTACCTTACGAAAAACTTTTAAGGCCTCTTCTTCGTCAACTAAAACCCCTTTCCTTAAACCGGCCGAAGGGTGTGAAAAAACGGAAATAACGGAAAGAGTTCCGTCCTTTTTTTTGTCCGCAACCACTCCTTTAATAGAAGAGGTTCCGATATCTAGTCCTGTGATAATATTTGCCATATTTTATCTTCAACTCGTTCCATTTCTATAGTATCACTTCTCCTTTTGTGTGTATAGCCTAAAAGATGGAGTAATCCGTGAATAGCCACCCTTACAGAATCCATTTCTTTCTTTTTTATTGTTCGGGGAGCCAAATATATTTCCCCTAACTTACGCGGCTCACCCTTAATACGAGGAATTTCTTCGGGCTCTTCAAAACTAAGGACGGTAGTTGAACCCTCTTTGCCCCTTGATTTTTTATTAACAAGAGCCATTTCTTTGTCTTCAAGAAGACAAACTTCAACAGAACAATTATCTTTCCCCAAAAAATGAAGCGCCTTTAAGAGCGCTTCCTCTATTTTATTAGCTAAATCACTAAAACCCTCTTTACTTACGACGTCCACTAAAAGGGCCATGACCGTATTTCGTTAATTCTTCTATTTCTTTTCTTTTCTTGTCACGATACAAAGCTGACTTTCGCTGCTGATTTTTACTCAATTCTTTCTGATAAAACATCCGCTTCTTGGCCTCTCTCAGCACTCCGCTTCTCTTTATTTTCCGATTAAATCGGTAAAGTAAAGAAATAAAATTTTCTCCTTTTCTTTTTTTTACTTTAATAGACATTTTAATAAAATAATTTATTTATTTACTTGCCGTATTTTTTCTGCAATATCCGATAATTTTTTTTCAGAAGGGCTGTTTATTACATCTTGAATGGAACCGCCCTTATCTCCTTCAAATCTAGGAATAATATGGAAATGAAGATGGTCTACCACCTGTCCAGAAATTTCTCCGTGGTTTAAACCCATAGTATAACCGGAAGGGTTTAGTGCTTTCTCTATCATTTCTGAAACAATCTTCACTCCCTTAAAGAAAGGTTCAATTTTTTCATCCGGCAATTCCAAAAGATTTGAAACATGAATCTTGGGTATAACCATAGTATGTCCTAGTGATCTAGGATTAACATCCAAAAAAGCTACAATATCATCATCCTCATAAACTTTTTCAGCCGGAATATCACCTTTTATTATTTTGCAAAAAATACAATCCATTAGCGTAGCTACATTATTATTGTTATACCAACTATTGTCAACAATGACTCCTCTTTTTTATCTTTTTTAATCTTGATTTAATCTTCTCCACCATATCCTCCAAAGGAACAGTTTCCTGAATACCTGTATCAAGCTCTCTCATAACAGCCGTACCCTCAAAAACTTCTTTTTGTCCGTATATCAAAACTAGGCCCACTCCGCTTTTTTCAGCCGCTTTCATTTGCGACTTAAAAGTTTTTCTACCCAAACATTCAACAACCACTACGCCTTTTTTTCTAAACTTATGAATAATTTCTAAACTAGAATTTTTAGCCGCTTCCCCTACGGCCACAAAAAACAATTCATCCTTTTTTCCCTTTTCTTCCTTTGTTTTTATATTAGTTTTCAATAAATAATCAATGAGGTTGTCCAAATAAATTTCTCCGCTGACCGAAGGAAGCTGTCTTCCCCCAATTCTTTCTGCTAAATAATCTTGGCGCCCCCCTGAAGCAATTGGTATTTCCAAATTCTCATCAGGGTAAACCTCAAAAACAAATTTGTTGTAATAATTTTTATTCCCAAACAAATAAGGATCTGAAACATAATCCACACCATTATCTTCAATAAGGGCAAGAACCTTTTGAAAATGGCTGTTACAATTTTGGCAAAGATGATCCAAAATATTAGGAGCATTATCACGCACATCAAGACATTTATCTCTCCAACATCTAAAAACTGTTACGGGGTCTTGCTCGCAACGCTCTCTACACTCACCACAAATCTTATTCTTGTTAAAATCACAGTAATTTTTAAGCTTTTCTTGAAAACCGGGACGGCAAACTCGGCAGCCAACGGTGTTAACCTTTAAAACAGGGTTGGTTATCTTCAAATCATTTAACAAATCTAAAATAGCTAAAACTACTTGAGCATCATAAACCGGATCATTGTCCCCTATTATTTGAAAACCCCATTCACGGAATTGGCATTTTTCTCCCCTGCCGTTTTTTCTAAAAACCGGACCAGAATAATATGCCTTCAAAGGGAGAGAAAAATAACCAAGCTGGTTCTCTAAATAACTCCTCATAACAGAAACACTGCCTTCCGGCCTTAAAACCATTTTTGTCCTTGTACCTGATTTAAAGGTAAAAAGCTTTTTTTCAGAAAAATCAAAATCTCTTTCCAGTGCCCTTTCAAACAACTCGGCTCTTTCTACTACCGGCGTTTCAACATAATGAAAATGGTGAAATTTAGCTATTTTATTTCCAACATCCCAAACTGTCCTCCATAAATCTGTATTTTTTGGAGAAACATCAGCCATACCTTCCACCCCCTTAATCCCCTTAAACCTCTTGTCTCCATTTTTCTTGGGTTTCTTATTGGTGTTAAATTTTTTAGAGGATTTGGCCATATGTATAAATAGATAGTTAATAAAACTCGGAGCAACAGAAACTAAAAACAAGTTACAAACTAATATTCTGGTGCTGTTATTGCCATTGCCTCGTTAACCGGCCATAGCCGAAAACGAACTAAACCTATAACATTAGAATCTTTCAAAGCCCCCCAGCTTCGCGAATCAAAACTAAAATCACGATTATCCCCCATTACAAAATATTCGCCTTCATCAAGTTTAACCTCGTATTTTCTACCGCTATTCTTATCAAGAACATAATTTTCCTCTAATGCGTTTTCCTTGCCGTCCTTAACCACACTTACCCGATCTCCGTCTATAACTAAACTCTCTCCGGGCAAACCAATTATTCTTTTGATATAATATGAATGGCCGTCAGTGGGACTTTTAAAAACTATAACCTCTCCTCTCTTGGGTTCGCGAAAACGGTAAGTTAACTCATCAACTAATAAATAGTTTCCATTCTCAAAACTAGGCTCCATACTTGAACCGCTTACTAAAAAGGGCTGAGTAACAAAAGTACGGATAAGAACTACTGCCACAACAGCAATTATTACCGTTTCGAATATTTCAAAAAATGACCAAAATATCTTCTTCATCCTTTTTTGCTCTTTTGCTTTCTTGTATACTAAACAAAATGAACAGTAATTTCAACATCAATAATATTAGGGCCGTAATTGGTCTGGGAAATCCCGAAAAAAAATACTTAAACACCTACCACAATGTAGGTTATATGCTTGTTGATTATCTTTACAAAAAAAATCTTAATAACCCCTCCCTATTCACTACCGATTGCAATATGAATATATCCGGCCAATTTGTCCAAAAAATATTAAGTTATTACAAACTTAAACCCGAAGAAATAATTTTAATTCATGACGATTCAGATTTAAAAACAGGGCAATATAAACTATCTTTTGATCGAGGATCTGCCGGTCATAAAGGAATTGAATCGGTTATTAACCACTTGAAAACAAAAAAAATATGGCGTCTCAGAATAGGCATCCGTCCTGATAAAGTAACTGCTAAAGCTGAAAAATTTGTCCTTAAAAAAATTAATGAAAAAGAAAGAGAGGTTTTAGAAAAAACATTTTCTCAAATATATAAAGATATATTTTCTCCAAAAAATTCTTAGATAAGTTTAAGGCCTACTCTTTAACTGCTCCTTTTCCCGTGTATCTAAAACTAACGTCAAAAGAAACAAAATTTCCTTCAGAAGTAAAAATTTTGGAAAAAGGCATATTAACTTCTGTAAACCTGGGATCGTTTTCAAGAGTATTTTTAAACTCTATCACCTTGTCATAACTTGGAACCTTGCCTGATAAAGAAATAGGACTGTTTGTTGAACCAATATTAATACTGTCAATAATTAAGTCGTCCTCCTTGGTTAAACCCATTACTTCTTCCAAAATATTAGGTATTTCCCCTTCATTTTTCTTAACTTTTAGAACGGCGTCAACTAAAAAGTTAAACTCCTCAACGCTTTCTCTAAGACTATTTACCTCTTCTCGTTCCAAAGTAGTATCAAAAATCTCCAACCTTTCCCCTAAAGTTCTAGGCTGGGTATTAAGAAGAATATAAGACCCGATCGTTATAATTAGAAAAACAGCCGCTACCCCCAAAAACACATTCCTCCACATTTTTATAAAATCTATCACCTGCTCTCTAAAAAATATATCGTCTACTCGAAAAGTTCCTAAACTTATATAATGATCTTTGGACCTGTTCCAATTTCCCCTTACAGCTGACCCCAATACCGTATACCAAGAAGAGTCCAAAGGTTGGATGCTAATTTGAAGAGGAGCTGCTTGAACCCGGAAGTTAGCTTCAATTAAACTTTTCATTTCCTGCTCCAGACCGGGCGCTATTACAAAAATATATTTCAAATCTTCATTAAACTTATTAGAAGCAAAATTAGACACCTTTTTAATTTCTTCCACAACCACTCTGTTAAAGTCCTCTTTAACTATCTCTTTTTTGTTCCCTTGGACAGAACGCCAAGATCGGAAATAATCAAAATAAATAGAGCCGTCTCTTAAAAGAAACAAATCTATTCCGTCACCGGATATATTTAAAATAAGAAAAGAATTTTCCCTTGGCCCGAATTCATTATTAATTACCCAAGATAAAGAAAGAGAGGGGAATTCAAAAATTATTGGAGAAAAACCTGCTTTTTCTAAAAGATCCCTAAACTTATCTACCACCTCCGATTCTGCAAAAGCTCCTAAAAGATCAAATTTATCTCTTGTTTCTTTAATAAGCTGCCAGCTCATATAAGCCTTTTCTGCCGGGATGGGAGAAATGGTCTCCAGATTAAGATTCGCTGCTTCTTTTAATCGCTCTTTACCTACGTTAGGAATACTATAACTTTGAGTGTAAACAACCGCAGAAGGCAGACAAACCACCGTCTTTATTTTCTCATCCGGATTCTCCGGAAATATCAAACTATGAAGTTCTCTCAAATACGAAACAAAAGCTTCCTCATCTTGAACCTTTCCTCCTAAAACAATACCCGGAGGGAGCTTAACAGAAAAAGTTTGCGGTTTGTCATCTTTATTAATTTGAAGATATCGAAGATTTGAATCATTAATTTGAAAACCTCCCAATCGAGGTTTCAAAGCCAAGTTCTCAAAAAAAGCGGTTAAATTTGCAAAAAGATTTTTTTTCATGTCACACACTAAATTTAATTTTTCCTATTTTTTAATTCTAATAAAAATTATTCAATAGAAACCTCTTCTACTGATTGGAGATTAACTTTCCCCGTTAATTGGTCAACTATTAATTTTGCTCTTACTTTTCTTTCCCGATTTCTTGCACTGGCCGTAGATTCAACAGTATAAATATAAAGATTATTTTGTTCATCAACCGACCTAGAAATAGAAACAGAAACCGTATCATCACCTACTCCGGTTTCATAGTCTACACCGCCTGCCCCAAACTCTTTATTACTTGAAATCTTAACTATTGCATCATACATCCCCGTATTAGCAGCAGAGAGAGCTCTAACAGAAAGACGTTCTCCCAAAGAAGAAGCGCTGACAAAAAATGAAATAAAGGATCCGGCAATAACAATTTCAATAATTATTCCTCCAATTAAAAGAACAAAAGGAAGAGCAATCTGCCCCTTTGAATTATACAGGTTATTTAATCTCAACTCCATCTTGTTAATTATAAACCCCAAGCTTTAAATTCCAAAGACTATAAAAAATTATCCCTTGCAACAAAAAATGCAAGGGATAATTATTTTTCGCAAGTTATAAGAATTTCTACTCAATAGAAGCTTCTTCTTGTTGCTGAGGCTGAACTTGCTGTTGCTGTTGAGGTACCTGTTGCTGTTGAGGCAAAAGGTCAGGATTTTCTTCTAACAATTGAGCCATCTGCCCGGTTGAATCAAGCTCAGTACTCCAAAGCACTTGGTCTTTGTTTATATTCAAGAAATCACCCGGACCCCAGAAAACATTTTTAAATCTCTGAACCGAGTAAGGATTGTCTTGGTCTTCCATATTAACCTGAATGGTGTAAACCTGACTCATACCGTACTTTGGAAAATGAACTAATTTTCCAAAGTATAAATCACCGGTAGTAAGGTAAACTGCACTAAACTTAGAACTGCCTACCATCTTCCATATCCCCCAACCTGCAATTAAAAGAATTACAACAATAATTGCAATTAAAAGAATTAAGTTAACTTTTTTCATAATAATTTATTTTATTTTAATTTTTTATCTCGCGAAACTTTCTCACTAATATTACCTTAAACTTATCGCGCTTTTATTACTAACGACCCTTTTATTTCCTTTCCTCCGGGGCATATATCCCGGCAAAGGTAAGTGTATGTTCCTGAAGACAAGGCTTGAAATTCAAGCACTTTCTCATCACCCTCTTCTATAATTTGGTAATGACCTGTGTCGGGCAAGAAAATGTCATAACTAACTCCATCTGTTATTAAATCAATATGTACCGTATCGCCTTGGTTAACCACAATCTCCTCCGGATCAAAACCGTCTTTGGTAGCTGTCATTTCAAAAGTTCTTAAACTGGCCTCACTCCCAGGAGCTGCTTTAGCCTCGCTCTTGGGCTCTGTCAATTCTATATCTTCATCAGGAATTTCCGGGTTAAAAGTTTCAGTTCCTACTGTTTCTTCATTTTCTAAAACATCGCCATTATCTTCAATAACGCCCTTTTTACCGCCTAGGGCAATAATAACCAAAACTATAGCAACCACTATTACTAAACCTATTAAAATTCCTTTTTTATTCATGGACTTATTATATTTATTTATCTTCTTTAATTATATTAAGCAAAACAACAAAGGTAAACAGGGGCTGTGGATAACACTATGTCACAATATCCTCTCTCTTTATCATTTCAAAATCTTTTTCTTTTAAGTTTTCAAGGGTTTCTAAATTAGGATCCTTAGATACAATTTTTTTAAGGTAATGTCCTGAAACAAAGTTAGGCATTAAAACATAATCTGCTCCTGATTCATAAAGAAGCTTGGCGTCGTTTTCTTCTTCAGCTCTAACAATAACCTTGGGAAAACCATCTTCTCTCACCTCCTTAGTTATCTTCTCTACTAACATCAAATTATCGTCAAAATTAGGGCTAGTAGAAATAATCATTTTGGCCTTGCTAAAATCAACTTTCTCAAATATTTCAAAATCGGAAATATCCCCAAATATAGCCGTGTAACCTTTTTTACGAAGCTCGCTTACGATCACCGGATCAAAATCAATAATTAAAATATTCTCTAAAGGAACGTCCATAGCCAAAGCCTCGCCGGTACGATGGCAACCGATAAGAATCATTTCCTTGTCCAAATTTTCATCATCCAAATTTATTTTTTTCTTATTCTTCCTCTCAAAGATTCTTAAATAAGGAGAGAAGAATTTGAAAAGAGCGTCTGCGTTAACAATAAAGTAAGTTGAAACCGTAATGGTTATAACCCCCACCGCCGTTATCAAAGCAACCACCTCCTCTCCTAAATGACCAACCTTTAATCCCAAAGCTGCTACAATCAAGCTGAACTCTGAAATTTGAGCAACGGTTAAACCGGATAAAAAACTGGTTCTTTTTTCATGGCCCAAAAGCCCCATGATAGTTAAAACAATAAGAGGGTTGCCTATTAAAACAAAAACAGAAAAAGCTATTATCGGCCAAATAAGTCCGGAAAAGTCAACAAAGAAAACCGAAGAACCTAAAATAGCAAAAAAGACCACAATAAAGAAATCTCTAAGAGGTTTAATTCGGGAAGAAATCTCAAAATGCTCTGAAGAATTTGCCAAAGCTAGTCCGGCTAAAAAACCACCCACTTCAATAGAAAAACCAATTCCTTTAGTTATTGCTGCTGCGGTAAAAAGCCAGGCCAAAGAACTTAAGAAAAGAAGCTCTTGGGATCGGGCTATCTTGTTAAATAAATAAGGGAAAAACTTCCGCCCTAAATAAAATATCAAGACAAAAAGAATAACTCCTTCTACTACCGTTAAAATAAGTTTCCCCGCAGAAAAACCTTCTCCGGACTCTATACCGGCCAAAAATATTAAAACAAGAATAGCTATAAAATCTTGAACCAACAAAAAACCCACCGAAATCTTACCGTATAAACTATTCATAGCCCTCTTCTTTGAAAGCAGCTGAACCACAATAATGGTACTTGAAAAGGTTAACCCTATAGCAATATAAGTAGCAGGAACTATTTCAAAACCAAATAGAATAGCAATTCCCAAACCAACTAAAAAGGTAAACAATATCTGGCCCAAACCGACTATAAGAGATGTTTTCCCTACCAGACGCAGCGACTTATAATTAATCTCTAAACCAACCAAAAAAAGCAGGAACATTATCCCCATATCTGAAAAAACTTGAAGTACTTCCTGATTGTCAAAGTTAAAAAAACCAAAAAGGGCAATTACCACTCCCGTTACTATGTAAGCCAAAATAGTCGGCTGTTTTAACAACTCAGCAATAATTCCAAGAACCACCGCAAGAACAATAACAATAGCGAGTTCAATAAGGCCTGTAGTCATGTTAATTCAAGATTATAACAAAATTTAAAACTTATCTATAAAGAATCTATTTTACCCCCTAATGTTTGAAGCTGTTTTAAGGCTTCTTCTGCTTCTTTCCTGCTGGGCGGTTTTCCGTGCCAATGAAAATCCCTTTCCATAAAATCAACCCCTCTTCCGGGAATAGTATGGGCAATAATTACGCTCGGCTTTTCGTAAATTGCTTGGGCTTCCGTAACCGCGTCAACAAAAGCTTCAATATTATGCCCATCAACCTCAATGACGTGCCAATTAAAAGCGAGGTATTTATTTCGAAGAGGCTCCAAGGGCATTATATCTTCCGTAAACCCATCAATTTGAATATTGTTTCTGTCAACTACCACAATAAGGCGGTGCATATCATACTTTTTATTTCCGGCATACATTACCGCCTCCCACCAATTTCCTTCCTGATGCTCCCCGTCAGAAGAGATTACATAAGTCCAAAATTTTTCTTCATTTATATTAGAAGCCAAAATTATTCCAATAGCAGTTGAAAGCCCTAAACCTAAAGGTCCGGAAGTAGTTTCCAAACCGGGCAAGGCCAGGCGATGAGGATGTCCTTGAAGGCGGCTATTCATTTTTCTCAAAGTTTTTAATTCTTCTATTGGAAAATAACCGGCGTAAGCCATAGCTGCATATAAGGCAGGAGCAACATGGCCGTTAGAAACTATTAAACGGTCTCTTTCGGGCCAATCAGGATTTTCCGGATCAAATTTCAAAATGTGAAAATAAAGAGCAGTAAAAATATCAGCCAAACCCAAAGAACCGGCAGAATGGCCGGAGCCGGCTTCAAGCAAAGATTCAATAACACTCCGGCGGATTAAATTTGCCTTCTCTTCCAAAACTTTTAATTTTTCATCATTTAATATCATAAAAACTAAACTAATGATTTCAGCATTTTATACTTTTGAATCGGGTTGGGAGAATCAAAAATAAAAGAACCAACTGCTACCATATTTATTCCTTCCTCCTTTAATTTTTTAACAATTCTATTATCAACTCCTCCATCAATTTCAATTATAACTCCCGGAGCTTTTTCTAACAAAGTATTAATTTTAAAAATAATGTCTTTTTGAAAATCCTGTCCGGAAGGACCGGGAGAAACTGCTAAAAGCTGAACCAAGTTAGTTTTTGAAAGATAAGGAAATATTTCCTCAACCGGTGTTTCAGGAAAAAGAGATACCATTAATTCCGCTCCGTATTTTTGGCAAAGTAAAGAAAGTTCGTCAAAATTAAAGTCTGATTCTATATGCACAATTATTCTATCTACCCCGGCCTCAAGCCACCGATGAACTAACTTTGCGGGTTCTTTTACCATAAGATGGACTTCAATATAAAAATTTAAATTTTCAACTCCTATTTCATTAATAAACTCTTCCGGGTCGTTCCAACTTTCAAAACCGCAAAAACTTTTCTCTGAAACATCAATCTGAACCCAGCCCACTTCAAAATCCTTAGCGATTTCGAGCCGCCGCTTTACACACTCTAAATTTTCACAGTTAATAGTCGGTATTATTTCCATAAAAATCAGCAATTAAAAAACACTAAACCTCTCTTGAAATTTCAGATTCAACATTATAAATTTTTTGCAATCTTCTCACGTGCCGACTCTCCCCTGAAAAAGGAGTCTCCAGCCAAGTAACAACTATACCTTTTGCTTTCTCTCGAGAAAGGTAATTTGAAGGAAGGGATAAAATATTGGTATCATCATCATTTCTAGAATCATAAGCCTGGTTAGAATTGAAAGCTAAAGCTGAACGGATGTTTTTAAATTTATTAGCTACAATATCAACTCCTACTCCGGAACCGCACACCAAAATACCTCGAGAATTCTCATAGCCCTGGCTAACCCGCCTTGCCACCTCTTTAGCGAAATCGGGATAATCATCATCAGCCTCATATTCCTTGTTTCCCAAATCCGCCACTTCATAACCCATTGACTTAACTAAACCTTCAATATATTCCTTTAGCTCAAAACCTTGATGATCTGCTCCAAGATAAATAATCATAATAATATTTTAACGTATTTTCTTTTTAAATTCACACACTCTTACAAACCAAAATTATTTTCCAACCATTTTATAATATTTTTCACATCACTTTCCCTATTTTCTGAATCTAAAACTCCTATAAAGAAATATCTGGGAATATTATCTTTTTCAAATTTCCAAACAGAAGCATATGTTTTACCGGCTGAAGAGGACTCTCCATTTTTTGCTCCAACAAGACGAGGGTCGTCGCTAAATTCATTAAAAGTTTCAATTCCGGAAAAAACATTTGAACCAAAAATAGAATAATCCTTCCCTTTAGAAATATCATAAATAAAACGCCGCTTCTCCAAAATATATTTTGCCATCTTTAAAACGTCGTGAAGAGTAGAAATATTTCCTGCCTCAACACCGCCGGGGTCAACAAATTTAGTTTCTGTCATATTAAGGGACTCTGCCTTTTTATTCATCTGATAAACAAAATATTCCTCCCCCATCATTGAAGCAATAGCTCTTCCTGCTCCGTTGGAGGACTGGGCAAGAAGCGGATACAGCATATCAAAAGCTTTATAACTCTTCCCCGCCGAAAGAGGATAACTCTGAACAGAATCTTTTAGCATTTCCGGTGTAATAATAACTTCTCTCTCTAGATATATAAGCTCGCTAGCCACTGTTGCTGTCATCAATTTAGCAAGAGAAGCTATAGGCATAACAGAATCAGAATTTTTGTTTAAAATAGTTTCGCCGGTATCCAAATCCCCCACTAAAACTGCTTCAGCTGAAACCTGAGGAACTTTCGCAACAGAATCCAATGGTACAACCTTTGAATAAAGAGATGGTTTTTCTTCCTTGTCATAAACCAAAATAGGCATCCCTTTCTCCGCAAAATTAAAAACCTCCTCAACATTTTCATCTTTTAGGCGAATACAACCACCGGAATAACCGTCGGGGACCGGTTCTCCATTAGAATAATAAGGACGACCGTGAATAAAAAAGTTGCCGTAAAACTGGATACTCCAAGGCATCCAAACTTCTCCAATTGAAGAAAAATGGTTAATTTCCTTATTTAAAGCAGTATAAAATCCTGTGGGAGTTTCCCACCAACTTCCTTCTTTTCCTTTGCTTAAAACCTCAAAAGAATCTTTCTCCTTTCCTTTGTCGTACAAAAACATTTTCATACCTTCCAAATCAATCGCTATAAAACTTTTTTCCTCCTCTATCAATTCATTCTTTTTATCCATAAAGGTTCCCTGCCCATTTCTCCCTTGATTACCATCAACAAAAAAGGTTTGGTTGTAACCGGTTTGATAAACTTTTGTTTCGGGAGTTTTTTCTTTCACCAACTCTTTATTCTTTACCCATAATTTCAAATTGAAACCCATTGAAATAACGAGAAGGAGTAAAAGAAATAATGAAATACCTAAATATATATAACGCTGTTTCATTAAGAAAATAATAACATAAGAAAAGGCAAAAAACGTCTTAATAATTTCTTGCCTAATTTTTTAATAAATAGAAACTCAATTCATATCACGACCGTGATATGAATTGAGCACTAAATCTTCTTTTCCAAAGTCCCTTTTTTATTTACAGAAAATATTTCCACATAAGGTGCTATATTTAATAATTTTAAATCACCCAAAAAATTACTGGATATTTTTTTACTGCCAATCCACACACTGCCCTGAAGAAGTTCAAAACCCATATTATTTAAAGCCGATCTTAACCAATCTCTTTTCCACCTTTCCTTTTCAGGCACATCAAATATAACTATAACGACCCCGTCAATCTTTTTTTCTTCGTAATTATTCTTTCCAAATCTAGCCCTCAAAAAACTTTTTTTCTTGTTGCCTAACTTGGTTAAAGTCCATCCATTAGTGTTCTTCTCTACTAATCCTTGTTTTTTTAACTCACTAAGCGTGGAATAAACTGTCTGCTTTTCTTTTCTTATTTTTTCCTTTTTACTTTCATAAACTGCTGAAGTTCCTGAAATTTTCCTCCTCATTTTTTTATAAGATTCATTATACCCGCTTGTTGCTATATCAATTATTTCTGCAGTAGTTTTTATCCCTTCTTCCAAAAACTCCATTAATTCTAATCTTCTTTTGGTATTCCTCATATATATTAAAAAAGTCATTAACTCAATTCATATCACGGTCGTGATATGAATTGAGCAATAAATTTTTCCCAACTTTATTACTTTCTGACAATCTACTTCTTTTTTTACCTATAACAACTTTGATGCCCTCACTACGTGTTTAAGCAAGGTTGATGCATAACCAAATTCATTATCGTACCAAGACAAAACTTTTACCAAATTTCCTCCAACCACTCTCGTAAAAGAAAGGTCAACAATAGCGCCATAGGGCTCACCTATAATATCTGAAGAAACAATAGGTTCATCGGTTGCCTTCAAAACACCTTCCCATCTGGGGTCAGCTGCTGCTTTTTTAAAAACTTTGTTTACTTCTTCCACGCTTGTATCTCTTTTAGAAATAAAAGTAATATCAGCTATAGATCCGGCTATTACCGGAACTCTTAAGGCAATTCCATCAAATTTTCCTTCCATTTCCGGAATAGCCTTAGCAACGGCCTTAGCCGCTCCGGTTGTCGAGGGAATGATGTTTTGGGCAGCTGCCCGCCCTCTTCTTACCTTAGAACCCTTAGGGGCCACATCTACAATATTCTGAGAAGACGTATATCCATGAACGGTGTTTAATATTGCTTTTTCAATTCCAATTTCTTCATCAATAACTTTAATCACGGGAGAAGCTGCGTTTGTAGTACAAGAAGCATTTGAAGAAAGAGGAAATTCTTCAAGGCCGTTTTCATTTATCCCCATAAGAACAGTTACTCCTTCGTCACCTTCTGAAGGGGCAGTAATTACCACTCTCTTTGCTCCGGCTTCTATGTGTTTTTTAGCTTTTTGATATTCAGTGAAAACTCCCGTAGATTCAACCACAATATCAATTCCTAAATCACCCCAAGGGAGATTTTCCGGGTCTTTTTCTTGAAAACATTTTATTTCCTTTTCAGCAACAACAAGATTCTCATTTTTTATTTCCACTTCCCTAGAAAAACGTCCGTAAACGGTATCGTATTTCAAAAGATAAGCAAGGGTTTCTATATTTCCCAAATCGTTAATTGCTAAAACGTCAACATCTTTATTCTCTAAGGCAAGGCGAAAGAACAAACGGCCGATCCGCCCAAAACCATTTATTGCTACTTTTGTCATAATTATTATTTTATTGAAACTTTTTCTTTATTGTAACAAAAAAGTTACTATTTGGTTAATTAACTTTCCTTCGTTTGGAATAACTCTTTTCACCTCTACCATATCTCCAATCTCAGCATCTAGAATATCTATCCTTCCTCCTCTAATTTCTAAAAAGGCGTCAATTGGTTGAGGTGAGCGATAAAGGGTTAATTCGCTATCGTTTTTATCTTCCTCGGGCATAACCCTTTCTTCGAAACCAACAATTTTTCCATCTGAAATCCAAACAACGTCAATTGGAATTCTCATTCCTTTCATCCAAAAAGAGTAATAACCCGTTTCTTTAAAAGTAAAAAGCATTCCTTCGTTTACTCCCATATAACTTCTTCCGGCCAATCCCTTTCTTTTTTTGAGAACCGTATCGGCAACATCGGCGTATATTATTTGGTCGCCTATAAAAACAAGAGCTTTTTTTTCAATCTCTTTCACTTTTTGAACTGAAGGAACTATTAAAACAATTGCCGCCAAAGAAAAACCGACAACTAAAAAAACTAATTTCATTATCTTCGACATTTTTATAAAAATAATCGTTAACTGTAACCGACAAAATACCAAACCTACTAAATTAGTATAACACGACTATGATTATTTTTTTAAAACAAAAAGGGAAGTATAAATCTTCCCTTAAATTAAATAACTTTAGACTTTAAATCTAACTGCAATAACTCATCTCCTACGCTTTCAAAATTATCAAAAGAATGAACAACTATTTTCTTAACTCTCCCTGTTTTTGAAATTTTTAAATGCAGTTCAGCTCCACACTCAGAACACCTTAACCAAGGCCTAACTTCAATAATTTCGCTTTCACAAACCGGACACTTTGCCATAATTTCTCCTTTCTTTTTTGGTTATAAAAATACTGTTTGAGATTATACCAAAATAGCAAAAAACGTCAATAAGAAAGGAACTTGCTAGTAAAAAATATAAAGGGCATAATCTAAAGTAGAAAAACTTTATTTATGAACAAATTTACTCACTTACACGTACACTCCCATTACTCCATGTTAGATGGGCTGTCAAAAATTGAAGATATTGTTAAAAAAACTAAAGAACATGGAATGAAAGCCGTGGCCTTAACCGACCACGGTAACCTCTATGGTGCTATCGAATTTTATAAAAAAGCAAAAGCGGAAAACATCAAGCCAATTATGGGTCTTGAAGCGTATTACGCTCCGGAAAGCCGGAAAAAAAAGGATAAAACAAGTAGAAACCGCTACCACCTCACTCTTTTGGCAAAAAACAATACCGGCTGGAAAAACCTTCTTCAACTAGTTACCATATCAAACCTTGAAGGCTTTTATTACAAACCCCGCATTGACGACGAACTCCTTGAAAAATATCACGAAGGGTTAATCTGTCTTTCCGGATGTATTTCCGGAGAAATTCCTTCTCTTGTTAAAAAGGAAAAAAAAGAAAAAGCAGAAAAAAGAGCAAAATGGTTTAAATCCTTGTTCGGTGACGATTATTACATAGAACTCCAGAAAAACTATTCCGAACTTCATGAGGAATTGAAAAAACTTGCCAAGAAAATAGGTAGTAAAGTAGTGGCTACACAAGATTCCCATTACATTAATAAAGAAGATAAAGACGCCCACGAAATTCTTCTTGCCGTCCAAACAAAAAATGTAATTGAAAGTGATGATAGAATGTCCCTAAAAGATTTTGACCTTCATTTTGCCTCTACTGAAGAAATGACTGAATATTTCAAAGACACTCCGGAAGCAATAAAAACAACAGAAGAAATTGTTGATAAATGTAATGTTGAAATAAAACTTGGAGAAAACAAAATTCCTAAATTTGAAACACCAAATGGAGAAACTACCCAAGAATATCTTACCAAACTAGCCAAAGAAGGGCTTTCTAAAAGATATGAAAAAGTTACTCCGGAGATTAAAGATCGCCTTAAAGCTGAGCTGGAAGTTATTAAAAAAACCGGCTTCGCCGATTACTTCTTAATCGTCCAAGATTTTGTCCAATGGGCTAAAAAAAGAGACATTGTGGTCGGTCCGGGAAGGGGTTCGGCTGCCGGAAGTTTAGTTTCTTACTCTATCGGCATTACCAATATTGACCCACTAAAATACGACCTCCTTTTTGAAAGATTTTTAAACCCTGAAAGGGTTCAAGTTCCCGATATTGATATTGATTTTACTGATACAAGACGCGATGAAGTTATTGCTTACGTCCGTGAAAAATACGGCCAAAAAAACGTAGCTCAAATCATTACCTTTGGAACTATGGCTGCTAGAGCTGCTATTCGTGATACCGGACGGGCCCTGGGATATTCATACGGATTTTGTGACAGAGTAGCCAAACTTATCCCCTTCCAAACAAACATCAAAGAAGCTCTTGATTCGGTTGATGAGCTTAAAGAAATGTACGAAACCGAAGAACAAGTTAAAAAATTAATTGACTCGGCCCTAAAACTGGAAGGAGTTGTCCGCCATGCTTCAGTTCATGCCTGCGGAGTAGTAATTTCTCCTAAACCCCTTCCCAACTATGTTCCTCTCCAAAAAGCTCCCCAAGGAGAAGACGCTATTATTACCCAATTTGAAATGCATAGCGTGGAAGATCTCGGTATCCTTAAAATGGACTTTTTAGGACTCAAAAACCTCACTATTATAGAAGAAACTCTCCAAAGCATAAAAGAACAGCACAACAAAGAGATAGATATCAATAAAATACCTCTGGACGACAGAAAGACTTATCGACTCCTTCAAAAAGGTTTAACCGTAGGTGTTTTTCAGTTGGAAGGCCAAGGTATGCAACGTTATCTCAAAAAACTTCTCCCTTCTGAATTTGAAGACATTATCGCCATGGTTTCCCTTTATCGTCCCGGACCCATGGAACTTATCCCTCACTACATAAAAAGGAAGTTTGGTGAAGAAAATGTTACTTTTCTTCATCCTAAACTTGAACCAATTCTCTCCCCTACTTATGGCATAGGAATTTACCAAGAACAAATGATGAGAATAGCCCGAAACCTGGCCGGATATTCTCTTGGAGAGGCCGATGTTCTTCGAAAAGCGATTGGTAAAAAAATAAAATCACTCCTTGATAAGCAAAAAGTAAAACTTATAGAAGGAATGATAAAAAACGGCATTGAAGAAAAAACCGCTAAAAAAATATGGGACCTCTTTCCTCCCTTCGCCCGTTATGGTTTTAACAGATGTTTAACAGGGGATACTAAAATATACAACCCGGAAACCGGCAGTTTGGATGAAATAAAGGAAATCCACCGGAAAGGAAAAGGGACGGTAGCCTCCATAAAAGAAAACTTTAAACTCGCAAAATACCCTGCTACCAAAACCTACTACAACGGAAAAAAGAAAGTTTGGAAAATAACTACCAAAAGTGGAAGAGAGATAACCGCTACCCCCAACCACCCCTTCTATACCGAAAGCGGCTGGCAAAATCTTGAAAACATAAAGGAAGGCGATCGCCTTGCCGTCCCCCGCACACTTCCCGAACCAAAAAAGACAAAACCGGTAAAAAAACACAAACTTGCTCTTCTCGGCTACCTTATAGCAGAAGGGAATCTCTGTCACCCCCACGGATTTTACTTCTACTCCAAAGAGGAAAACGAAATAAAGGACTATATTAAAAACCTGGAGAAATTCAAAAACACTGTTGGAAGAATAGACCGAAGCAAATCCGCTGCCTCAGTCTACTCTAAAAGAAAGAATGTAAAAGAAAAATCGGAAGCCGTTGAATGGATTAATTCTCTGAGCATTAAAAACAAAATTGCCATTGAAAAGAAATTCCCTGACTTTGTTTTTAACCTTTCCAACAAAGACCTTTCTATCTTAATCAGCAAAATGTTCCAAGGCGACGGATGCATAAATAACAAGCGAGATCCTCAAATATTCTACGCCACCTCCTCAAAAAAACTGGCTAAAGAGCTCCAACACCTCCTTCTCCGTTTTAATATTCTCTCCACTATCCACCAAAAAAATTTCAAATACCGGGAGGAGATAAAAAAAGGCTACACCGTAACCATCTCCCGCTACAACAACATTGAAAAGTTCATCAACGCCTTCAGTAAGCATTTCGTAGGCGAAAAGAAAAAAACATCCAAAAAAATCTTAAAAAAACATCCTATTATAAATAAAAAAATAAAAACCTGGTCCGCCAGAGGCAGTTTTGATACAATCCCTGTTTCCCTGGTCTTAAATGAAATCCGGGAGGTTGTAAAAACAAAAGCAGGTTCCTTTCGAAGTTTTTCAAATGAAACCGGCATTTCCTGGCGCCTCTTTATGAAAGATAAAAAGAAAAAAGGATATCTAAGGGAAACTATCAACGAAATAGCGGAAAAAACCAGAAACGAAAATCTCTATAATCACGCTCAATCAGACATCTATTGGGACAAAGTAGCAAAAATAGAATACGCAGGAGTCGAAGACACCTATGATCTTACTATCCCTAAAACCCACAACTTTGTAGCCAACGATATAATTTCCCACAACTCCCATGCCGCTTCCTACGCTACTATTGCCTACCAAACCGCTTACCTCAAAGCCCGCTACCCAATTGAGTTTACCACTGCCCTCCTAAATGTTTCCGGTAATGATATTGAAAGAATAAGTTTTCTCATCGGTGAGTCGCGCCGCTTGGGCATTGAAGTTCTTCCTCCGGATATAAACCAAAGCTATCGCAACTTTACCATAGACGAGGAAAATATCCGCTTTGGCCTTCTTGCCGTCAAAAACATCGGCGGAAATATTGCTGATGCAATAATAGCAAAAAGAAGAGAAGGAGGTCCCTACCAAAACATCTCTGACTTTCTTTCCCGCGTCCACCATCATGATTTAAACAAAAAATCACTAGAGAGTTTAATAAAATGCGGAGCCTTTGATAATTTTGAAAGCGACAGAGGAAAGCTCCTTGCCAATATAGAAGAAATGCTTAGATTTAAAGAAGCTGTCAGAAAAAAGATGGATAGTAATCAAGGAGATCTTTTTGGTAAAAAATCATCAATTACTCTTAAACTTAAACCGGCTAGAGAAAAGGTTGATAAAAATAAAATTCTAGCTTGGGAAAAAGAACTTTTAGGTCTCTACCTTACCGACCACCCTTTTATTAAATACAAAAACAAACTTTCAAGCTGGGTAAAACCAATAGGAGAAATAACCCAAAATGGTGCCGGCGGAAGCAAGTATTATATAACGGCAGGACTTATTTCTTCCGTTAAAAAAATACTTACCAAAAACGGAAAACTTATGCTTTTTGTAAAACTTGAAGATGAAAAAGATTCTATCGAAATACTTGTTTTTAATAATACCTTTCAAGAAAACAGCAAAGTTTGGGAAGAAAATAAAATAGTCCTTGTAAAAGGAAAATTATCAAGCCGAGATAACGACCCTAAACTTATCTGTAATCAAGTTAAGGAACTTTAACGAAATTAAAGTTCTAAATTTCAAGTTCCAAATTACAAATAACAAATAAATCTCAAATTACAATAACCGAACTCTCAAAAGGTTTGGAATTTGGAATTTGAAGTTTGGAATTTATTTGAAATTTGGTGCTTGTTATTTGGTGCTTTTCCAACATCATTCACCTTGTTTCTTCAATAATTATTTGTAATAATATTCACAATGTCTACAAATCAGAAAAAAATAGACCATATCCGCCATTCCTTGGCCCATCTTTTAGCTGCAGCAGTTCTTGAAAAATACCCGAGAACAAAGCTGGGAATAGGACCAACAATAGAAAATGGTTTCTATTATGATTTTCTTTTCCCTGAAGGAGTTTCTTTAAACGAGGAAAATCTCCAAGAATTGGGGGATAAAATAAAAGAATACATTAAAGAAGGCCTTCCTTTTTCAGGAGAAAAAATATCTGAAGAAGAAGCTAAAAAACTTTTTTCCAACCAACCTTTTAAGTTGGATCTAATAGAAGAATATATCTCGGAAGGAAGTGAGCTTTCTATCTATAAAACCGGAGAAATCTTTACAGACCTTTGCCGTGGCGGACATGTTGAAAACACTAAAGAAATAAATCCCGACGCTTTTAAATTGATAAATATAGCCGGTGCGTATTGGCGAGGCGATGAATCAAACCAAATGCTCACCCGCATTTACGGTCTGGCTTTTGAATCAAAAAAAGGACTTGATGAGTATCTTGTTTCGTTAGAAGAAGCGGAAAAAAGAGACCACCGAAAAATAGGGCGGGATCTTGAACTTTTTATGATAGATGAAAACATCGGCCAAGGCCTTGTTCTTTGGCTGCCTAAGGGAGCCAAAATGAGAAAAATAATAGAAGATTATTTATATGAAGAACTGGCCGGGGCTGACTACCAATGGCTCTACACTCCTCACATTGCAAACCGAAAACTTTGGGAAATATCAGGCCATTGGAATTTCTATAATGAAAGTATGTATCCCCCTATAGAAATAGGCCGCAGCTTGGAAGATGTCCAAAAGAATGTAGAAGGAAAAACAAAAGAAGAATATCTTTTGAAACCAATGAACTGTCCTTTTCATATTCAAGTTTATAATTCAAAAATAAGAAGTTACAACGATTTACCCATAAAATACGCTGAGTTGGGAACGGTATACCGCTATGAAAGATCCGGCACTCTCCACGGCCTTACCCGAGTCCGCGGCTTTACCCAAGATGATGCCCATATCTTCTGCCACCCCGAACAAATGCCTGAAGAGCTTTCCAAGCTGGTAAGCCACGGCTTAAAGATGTTAAAAGATTTTGGTTTCTCTGACTTTAATATTTATCTTTCAACCAAACCTGAAAAATACGCCGGCAAAGATAAGGATTGGGAAACTGCCACCAAAGAATTAGAAAATGTTTTAAAAGAACAAAACATAGAATACAAAATTGACGAGGGTGGAGGTGTTTTCTACGGACCTAAAATAGATATAAAAATAAAAGATTCTCTAGGAAGAGAATGGCAGTGTACTACCATCCAATTTGATTTTAATCTTCCTGAAAGATTTAATATAAACTTTATAAACAAGCATGGTGAAAAAGAAAGACCCTTTATGATCCACCGCGCTCTTCTTGGTTCAATGGAGAGATTTTTTGGCGTTCTCATAGAACACTATGCCGGCGACTTCCCTGCCTGGCTTGCTCCCACACAAACCCTTATCCTTCCTGTCAGCGAAGAATACAAAGAATACGGTAAAGAAATAAAGGAAACCTTAAAGAATAAAAATATAAGAGCTGAGTTAGATGAATCCGATGAAACTCTCGGTAAAAAAATAAGAAATGCTGAAATCCAAAAAATCCCTTATATCCTCGTAGTTGGAAAGAAAGAAAAAGAAAGTAATACTGTCAACGTAAGAAAAAGACACGAAAAAGAAAGTAAGAGTTTAGAATTAGAAAAATTTATAGAAAATATCTCTAAAGAAATTAAAAATAAAAATTAGCTGAATTCTTATACATCAAAAATCAACAGCCGGAAAATTTCCCGGCTGTTGATTTTATCTATCTCCTATACAATAATCTTTTTAAAATGACTAAAAAATACAAAATATTAGTTATTGTTGGACCTACCGCTTCAGGAAAAAGCGACTTGGCAGTTAAAATAGCCAAAGAATTCAATGGGGAAATAATTTCAGCCGATTCCCGTCAAGTGTACAAAGGGATGGATATCGGCACGGCCAAAGTTCCTCTTATTAAAAAAGACGATAAACTTTACTACAAAAATATTCGCCACCACCTTATTGACATCGTGAAACCCAATAAACAATTTACGGTCCGGCAATACAAATCCTTAGGACAAAAAGCTATTAAAGATATAGTAAAAAGAAAAAAACTTCCCATAATTGCCGGCGGAACCGGTTTCTATATTGACACCTTAATTTACAATCTCCAAATACCAGAAATTCCACCCCAAGAAGAACTGAGAGAAAAATTGTATAAAAAAAGCACCCAAGAACTATACAAAGAACTTGAAAAACTAGATCTCGAGAGAGCTAAAGACATAAATAAAAACAATAAACAAAAAATAATCCGAGCTTTGGAAATAATAAAAACCACAGGAAAAACAATTCCGAAAATAATAAAACCGGATTCCCCTTATAACCCTCTCTTTATCGGACTCAAATGTGAAAGAGACAAGTTAAAAGAAAAAATAAAAAATCGTTTGGAAAAAAGGCTAAAGAACAACAATCTTGTAAAAGAAATTAAAAATCTTCATGAAAGTAGAATTTCTTGGAAACGTCTGGAATCATTTGGGCTCGAGTATCGCTATGTCGCCCAATATCTTCAAAATAAAATTTCTGGAGAAGAAATGAAGGAAAAAATAATAAACGAAAGCTATAAATATGCCAAACGCCAGATGACTTGGTTCAAAAGAAACAAAAAAATTTACTGGTTTAACCAAGAAAACAAAGATGAAACCTTTACTTTAATTCAAAACTTTTTAAAAAAGTAACTTGGGGGTGTCGGGAACCCCCAAGTTGATATGAATAAGTAAATTTATTTAGTTATTTCCTTAAAGAATTTTTTAGGGCTTCTGCAGCTTTTTCGGGATCAGCCTGTCCCCTGCTTTTAGCCATTACTTGTCCTACCAAAAATTTTAAAACTTCCTCTTTTCCTTTTTTATAATCTAAAACTGCTTTTTCATTTACCAAAATAACTTCTTTAACAAAATTTTCCAACTCCCCGCCTTCGCCAATAACATCAAAGCCTCCTTCTTTTTTAATATCACTCGGATCTCTGCCTGTTTCAATCATTTTTAAAAGCATATTTTTAGCAAGCTTACTTGAAAGATCTCCACTTAAAGTCATATAAACAAATTCAGCAAAATTTTCCGGGGATATCTTTAAATCTTTAAACTTTATACCCTTATCACTCATTAAGCCCCTTAGTTCCCCAACAAAGTAGTTATAGAGAGATTTTACATTTGCCCCTTTATCAAAGGTCTTTAATTCTGAAACGGCTTCTTCAAAATATTCCGATTCTTCTCTTCGGCTGATTAAAATCTCCACCTCCTCTTTAGCAAGGTTAAATTGATTTACAAACCTTTTTCTCTTCTCTTCTGGAAGTTCGGGCAAATCAAGTTTAATTTTCTTCAAGTCCCAATCTTTAAGATCTAAAGGAGGCAGGTCCGGCTCAGGAAAATAACGATAATCATGAGACTCCTCCTTACTTCTTTGAGAAAAAGTTTTTTGTTTTTTTTCGTCCCAACCTCTCGTTTCCTGCTCTATTTTTTTGCTTTCCAAAAGCATTTCTTTTTGTCTTTCTGTTTCATATTTAATTGCCGAAAACACAGCCCTAAAAGAATTAATATTTTTTAACTCTACTTTTGTTCCCATATCAAGACTTATATTTGCCTCTACTCTCATTTCCCCCTTTTCCATATCTGCGTTTGAAATTCCAATATACCGTAAAATAAGCTGAAGTTCTTTAGCAAATTCTACTGTTTCCTCAGCGCTTCTAATATCAGGTTCAGTAACTAACTCCATAAGCGGAGTGCCTGCTCGGTTATAGTCAACCAAACTGGAATCTTCTTTCGAATGAACCAAGCTTCCGGCGTCTTCTTCCAAATGAATTCTAGTTATTCTCACGCCCTTAAGGTTACCTCCTGAAACAAGAGGTCTGTCATATTGAGAAGTTTGAAAACCTTTAGGAAGATCGGGGTAAAAATAACTTTTGCGGTCAAAATTTGTTTCTTTTGCTATTTCCCCTCCTATGGCAATTCCGCACATTATCACCTTTCTAACCGCTTCTTTGTTTATGACCGGCAAAGTTCCGGGATGAGCTAAACAAATTGGACAAACATTTACATTAGGATGTTTTTCGTTTGAGTCGTTGCGGCAAGGACAAAACATTTTAGTTTCTGTATCTAATCTTACGTGTATTTCAAGTCCTATAGTTGGTTGATATTCTTTAGGCATATAATTCATTATACATAATTTCCAAAAATGAAAAATAAAAGAAGAGATAAATATTTTTTATAGTTATTAAAAAATAAGAAATTCGGGGTGTTAAACACCCCGATATTAGTAAATTAATACAAACAATTCCTTCCCAAAAATATAGTTATTCCTCAACGGAAATACCCATATTTTTAGCCGTGCCTTCAATAATTTTCATTGCTGCCTCTATATCATTAGCGTTTAAATCTTCCATTTTTCTCTCAGCAATTTTTCTTAAATCTTCTTTTGTTATTGTAGCTACTTTTTTCTTTCGAGAGTCCCCGGAACCCTTTTCAATTCCAGCTGCTTTCTTTAATAAATAAGAAGCCGGAGGAGTCATCAATCTCATATCAAAACTCCTATCTTCGTATATAGTTACCTCTACGGGGATAAGCTCACCGCCCATATCTTTAGTTTCTTCATTAAACTGGCTTACAAAACCACCTATATTAACACCATGCTGACCCAAGGCCGGTCCTGTAGGAGGAGCCGGTGTAGCCTGACCGGCCGGAATCTGAAGTTTTAATACTGCTTTAATTTTTTTTGCCATATTTTTTAAATTATATTTTTTTAACTTGAAGAGTATCAAGCTCAACGGTCGTATCTCGACCAAATATTGGTACAACAACCTTCACCTTCCCTCTCTCCTCATCAACCTCAGCCACTTTACCATCATAATCCTTAAAGGGACCATCAATGATTCTAACAGTTTCATTCTTCTTAAAATCAACTTTGTGAGTAGGTTCTTTTTCCCCCATTCTTTGCATAATATCATCAACCTCTTCCTTATAAAGAGGTGTTGGATTGGTTGGATCAGAACCTACAAAACCGGTGACTCGGGGAGTATTTCTAACCATATACCAAGAATCTTGATCAAGAATCATGTCTACCAAAACATAACCCTGGTATATTTTTTCTTTAACAACATAACGCTTTCCTCCTCTTACTTTTATCTTCGCTTCTTTGGGAACAATAACATTAAAAATTTTATCATTCATATCTAAAGAGTTAACCCTTTGATTAAGGTAACGGGCTACCGCATCCTCGTAACCGGAATAAGTGTGTACGGCATACCAATGTCTTTCTTTTCCCTCTCCGGAATCATCTAAAATTGTTTGTTTATTGTTTTCTGACATTTTATTAAATAACTAACTTCAAAACACTTGTAAAAATATAATCAAGCAAACCCAAATAAAGAGCTACTGCTACCGAAATACCAATTACAAAAAGAGTGTAACGAACAGTCTCTTTTCTGGTCGGCCAGTTAACCCGTTTTAACTCCTGATGAGCTTCCTTTAAAAATTTTCCAATTTTGTTAAACATTTTAATCAATAGAATACTAAATAAAACACCCTTATGTCAAACCCTGCTATTTATATATCCAAATTTTTAACTCCTTTAGCGTGAGCTTGAATAAATTTCTTTCTTGGAGCCACCTCTTCTCCCATTAATACATCAAAAAGGTTGTCTGCTTCAGCAGCGTCTTTAACTGTTACCCTTTTCAAAACTCTATTTTCCGGATTCATGGTAGTTGCCCAAAGACGATCAGGATTCATCTCTCCAAGACCTTTGTATCTTTGAACATTAACATTTTTTCCCATTTCTTTAACTAACTTATCGTACTCAGCATTATTATACGCATATTCCACCTTTTTACCCTTATTTAATTGATAAAGTGGGGGTTGAGCAATGTAAAGATAACCTTGTTCAATGATTTCCCTGAAATAACGATAGAAAAGAGTTAAAAGAAGGGTTCTAATATGAGCTCCATCTACATCGGCGTCAGTCATAATTATGACTTTATGGTACCTAAGCTTAGAAACATCAAATTCTTCTCCTATAGCCGTACCAAGGGCTATAATCAAAGCTCTTATTTCTTTATTTTTTAACATTCTATCGATTCTCGCTTTTTCCACATTTAATATTTTACCCCGAAGAGGCAATATTGCCTGTGTTTTCTTATCTCTCCCTCCCTTGGCACTATTATGAACAAATACTCCAGACGATAAGGCAAAGTTATGAGTTTTTTCTACCTCTAAATCGTAAACATCTATTTTCTCATGTATTCTTTTGATTCCGACAACTCTATGGTTGTAATTTACAACAGCCTCTTTCATCTTTCTGTCATTGTTTCCAAAAAACCTATTTCTTATGGTTTCATACCTAATCAAACTCTTATCATTAGATTCTCTTCTTAATCTATTATATTCTCCTATATCAATCTTCTTTTTCTCAAGATAAATATCATGAAGAACTTTCAAAGCTTTATTCATATAGGTAAGGTTGTAAGCTTCTTTCCTTTTCTTTCTAAAGTCAGAAGTCCATTGATCTTTTGTTTTTTTTGATCGCCAGTTTCTAAGTTGCGAATCACCCCACTGTTTTTTTGCTATTTTAGATAACTCTTCTATTTTATCAGGATTATTTTTAAAATACTCCGAAACTCTTTTTGATTGCTTGTTTCTATTTTTTAAATCTGACCAATATCTTTTTTGTTCCTTGTATAATCTACTTTCAGATTCTTTTCTATATTTTTCGTTAGAATAATAAAATTCCAAAAACTTTTTCACCATATAATTCTTATACTCAACACTCTCCCACTGTTTTTTTGCCCTCTTACTTAATATCTTTTTCATTTCAGGGGTAGTCATCACTTTTCTAATTTTCTCTCTAAATTCCAATGTCTTCCTTATTTCCCTAAGCTTTTTCCTAACATCAGGCCTGTTCAAAGTCATCTTAGCCATCTCACGATGAAGGTTTATATGCTCATCCTTATTCATTCTAACCAAATTATCAGGATTATTATTTAACTTATTAAAGTCCTTATGGTGTACATGAGAATTAACTATCTTTTTATAAACACCATTATCTAAGTTACACTTATCACTCAAAAGGTGGGTAAATATCCATTTGTTTATCTTGGAATCAAAAACCATTTCATAACCTTCTATTGTTATTCCTCCTCCTTTTTCAGAAAGTTTTTTTCTAAAAGGCATAAGAGAATCATTTTTGGTTAGAGTTTCAGCTTTTTTATAACTACCATCTCTAAGCATAAATAAGTGGTCGGGAGTACATTTAATCTTCTTTCCGTTATCAAGCGTCACTTCCACCACTTCCACATTTTTCTTAGTTACTCTAGGGTTTTTTATAGGAGCTATTCCTATATTTCCGTTTTCTTTTATCGTATAACAATAATTTTTCTTATTATTCCTTGCTTCTTTAAATAAATCTTTAAAACTAACATTCCGGCCATCGACAAGGGCTACTTCAGTATCACCAGAAAAACATCCACCGGCGCTGTCGCCCTCCACTATGAAAAGCTCTGATTCTTCTGGTTTTCTAGAAATACAATCAGCTAATTTTCCGGGAAGGGATAATCCCTCAAGAGCTCCTTTCCTTAAAACAGTATCTTTAGCTGCTTTAGCCGCCTTTCTAGCCTTAGCCGCCAAAAGATTTTTTTCCAAAATTCTCTTAGCATCATTTGAGTATCTCTCCAAAAATTCGCTTAAAGCTTCATTAACCACGGTTTCTACCGCACTTCTTGCTTCCGGGTTACCTAACCTAGCTTTGGTTTGCCCTTCAAACTGAGGTTCGTGGGGAGCACTTAACTTTACCGAAACAGCAGCTACTATTCCCTCCCTGACATCCTCTCCCGTCAAATTACTATCAGAATCCTTCAAAAAACCTTCCTTTCTGGCATAATCGTTAAGGGTTCTAGTAAGGGCAGAACGAAAACCGGTAAGGTGCATACCTCCATCTGCGGTATAAATATTATTAGCAAACGTGTGCTCTTCACTTTCAACATCATCGGTATAGGAAAAAGTCGCTTCAATATCAACACTATTTTCCTCTTTATGAATATAAAAGGGATGGTCATGAATAGGGTTGGAATTTCCAATTAAGTAAGTGAGATAAGATTTTAACCCTCCTTCAAAATAAAAAGCATAAGAATTATCCTTCTCGCCTCTCTTGTCTAAAATATCAATTCGTAAACCTTTAGTTAAATAAGCCTGCTGTCTCAAATGGTTTACGATAAGATTAAAATTAAAACTGCCGCCGCCTGTAAAAATTTCTGGATCCGGTTTAAAAGAAACAGTAGTACCATTTCTCTCACATTTCCCTTGTTTTTTAACGTTGCTTTTTGGCTTGCCTCTTTCATATTCTTGCACGTACCTATTTCCCTCTAAGCAAACCTCAGCTTTCAACCATAAAGAAAGAGCATTTACAACAGAAACACCCACTCCGTGTAATCCTCCGGATACTTTATAAGACTCACCGCCAAATTTACCTCCGGCGTGGAGGGTGGTCATTACTGTTTCTAAAGCAGATTTTCCGCTTTGTTTATGTTTTTCTACCGGAATCCCCCGACCATCATCAGTTACTCTCACTTCATTATCAGGCAAAAGCTCAACTAAAATATTTGTAGCATAGCCCGCCATTGCTTCGTCTATAGAGTTGTCAATAACCTCCCAAATAAGATGATGAAGACCATCTGGGCCGGTCGATCCGATATACATTCCCGGCCTTTTTCTTACAGGATCAAGGCCCTCGAGTATGTAAATATCTTCTGCTCCATAATCAGATTTTTTAACATTTTTCTTGTTTTTTTTATCTGCCATATTTATCAAAATTCTAATTTTGTTAGGAATTTAAGCCAATTATAAAACCCTTTTCAAGGGCTTTAGCATACTCTAATAATACCAAAAAATACTGCTAAAAACAACTTCCAAAAACACGTCTTTTTTAGGTAACTAGACATATTTAAATTATTAAGTTAATATGACAAAACTAACCTAAAACAAATCTATGAAAAAAGATATACATCCAGAATATTATGAAAAAGCCACGGTAAAATGCGCTTGCGGTAATACTTTTACTATCGGTTCTACCAAAAAAAACATTGAAGTTGAAATATGCAACAAATGTCATCCTTTCTTTACCGGCAAGAAACAATTAGTGGATACGGCCGGAAGAGCTGAAAAATTCAAAGCAAGACAAGAAAAAGCTAAAAAGGAAAAGAAAGGAAAATAAAAGTAATAAAAATATGACTATTAAACTTGAAGCTCAAAAAAGAGAAATTTTAGGAAGAAAAGTCAAAGCTCTTCGCAAAGAAGGTTTTGTTCCTGCTGAAATATTTGGACCTGAAATAGAAAATAAACATATTTTGATATCTCAAAAAGACTTCAATAAAGTTTATAAAGAAGCCGGAAAAAACACCATAATTGAGGTAAATATAGAAGACGAAAAAAAGGTTATCCCTACAATGATAACCGATATTCAAATACATCCCCTAAACCGTAAACCTTTGTCCGTTGATTTCTATATGGTCAGCCGTGACACTAAGATAGAGGCAGAGGTGCCCCTTAAATTTGTAGGTGAAGCACCTGCCGAAAAAGACGACCTTATCGTCATTAAAGTACTAAACGAAATTGAAGTTGAGGCTCTTCCTCAAGATATTCCCCATGAGATTGAAGTTAATATTACTAACCTTAAAACAACTAAAGATCATATCCTTGTAGAACATTTGAATATTCCTTCTAATGTAGAATTAGTCACTCCTCCTGAAACAACCGTAGTTACCGTTTCAGAAAAAGAAGAAGAAATTGTTGAGGAAGAAACAACTCCTTTGGCTGAAGAACTCGAAGAAGAAGTTAAAGATGAAAAAGAAAAGGAAGAAGATTCTTCTCCAAAAAACAAAGAACAGTCAGAAAAAGAAAACGGATAGAGTAACCTTGACCTAATCTTGGTTTTAAAACACCTTCTTGTGGTATTATTTATGTATGGCTGCTTCCGATAAATATAGAAATAATTTACACAAAAACAAGATTTTTATAATCGCCTTGTTTATTTTTTTTGTTTCTTTTGCCGCCTTCGCTTTCTCTACCAAAGCTCAAACAGCCACTTCAACAGATGAAGAAAATTCATCAATAGATATAGCTACCTCCACCGAGGATTTAGAAAAACTCTCATCCAATGAAATTGGATCTCAAAGAGAGTATCTTGAAAACAAGCTGGAAGATTTGGAAATAGAAATGGCAGAACAGCAGGAAATAATCAACCAATACAAAACCGAGGGACGAACCCTTCAAAACGAAATCTACAGTATTAATGCCCAAACAAATAAAATCAATTTGCAAATTGAAGCGGTTAATGTTTCTCTGCAAAAATTAAACAGTGAAATATATGAAACCCAAGGGCAAATAAATAGAACCCAAAATAATATTGAATCCCACAAAAAAGCCCTTGCTTCTGCTCTCCAAACGTTATATGAAACCGACAACCAAACTTTAATCGCAATTCTTCTTCAAAACAGCAAAATTTCCGATTTTTTCAATAACATAAATGAAATTCTTCTTGTTCAAGATAATATTAACCACTCTTTAAGCAAAATTGTTAATCTTCGCCAGAAATTAATAGAAGAAAAGGAAAAATTAGGAATGGAAAAGTCAGATGAAGAGAACCTTAAAACTATCCGTGAATCAAGAAAACAAGAACTTCAATATACCAAAAGTTATAAAGCCAATCTTTTAGAACAAACCCAAAATGAAGAATCAAAGTATCAGGAAATTCTTGAAGAAACTCGCCAGACAGCAGCAGAAATAAGAAGCCGAATTTTCCAACTCATCGGCGGAGGAGAATTAACTTTTGAAAAGGCTTATGAATTAGCCAAACTCGCAGAAGGAGGAACCGGCGTTAAAGCCTCTCTTACTCTTGCTATTTTGAGCAGGGAATCTCTTCTCGGAAAAAATGTCGGGCAATGTTCATACGAAACAGCTATGCACCCTGACCGCGATATCCCGGTTTTCAAAGCAATTATTAAAAAACTAGGACTTGAAGGAAATTCAATGATTACCAAAGTATCCTGTCCTAATGCCCACGGAGCCTATGGCGGCGCCATGGGACCGGCTCAATTTATTCCTTCAACCTGGGCTATTTACGGAGGGTATGAAAAAAATGGAGGTGTCTGGGAATACAATTCTAGCAAAGACCAAATAGGCTCAATTACAGGCAGCAAACCTTCCAATCCATGGAGCAATCAAGACGCCTTTGTAGCTACCGCTGTTTATATAAAAGAATTAATGGAAACTTCAAGTTGTGTAAATTATGCTGAAGAAAACAAACATATTCTCCCCTACGAAACTCTTTTAAACCGTTGTGCCGCTGCTAAATATTATGCCGGCAGCCGCTGGTGGACATACCGCTTCTGGTATGGAGATGCCGTAGTAGAAAAAGCTAAAGAACTAGAAAAGGATATTCAAATTCTTAAAGAAGGAAAATAAAATTAGCTCAACTCTTTTTTTGTAGCTTTCACTATCATACCTAAATCCCCATTTATTATTTTATCCAACTGTTTCCATTTTTTATTTATTCTGTGATCGGTGACTTGGTTTTGAGGATAGTTATATGTTCTAATTTTCTCCGCTCTCTCCGCCTCCCCGATTTGTTCTCTTCGGGTAAAACCTACTTCCTGCTGTTTCTCTTTTTCTTGTCTCTCAAAAAGCTCGGCTCTTAATAACGTCATTGCTCTTTCTCTGTTTCTGGCTTGGGAACGTTCGTGTTGAGAAGAAACCGTAACTCCTGTCGGTTTATGAATAATTCTAACAGCCGTTTCTACTTTATTTACGTTCTGCCCTCCCGGACCGGAAGAACGGAAAAAAGAAACATCAAGATCGTGGGGTTCAATTCTTACCTCTTCGGGCTTAACCACCGGTAATACTGCTACCGAAGCGGTTGAGGTGTGTATCCGCCCGGCTTTTTCGGTTGTAGGAACCCTTTGCACCCTATGAACTCCTGATTCATATTTCAAGGAATCGTACGCTCCGGAACCTTTTATTTGAATAATAAGAGTTTTAAACCCCCCTCCTTCATTCCTGGTATAATCAGTAACTTTAAAAGACCAATTTTGGTTTTCGCAATAAGTTTTATACATTTTCCCTAAATCCTCAGCAAAAAGAGCTGCCTCATTTCCACCGGCTCCGGCTCTTATTTCCATTATTAAACTTTTTATTTTATCAGTCATATTCAATATATACTAAACAAGAAACCCAAAAAATCAAATAAATATAAAATTTATAAGCTTCTTAGTTAACGTTAAAGATTATAAAAAAGTTTTATTTTCCCTTCTACAATTTCCTCCATTTTTTTAATAACAGGAGGAATTATTTTGTAAGGCGCCACTTCATCCGGATTATTTTTTAAAGCTTCCTCAAGGCTATTTCTCCAAGCCGATCTAATTTCTGTACTTACATGAATTAAAGATATCCCTGCTTTTATTGCTTCTTTAAAATTACCGTCTGTAAGGCCGGAACCTCCGTGCAAAACCAAAGGTACATTTACAGCTTCTTTAATCTCCTTAATTCTCTCAATATTCAAATCAGGATTTTTAGCATTTTTCATCATTCCATGAATATTCCCTACCGCCGGAGCTAACATATCCACTCCCGTCTCTTCAACAAATCTCTTTGCTTCCTCGGCAGTAGGAAGGTCTTCCGGATTGAGAGAAACATCTTCCGGAATAGTTTCTAAAACCTTAGAAGAAGCCCCTACATATCCCAACTCCCCTTCTATTAAAACTTCACCGTTTATCTCTTTCGCTGCTAAAACAGCTTCTTTCGTTTTCTTTATATTCTCTTCTAAATCAAGTTTAGAGGCGTCAAAAATAACAGAATCATAACCGGCTTTTACCACTTCGGTAAGTTTTTCAATTGAATGAATATGGTCAGCGTTTAAAAATAAACGATACCCGAAATCGTTATAACTCTTTATTATGCTCACTATATTATAAGCTCCCAAATAACCCTCTTCCCCTTCAGAAGTTCCAATAAAAAGAGGTACGTTATATTTTTCTGCTGCATTAGAAATAGCTTTTAACATATCAAAATTAGCAATATTAAAATGTCCCATTGCTCTACCCTCTCTCTCGTATGTTTTTAAGATTTCTAATAAATCCATAATTAAATTTCAAAATATCCCTGAAGCAAATATCTTTTCATGAAATACTCTAACTTTTCTTCTCCAAAATATTCTATAAAAATCTTATTCCAAAGTGCCTCTTGGTGGTGATAAAGGTATTTAATAAGCTCCTTTTCTTTTACCAAACTCATTACCGTATCCACTAAATCAAAACTCACCAGTGTCTCATGTCCCGAGTCATCTTTAAAGTAATCACCTACCCAATCTAAGTCATTCCAAAACCTCAAACTCTCACCAAAATGGTTTAAACTATCCCCTATCTTTACCAAATCTCTTTCCGCTTTCATCCAATGAAGAGCTTCCGGATTTAGGTGGGGCACAAAAAGACGCCAATCATTTTCATCTTCTTTGGCTAAATATCTTTGAATAACCAACCATAAAGATTTCTCTCCTTCAATCATTTTTCTGTCAATAGATTCACCTTTAAGAAGAGAAACTACTTTTTGAGCAAACATATCCGGAACCTCCGTGCTTTGTTTAAACATATCGGAGTAAAAAGGAATTTCGTTTAAATAATGAAGAACTAAACTAACCATTCTAAGAAGCCCTCCGGAAATGCCCAATATCCTGGGAATAACAAAAACTATCCCCATTTCCTTCAAGTGAGAAATATTGTGCCATTTCTTTTCTATAAAACTATCTGCAGCCTTGTTCCACTTTTCTCCTAAGGCTTTAACTATTATGTCCCGTTCTTCAAAATCATCGGGTTTTAAGCTTTCGTATTGCTTAAAGAAGGTGTTGTTCAACCACTCTGAATCTTCCAAAAATCTTAGAGAACTAAAAACCTCATACAAATCTTCTTCCTCAAGCATTTTTGTTGGAGAATCATAACCCAAATAACGCATAACATTCTCGGGCGGGATATTAACTAAAAACTCTTTTGCTTTATCTTCTTTTAAAAAGAAACCTCTTTGGGAACTTATCACTCCTTTAACTATAGCCAAAACTTTACTGCAATCAGATTTATCACCGCTTATCGGATTTCCCATAATTTCAGACAGCCTTTTATCATCTGCTTCAATTTTTGACGTCAAAGCGTCATACACTTCTTTAGCTTTAGCGTCCCGAGCTACTCCCAATTTATCCAACTTTTCACTTATCTGTCTCTCATTTTCTTCCATCAATTTATCTAAAATATTTCTTTTTCCCGTAACCTCGGAAAGACGTTCTTGGACCTTCGCGATATTATCCTGATCCGTTCTTAAAATACTAGATATTTTTTTTATAGAATTGTTCATTTTAATTTATATTAATGGTTCAATATCAAGGTCTAAATACTTAAACCTTTCTTTCCTAAGAGCGTTCTTAGGCAAAATTCCGGTTTGAGCCCCCACGCTTTCAATCACCGAAGCAGCATTAGCAGAAGCAAGTTTAAGCCCCCAACTTATCTCGTTTTTCTGGATAAGACCGGCTACAAAACCGGCTCCAAAAGCATCCCCGGCCCCGGTTCTATCAATTACTTCTTTTTCCGGATAAACCCCGGCCCGGTACATATATCGGCCGTCAGAAACAACTGAACCCTTCTCTCCTTCGGTCATTACCGCAATCCCTCCAATTATTTTATCAAACTTTCTAAAAATAGCCCGTTCATCGTTATAATCTAAATCTGTTAACTCTGCTGCCTCTTCTCGGTTAAGTATCACTACATCAATGTTTTTAAAAAGAGGTTTCATTTTCTTTAAACCCATTTCAATATAGTTTCCGGAAGGATTCATGGCTATCTTAACTCCGTTCTTTTTTAAAGTATCAACTATTTTTTCAATAACCAAAAAAGGAATATTGCTTGGGGAAATATAAGCCCATTTTGCCTTAAGGCGGGAAAAAGGCACGTCTCTATTTGATATTTTCTCTCCGGCTCCACGATAATTAAAAATTGTCCGTCCTCCGGAGGGCGTAAGAAGAATTAAAGAATAAGCTGTCTTCTCTTTCTTATCCTTGGAAACAATTAATTCAATTCCAAGATTCTTCAAATTATCAACTACCTGATTACCGATATAATCATCGCCTACCTTTATAATTGCCCCCGTTTTAAAACCTTGCCGAGCAAAAGAAGCTGCTGTGTTAGCACCCCCGCCCCCAAACTCAACCATTAAATCATCAACCTCAACCTTGTCGCCAACAGCGAAGCACTTTACTTTTCTTCCAACAAAATCTAATTTTTTTAAACAATCTTCATTTTCAAGATTTTTAAGATTACCGGTCTTTAAAAAAATATCCTGTGTTACTGACCCAATTGTTATTACATCATACATAATTATATTTTATTTACGCTTTGCTGCGCGTTTAACTGATTTTTTAATATCTTCAACACTCATTCCATATTTTTCAATTAACTCTTCCGGTTTCCCCGACTCTCCAAAAGTATCTTTTACTCCAATAAATTCAATTGGAGCCGGATTTTTCTTTGCCAAAAGCTCTGATACCGCCGAACCTAATCCCCCCAAAATATTATGTTCCTCAACTGTTACCACCGCGCCTGTTTTCCTTACATATTTTAAAATAGCTTCTTCATCCAAGGGTTTTATGGTGTGATTGTTTAAAACCACCGTTTCCAAACCCTCTTCTTCTAATTCTTTTGCGGCCAATAAGGCATTGTAAGTGAGCCATCCGCAAGAAATTATCACCACTTCCGGTTTCTTGTTTTCCCAAAAAACTTGCGCCTTCCCGGGGATAAAAGGAGTTTCTTCAGTTGTAAAAACAGGTGTCTTGGGACGGGATACTCTAAGATAAACCGGCCCCCATATTTCCGTTGCCATAATTGTTGCTTTTTTTGCTTCTATTTCATCTGCCGGTACAATTACTTTCATATTAGGCATTGCTCTCATTGTGGCAATATCCTCAATAGCTTGATGAGTTGCCCCATCCGGACCCGTAGAAAGACCGGCGTGGTGGCCAACAATTTTTACATTAGAATCATTATAAGCAATTGTTGTTCTAATTTGCTCCCAGTTCCTGCCCGGAGAAAAAACTGCATAAGAAGCTATAAAAGGAATTTTTCCGGAAACACCAAAGCCGGAAGCAATTCCTGCCATATTTTGTTCAGCCACTCCCACGTCAAAAAACCTTTCAGGAAACTTTTCGGCAAACCAATGACTCCGAGTTGATTCTTTAAGATCTCCTGTTAAAACCGCTACATTTTCATTTTTTTCACCTGCCTCAACTACCCCTTTTCCATATCCATCCCTTACAGGAGACATCTTAACCTTTTCTTTATCAAAAAAATTAGGAACAATATGAGATTCCTTTTTCAGCATACCTTAATTATCTCATATCTAAACACTTCCCTCAAGAATAAATTTAAAAAGCATTCTCCTTATAACAAAACCTTAATTTAACCCCAAAAAGTTATCCACAACGTTTAATATGAAATTCCACCAATACAACATTATTCCTGAAGACATAACAAAGGAATTAGTTAGTGAATAACTACCAAGCTGT
>CAZXDO010000025.1:0-27643 GCA_964639325.1 uncultured Candidatus Saccharibacteria bacterium
TTCCTTGCGATAATTAAGGTATGAAGGTAGAAAATTTTAGTGAAGAAAAAGAAATAGCTGAGGATTTGGAAAGGGTTGGGGCTAGAGTAGAGGAAGTTAAAAACAGGACCGAAAAAGAGGATTCTTCTTTTTATGAAATTCCTGAAAAAAAGAGGGAAGTAGTAAAACAATCAATTAAAGAAATTGCTGAGGAGAACCCATTAGAATCAACGGAAACTTTAGATAATTCTATTCCTAATAAATTAAAAGATGAGGAAAATTATCTTCCGGACTATATAGAAGAAGATGTTAACGAAGAGGTTAAGGTAATAATTGAAGGGCTTATTGATATATCTTTAAATAAAAGTATTTTAAGGGCGCTTCGGGAGTCAAGAAAATATTCTCCTTTTATTCAAGACGCTTTTCATGACGCTTTAGTGGATAAACTTATTCCGGAGTTAGAAAAAAGAGGGAAATTATAATTTTGTTTATGGACTTTATCGTAACACTTATTATTATCTTTGCTCTTATTGCCATAGCTGCACTTGTAGCTTTTTACTTGATAAAGAAGAAAAGGAAGAGATTGGTTGAAAGTTTGAAAATAAAATTATTTAGTCTCCAATTTCCAAACAAAAGGGAAGAGGGAAGTGATTTAATAAAAGAGATAACAAAAAGTGAACATTTTTTCAGTTCTTTTGCCGGGTTTAACAAGCCCATCGTTTTTGAGGCGGCGGTTTCTCAATTTGGAGAAGAGATTTGTTTTTACGCAGCCGTTCCGGCTAAATTTTCTGAAGCTTTTGTGACTCAAGTTCATTCTGTGTGGAGCAATGCCTTGGTTGAAGATGTTGGCGATTATAATATTTTTCATCATTCAGGAACATCAATTGGAGGTTATTTAAGACAAAAAGAAAATTATGTTATTCCTATTCGTACTTATTCACAAGTGGAAACCGATACTTTCCAGTCGGTTTTAGGCGGACTTTCAGAAGTTAATGAGATTGGTGAGGGCGGTGCAATTCAGGTAGTAATGAAGCCGGCCGGTTCTTCTTATAAACAAAAAATTAAGAGTATTCTAAAAGGTTTAAAGAAAGGGGAAGATTTAAAAAATATTGGCAAGGAAGATTTGGTGAATGATTTTATGAAAATCGCAAAAGGCGAGAGTGAAAAAAAAGAAGAGAACAAAGAAGAAAAAAAAGAAATTGACGAAGATTTGGTTAAGGCAGTTCAGAACAAATTAAAGAAACCTTTATTTGAGGTAAATGTTAGAGTTATGGCTTCAGGGCCAAGTCAATTCCAGGCCGAGTCTATTTATGACGGGGTTTCGGCAGGTTTTTCTCAGTTCAGTTCTCCGGAACATAACGATCTTAGTCTTGTTAAAGATAAAAATATCAGAAGAGTCGCCCATAATTTTTCTTTTAGAAATTTTGTAGACAATGAAAAAATTATCTTAAACTCAGAGGAACTAGCTAGTGTTTTTCATTTTCCTACTCCTTACACAGAAACTCCAAGAGTAAAACACTTAAGGTCAAAACAACTTCCTCCTCCTTCTCAATTACCTAAACAAGGCGTGTCGTTGGGAGAAAATATTTATCGAGGAGAAACAAAGAATATTTATGTTTCTGATGAAGATAGAAGAAAACATTTTTATATAATCGGCCAAACCGGAACAGGGAAAACTAGTTTTTTGACTAATTTAGTAGTTCAGGATATTCAAAATGGCAAAGGGGTTGCCTTACTGGATCCTCATGGAGATTCTATTTCCCATATATTAGGTTTGATACCGGAAAACAGGAAAGATGATGTTATTCTTTTTGATCCCACTTCGCTTGATTGGTGTATGGGTCTTAACATGCTTGAATATGATTTTGAAAAACCTGAGCAAAAAACTTTTGTTGTTAATGAAATGATTGGAATTCTAGACAAGCTTTATGATTTGAAGGCAACGGGCGGTCCAATGTTTGAACAATATATGAGAAACGCCTTGCTTCTTTTAATGGAAGATGCGCCAAACGAGCCGGCAACTTTAATGGAAGTACCCAGAGTTTTTTCTGATTCTGATTATAGAAATCGTAAATTGAATAGAATAAGTAACGCGATGGTTGTTAATTTTTGGAGAAAAGAAGCTGAAAAGGCCGGTGGGGAAGCTTCACTTTCAAATATTACCCCCTACATTACTTCAAAATTTGGAAACTTTATTGCCAATGATTATATGAAAGTAATTATTGGCCAAGCCAGGTCTTCTTTTAATTTTAGAAAGGTAATGGATGAGGGAAAAATTCTTTTAGTTAATCTTTCTAAAGGAAAAATTGGAGAGTTGAATGCCAATCTTTTAGGAATGATTATTATCGGAAAAATATTAATGGCGGCCTTAGGAAGAGCGGATGTGCCCGAAGAAAACAGGAGAGATTATAACCTCTTTATTGATGAGTTTCAGAATTTTACAACCAATTCAATATCTTCAATACTTTCAGAGGCAAGAAAATATCATTTAAATTTAACTATAGCCCATCAATTTATTAACCAATTATCAGATGATGTAAAGAATGCTGTTTTTGGAAATGTAGGATCAACTCTTTCTTTTAGGGTTGGTGCGGCTGATGCTGAGGTGCTTATAAAACAATTTGGCAGTCAGATTTCTGAAGAAGATTTAGTAAATGCTGATAATTTTAATATGTACGCTAAGCTTTTAATAAATGGAACGACATCTAACCCGTTTAATATACATACTTTTCCACCGCCACCTCCGAACTTATCAGAAAAAGATAAGTTGGAATCAATTGTTAGGGGAAAATACGGGATACCCAGACAAAAAGTAGAGGAAGACATAGTAAGAAGATTAAATAATTAGAGATAATTTTAACAATGGGTTATAAAAATTTGAGGCTATCAATAATTATTCCCTTGAGTCATAAAAAGAATGGTTTTTCTAGGGATAGTTTAGTGTTGGCTCTTGCGGAAATTAGTTATTATTTAGAAAAATGTAAGTATAATTTTTCTGAAATTATTTTAACCGGAAAAGAAAAGGAAAGTATTTCCAGTTTAGCCGAGAATTACAAAAGTGTAATTCCTGAGGTTTTGTCTTTTTCCGAAGAAGAGGTTGTAGGTAGAGTAAGAGGCGATATAGTTGTAGTTGTTAAACCTGAAAGAAAAATATCCTTGGACAGCTTTAAAAAGTTGGTTGATGCTTCCTTAAAAGAAATAAATACCGGTGATATTTTTGTTCCTTATAAAAATAGGAAGAGTTCTTGGTTTAGGTTTTTAAATTGGAAAACTTTTGCATTAGAAAAAATTTTAAAGTTTAACAATAAAATCAAAGTGGTTAGAGATCCTGAAATAATTTGTTTTTCTTCTGAAATGATAAGAGATGTTTCTTTTTCGGACCTTTTAAAAACGTTGATTTTTAAGGAGTTGCTAGGTTTTAGAATTAAGTTTATTGATGTGGCTGATGACATTTTTCTTCCCAAACTTCTAGATTATTTAAAAACTTGGCAGGTAATGTTTGCTTTTGCTTTTAAAAAATTAAAAAATAAAATATTAAAAAGGGATGAGTAAAGATGATAGAAAATTAATATTAGGAAATTGGAAAATGAATCCCCAAACTAAAGGAGGGGCTTTAAAGTTGGCCGAAGGAATAATTTCTTATTTATCGGAAGATAACTTTAGGAAGGTGGATGTGGGAATAGCTCCACCTTTTGTTTTTTTAGATTTGGTCTCCGGAATTATAAAAGAAAAATCAATTTTACTTGGCAGCCAGGATGTTTTTTGGAAAGATAAAGGAGCTTATACCGGAGAGATTTCAGCTGATGAGCTTAAATCAACAGGAGTTGATTTTGTAATAATTGGCCATTCTGAAAGAAGAAAAATGGGTGAAACCGATGAAGAGATTAATAAAAAGATAAAAAAATCTTTAAAAGAAGATCTTTCAGTTGTTTTATGCGTAGGGGAGAGTAAGGAGGTAAGGAGCAAAGGTATTGATGCGGTAAAAAGTTTTATTTCCAATGAGCTGGAAGTGGGTCTAGAAGGAACAGAAATTTTTCTTGAGAAAAGACCGGAAAATCTTGTGGTAGCCTACGAACCTCTTTGGGCAATAAGCAATGAAGAAAATAGTAAGCCAGCCAATCCCAAAGAGGCAGTTGAGATAATCTCTTTCATTAAAGGCTTTTTGAAAGAGAAAGGGCTTGAAAAAAGTAAAGTATTGTATGGAGGTTCTGTGTCCGGAAAAAATTCTAATGACTTTTTAGAAAACAAGAATATTGACGGTTTGCTTATAGGCGGAGCTAGTTTAAATTTAGAAGAATTTATAAAGATAATTAATAAAGCTCTCTTGTGTTATCATTAAAATAAATGCCAAGAGGATTAAAAAAATTTTTATACGGATTGCTTTATATTTTGATAATTGCCTTTGTTGTTTGGGGTATTCTTTCTCTAGCCGGGTTTAAGTTTGAAAAAGAAGAGCCCATAGAACCTAAGGAGGAAAATTATCTTTCCGTAAAGGTAATTAAAGCTCCTAAGTTTTTTCAGCTTGATTCAGGAGAAACTGCTTTTCTTGTGCAGTTAAACAATCCCAACCCGGATGTGGAGGTGTCTTTTTCTTATAAATTTATTGTTAAGGGAGCAGGTGAAAAGTTACTTAAAGAAGTAAGAGGTGTTGATACGCTTTTACCAGAAATGAAAGAGTTTATTTTTGATCTTGATGTTTTTGAAGATTCTGTAAATTCTGTTGATATTGAAATTTTTAGCGAAGAACATAGTCCTACTTCTTCTTTATTAAAAGAGGATGTAGAAGTAAAAGAGGTAGTTACTTCTATAGAAGATGAAAGAGTGAGAATTACCGGGGTTCTGGAGAATAAAAGTTTACTTTCTTTATTTAAGGTAAAGCTTATAGGGGTGTTAGTAGATAAATTTGGTTTTCAGCTGTATACCGGAGGAACGGTTTTAAACAACGTAGATTCTTTTGGAGAAAAAGAGTTTGAAATATTTATACCGGTAGATGAAAAGATAAAAGAAGATATGCAGGCGACGAGTACTCAGGTATATATTAATTTGGAATAAGATTTTTCTTATATGAAACTTGTTGATTTTAAAAAATTTGATTGGCCTCTTTTGGGTTTAGTGGTTATTTTAGCCGTTATTAGTTTGGTAACTTTAGCTAGTGTCAGCCATACTTACTTTTCTAAACAACTTATTTGGTATGTTATTGCTTTTTTAGTGATAATTTTGGGCAGTCAGATAGAATGGCATTGGTTGGTTAGTCAAACTTGGTTTAGGAAGAGTCTTTATTGGTTTAGTGTTTTCCTCCTTCTTGTTCCTTTTTTCCAATCAGGTTTAGTTAGAGGAACAAAGTCGTGGATAAGGCTGGGTGGTTTTAATTTTGAACCTTCGGAGCTGGCTAAAGTGGCTCTCATCATTATCTTAGCCGGTTTTTTTTCTAGAAGACATTTAGCGGCTTGGCAAAATAAAAATATTTTTGTTTCTCTTCTTTATACCCTTATTCCTGCCGGAATTATTGCAATTCAACCGGATATGGGTTCGGCAATTGTTATTTTAGGTATTTGGATAGGTTTCCTAGCCCTAAGCGGAATAAATAAGAAAAAGTTGTTTATAGGCATTCTTTTGGTGGTAATTGCTTTCGGTGTAATGTGGACTAGTTTTTTAAAGGATTATCAAAAAGATAGACTTATTGGTTTTGTTTCTCCTGAAGTTGATTCTTTAGGGGTTAATTATAATGCAACCCAATCAAAAATTGCTATTGGTTCAGCCGGTTTCTGGGGAAAGGGATTTGGCAACGGCACCCAAGTTCAATTTGATTTTCTTCCGGAAGCCCATACTGATTTTATTTTTGCTTCCTTTGTGGAGGAGTGGGGTATTTTTGGAGGACTTATTTTACTCTTGACTTATGTAGGTTTCATATTTAGAATAACGACTATTGGCTTAAGAGTTAAGAGGAATGATTTTAAGTTCATTGCTTTAGGAACAGGACTGGTATTTTTAATACATTTTTTTATAAATATAGGATCTAGTTTGGGGATTGTACCGGTAATAGGAATAAGTTTTCCTTTTGTAAGTTATGGCGGTTCTAACTTGTTGACTTCTTCTTTACTTCTAGCTATTATAAGTTCTGGAGCCTTGGATAGAAATTAAGTCTTTTTAGAACAGGGACAAGCCTTGTTTAATAATTTTATATAGTGAGAACAAGACGGATATTATAAAATAAAAAAGTTCGTTTGATATAAAAAATCAACGTTCTTTTATTTTGTATATCCGCTTTAAGTTGTGTTTTTATGTTTTAATATTTTTTAGAAACAGAAAATTATAATGAAACTAAATATTTTTTTATCATTTAGACAAGGTCGAATGCATTTAAAGCACTTTAATAAGGAAGTATAAATTTAGGTATGCTGAACACGCGTTTCATGGGCCTCTTAGGAGTGATTATCATTATTCTTATTGGCTTAGGATATTTTTTTTACGGTCTTCAGCCAACCCTAAATAAAGATACTTCAATAGAGTTTAAGATAGCCAAAGGAGAAGGTTTTCGGGAAATAGGGGCGCACCTTTCTAAAGAGGAGCTTGTTAAGTCAATATCGGTATTTAAGTTGTATTCTTTTTTAACAGGAAAAGCAACAAAGTTTAAACCAGGGGTTTATGATTTGACTTATAAAATGAGCGTGCCGGAAATTGTAAATCTTTTGAGCGCAGGGGGAGCCAACGAGGTAAATATTACTATTCCCGAGGGTTCTACCGTTAAAGATATTGACTATCTTTTATCCGGAAGTTTAGTAGTTGAAGCCGGAGAGATTAACAAATATTTGGCAACTTCAGTTGATTCTCTAAGCGATGATTTTGTTTTCCTTAAAAATATAACCTCTTTAGAGGGATTTCTTTTTCCCGACACTTACCGTTTTGAGATTGGGTCTGAACCGGGGATGATAATTAGGAAAATGCTTTCTAATTTTGAAGATAAAGTTTGGGAAGATTTAAAGGGTAGGGATGACTGGTATGGTGATTTAATTTTAGCTTCTTATTTAGAAAAGGAAGTGCCTGATTATGAAGACAGGAGAGTGGTAGCAGGAATACTTTTTAAGCGTTTAGGCGCTAATGTACCTCTTCAAGTTGACGCGACAGTAATTTATGCTAAATGCGGAGGAGGGTTCTTAAATTGTGAAGATTCAGAAAGGTTGATATCAAGTGATGATTTAAAAAATATAGTTTCTACTTATAACACTTACAAAAGACAAGGGTGGACTCCTACTCCTATTTCAAACCCCGGAGAGGAAGCAGTAAAAGCAGCAATAAACCCTAAGCCCACACCTTATTGGTATTATCTTTCAGCAAAAGAAGATGGGAGAACAATATTTTCCCGCAACTTAGATGAACATAATATAAATAGGCAAAAATATTTATAATAAATTTTAAATCTTAAATTAACTTAAAATATGTCTGCACCCAAACCAAAAATATTTTCTACTTATAACGGTCCGGTTTGTCCTCAACCTGACTTTGTTGAAGTTCAATATAATTCTTTTGATTGGTTTGTTAAAGAAGGTTTGAAAGAATTATTTGATGAAATTTCACCAATTCAAGATCACACCGGAGAGGAGTTGGAACTTCATTTTTTGAATTATAAATTTGACGAACCTAAATATACAGAAATTCAGGCAAGAACAAAAGACCAAAGTTATGAAGCAGCTTTGAGAGCCGAGGTTAAAATGAAGAATAAAAAAACAGGCGAAGAAAACACCCAAGAAGTTTACTTGGGCGATTTTCCTATTATGACCGAAAGAGGTACTTTTATAATAAACGGAGTAGAAAGAGTAATAGTTTCTCAGCTTATTCGCTCCCCGGGAGTTTACTTTAGCGCTAATTTAGTCAAAGGGGAAAAGCTTTTCGGAGGAAAAATTATTCCTAATAGAGGTTCTTGGTTGGAGTTTGAAACAACCCGAGGGGGGATGATAGGGGTTAAAATTGATAGAAAGAGAAAGACTCCGGTTACCCAGCTTCTTAGAGTATTTGGCCTTGAGACTAATGAGGAAATTTTGAAAACTTTTGAAGGTTTTGACGAAGGGGAAGCGAGTTATATTAAAGCCACTCTAGAAAAAGATTCGGCGAAAACAGTAGATGAATCTTATGTAGAAATTTACAAAGTGCTTCGTCCGGGAGATGTGGCTAGTGTAGATAACGCCAAATCTTTAATAAAACCTATCTTTTCTAGAGAAGATAGGTATGACCTTGATAAGGTAGGGAGATATAAATTTAATCAGAGATTAGACCTTAAAAATAATAGAGGGGGGATTTTAGAAAAAGAAGACCTTATTGAAGTAATTAAGGAGATAATTCGTTTAAACAACGATCCTCAAGCGCAGGAAGATGATATTGATCACTTAGGCAACAGAAGAATAAGAGCTGTTGGAGAATTAATTCAATCTCGTTTTAGAGTTGGTTTTGCCAGGTTAAAAAGAGCTGTTCAGGACAAGATGTCTACTTTAGACAAAGATGATCTTCAGCCTGCTCGTCTTATTAATTACAAGATTCTTACTTCTGTAATTAGCAGTTTTATGTCCTCGTCTCAACTTTCTCAGTTTATGGACCAATCTAATCCTCTTTCTGAGCTTGAACATAAAAGACGTCTTTCATCGATGGGACCGGGCGGTCTTACTAGAGAAAGAGCCGGTTTTGAAGTGCGAGATGTTCACACTTCTTATTACGGAAGGATTTGTCCTATTCAAACACCTGAAGGAGCAAATATTGGCTTGGTCAGTTATTTAGCTAATTTTGCCCGTCTTAACAAGCTTGGTTTTATAGAATCTCCTTATTTTGAAGTTAACAAAGGAAAAGTTAGTAAAAAAGTAGTATGGATGAATGCCTTTGAAGAACAAAAGTATAATATTGCCCAAGCTGACATTAATGTAAGTGAAGATGGAAAGATTAAAAGCAAAGAAATACCTGCTCGAATCAAAGGCAAGCCGGGTAGGTGTAAGAGAGAGGATATTGACTATATTGACGTTGATACTAATCAATTGATTAGTGTTTCCACAGCCTTGATTCCTTTTCTTGAACATGATGACGCTAACAGAGCGTTAATGGGGTCCAATATGCAGCGCCAAGCTGTTCCATCTATCAGACCCCAAGCTCCTCTTGTAGGCACGGGCTTAGAGGAAAAAGTTGTTTTTGATTCAAAATTGGCAATATTTTCCAAGGAAGAAGGGGTGGTTGAGTCAAGTGATGCTGAGAAAATTGTTGTTAAAGAAAAATCCGGTAAGAGAAAGGAATATTCTCTTATTAAATTCCGTCGTTCCAACAACTCTACTTGTATTTCCCAGAGATCAATTGTTAAGCCCGGAGACAAGGTTAAAAAGCACCAGCTTTTAGCTGACGGCCCCTCTACAGAAGATGGCGTTTTGGCTCTTGGTCAAAATCTTCTTGTTGCCTTTATGACTTGGCAGGGAACTAACTTTGAAGACGCAATTTTAATATCTGAAAGAGTAGCCGAAGAGGGCTACTTTAACTCTATTAACATAGAAACATACACTTGTTCTGTTAGAGAAACAAAACTTGAACCTGAGGTTACTACTCCGGATATTCCTAATGTTGTTGAAGAGAAACTTAGAAACCTTGATGAAGAAGGAATTGTAAGGATTGGAGCGGAGGTTAAAGAAAACGATATTTTAGTAGGTAAAATTTCTCCAAAAGGGGAATCAGAATTGACTCCGGAAGAAAGGCTTCTTAGGGCTATTTTTGGAGAAAAAGCAAGAGATATAAAAGATACTTCCCTTACTCTCCCTCACGGCAAGAGAGGAAGAGTTATTGGTATAAAAATATTTTCTCGGGAGAAAGGAGATAAAATGGAAGCGGGAATAATAAAAAAGGTTCAGGTAGAAGTAGCTCAAATTAGAAGAATAAGAGCCGGGGATAAGTTGGCCGGACGTCACGGAAACAAAGGTGTTATTTCTCAAATAAGATCGGTGGCTGATATGCCTTTCTTGGAAGATGGAACTCCTGTAGATATTGTTTTAAATCCTTTAGGCGTTGTTTCCCGAATGAACCTAGGACAGATTTTAGAAACCCATCTTGGTTTTGCGGCTAAGAAAAATGGCTATCGGGCAGTTGTTCCTAATTTTGTCGGAGCCGATCAGGAAATGATTCAAGAAGAATTAAGGAAAGCTAATTTACCTGATACCGGACAGGTTGACTTATACAACGGTCTTACCGGAGAGAAGTTTAGGAAGCCGGTAACAGTTGGTTATATCTATATGTTGAAACTTCATCACTTAGTAGAAGACAAGATTCATGTTAGATCTACCGGTCCTTATTCTCTTATTACCCAACAGCCTCTTGGAGGAAAGGCTCAACTTGGCGGTCAGAGGTTCGGAGAAATGGAAGTCTGGGCTTTGGAGGGCTATGGAGCTGCTCACACGCTTCAAGAGATGTTAACTATTAAATCAGACGATATTTTAGGGCGGTCATCCGCTTTTGAATCAATTATTCGTGGTCGAAGAATTAAAAAACCAACAATTCCTGCTTCTTTTGGAGTATTGATAAACGAGATGAAGGCATTAGGTCTTAACGTTAACTACGGAAGTAAAGATGGACCGTCTTCTTTGGATGAGGAAGGTGAAGAGGAAGGAGATAATTAATTTAAATTTATATAAATTTATGGCTAATCAATTAAGAAATATAAAGGACATAGATTACATTTCAATTTCTCTTGCTTCACCGGAAGATATTTTATCTTGGTCTTATGGAGAAGTAATTAAGCCTGAAACTTTAAATTATCGGACTCAGCGTCCAGAAAAAGAAGGTTTATTTTCTGAGAAAATTTTTGGCCCAACCAGAGATTATGAATGTTATTGTGGAAAATATAAAAAGATTAGATACAAAGGTGTAGTTTGTGAAAGATGCGGGGTTGAGGTTACTCGTTCAAGTGTAAGAAGGGAACGAATGGGTCATATTAGTTTAGCGGTTCCCGTAGTTAATATTTGGTTTTTAAGAACCATCCCTTCAAAACTAGGAACTTTTTTGGGTATTCCAATTTCTAAATTGGAAAGAGTTGTTTATTACGCTGATTATATTGTTACTGAAGTAAATGACAAAAACAGAAAACAAGCTTTAGATTTAGTTAACGAAGAATATAAGTCTTTGAAATCTGAAGAAGGAGAGGTTAACAAAAATCTTGAAGACTCAAGAAAAAGGAGTGAGGAAATTTTAAAGAATCTTAAAAAGGGAATGATTCTTTCCGAGGATGAATACTTCCTTTTTGCAAAAAGATTTGGTGACGTCTTTAATGCCGGTAGGGGAGCAGAGGCTATTTTGGAAATTTTAAAATCTTTTAATCTTCACGAGTTAGCTAGAGAACTTGAGGAAAAATCGAAAGAAATTAGAGATTCGGGCAGAAAGAAAGAAATCATGAAAAGATTAAAATTGGTCAAGTCCTTTATAGAATCGGGAAGTCGGCCGGAATGGATGATTATGACGGTTGTTCCTGTTTTACCTCCAGACCTTAGGCCTATGGTAGCCTTAGACGGAGGCCGTTTTGCAACCGCTGATTTAAATGATCTTTATCGCCGGGTTATTAATAGAAATAATCGATTGAAAAAGCTTATTGAGTTAAAATCACCGGACGTTATCCTCACTAATGAGAAAAGAATGCTTCAAGAAGCAGTAGACGCTTTAATTGACAATACAAAGAGAGCCGGTTCGCAAATTATGTCTTCCCGCCGCCGACCCCTTAAATCTTTAGCTGATATGCTTAAAGGTAAACAAGGGCGTTTCAGGCAAAACCTTCTTGGTAAAAGGGTTGATTATTCAGGGCGTTCAGTTATTGCCGTAGGTCCGGGGCTTGATTTTGATCAGTGTGGTTTGCCTAAAAATCTGGCTATGGAACTCTTTAGGCCTTTTGTAATAAATAAAATTATCAGCAGAGGTTTAGCTTATAATATTAAGCAGGCTAACCGTTTAATTGAACAAAGTTTGCCGGAAGTTTGGGCTATATTGGAAGAAGTTATTGAGGATAAAATGGTTCTTTTAAATAGGGCGCCTACTTTGCACCGTTTGGGAATTCAGGCCTTTTATCCGGTCCTTATTGAGGATTTGGCTATCAGACTTCATCCGCTTGTTTGTTCTGCTTTTAACGCTGACTTTGACGGAGACCAAATGGCGGTCCATCTTCCTCTTACCGAAGAGGCCCAATATGAATGTCGGGAATTAATGAATGTTAAGAAAAATATTTTGAAACCGGCTAGCGGCGACCCTATTGTATCTCCTACCCAAGATATGGTTCTTGGTTGTTATTACTTAACCCAAGCAGAGGAAGGCGGTCCCGGGGAAGGAAAAGTTTTTTCCAGTTTTTCCGAGGTGGAATATGCTTACGAAAAGAAAGTTATTGATATTCCGACAAAAATAAAAGTGCCCGTTAAGGGTAAATTAATTGAAACAACCTATGGAAGAATTATATTTAACTCTCTTTTGCCGGATGATTTTAGGTTTGTAAACCAAAAACTTAACAAAAAGGGTCTTGGAAAAGTAATTGCCGAGCTGGTAGATGAGTATGGTATAGGACAGGCCTATATATATTTAGACAGGATTAAAAATACCGGTTTTAAATACTCAACTCTTTCAGCTATTTCTTTTGGAATGACCGATATTAAAGTGCCTGAAGGAAAGAAAAAGATTTTAGATGAAACAGAAAACTTAGTCAGCGAAATAGAGTCTCAGTATGAAGAAGGTCTTTTAACTGACAATGAAAGAAAAGAGCGGGTTATTGAGCTTTGGACCGAAGCAAAGGACAAAATTGGAGATTTGGTTCCTGAAACTTTAGGAGAAGAAAGTTCTGTAAATGTTATTATCAGTTCCGGAGCAAGAGGTAACTGGACCCAATCAAATCAGATTATGGGTATGAGAGGTTTGGTAGCTAACCCGCGGGGGGAAACTATTGAATTGCCGGTTCGAGCTTCGTACAAAGAAGGTTTGTCTATTTTGGAATTCTTTATTTCTACTCACGGTGCAAGAAAAGGAACGACTGATACAGCTTTGAAAACAGCCTCGGCTGGTTATCTTACCCGCCGTTTGGTTGATGTTGCTCAGGACGTTATTGTCCGTGAGCACGATTGTGGAACTACTACCGGAATTGATATTATTCGATCTGAGGGTGAAGAATACGGTCATAAATTTGGAGACCGTCTTTATTCAAGGGTAGCTGCAGAAGACGTTAAAGAGGGTAACAAAGTTTTGGTTAAGGGAGGCGAGGTTATAGATAGACGAATAGCTCAAACAATCGAAGATTCAAAAATTGCTTCGGTTAAAGTTCGTTCTCCTATTACTTGTAATTCTAAATGGGGAGTTTGTGCTAAATGTTATGGATGGGACTTGACAAAAGAAGAGTTAGTAACTGAAGGTGAAGCAGTTGGTATTGTGGCTGCTCAGTCAATAGGGGAACCGGGTACTCAGCTTACAATGCGTACTTTCCATATTGGTGGAATTGCCGGTGTGGATATTACCCACGGTCTTCCTAGAGCGGAAGAGATATTTGAATCCCGTAATCCTAAAGGAAAGGCTGTAATGACAAAAGTTGACGGAACAGTAGCCTCAATCGAAGAGAAGGGAACCATAAGAACAATAAAGATAAATGAAAAAGGCAAAAAGAAATCAAATGTTGAGTATTCTGTTCCTCCCGGAGTTAAACTTTATGTCAAAAAAGGTGACGTAGTTGATAAAGGAGATCTTCTCTGTGAAGGTCCTTTGGACCTTAGGGAGATGTTGAAGTATCGAAAAGTTGAAGATCTTGAGAGGTATATTGTTAATGAAGTTCAGAAAATATATGTTCCGGAAGGAGCCTCTATAAATGATAAGCACGTAGAAATAATTGTTCGCCAGATGCTTTCTAAAGTTGCTATTAAAGATTCGGGAGATACTGATTTTGTTGTCGACGAATTAGTTGATAAATCAAAATTAAAAGAAGTAAACAGAAAAATAAAAGAAGCGGGAGGAGAACCGGCTAAAGCCGACCAGAGGGTGTTGGGAATAACTAAGATTGCTTTGAATACCGAAAGCTTCCTTTCGTCTGCTTCTTTCCAAGAAACAAGCCGAGTTTTGGTTAATGCTGCAATAGAAGGAAGGGTTGATGAGTTAAGGGGCTTGAAGGAAAACGTTATTATTGGTAAAGTTATTCCTGCTGGAACTGGATGGCGGGGAATACCTGATGAAGTAATTGAAGAAGCTATAGAAAAAGAAAGGGCTAGTTCATTACTTGAAGAATCAGCAAATGAAGAAAAACTCGAAAAGGAAGAGAAGCAAGAAAAGAAGGAAAATAAGTCGTAAAAAAATAATTTTATTACAGAATGGAAGAGGAAAAAAATACATATGATCTTACGGTTCTTCTTAACGAAGACAATGAAGATATTGTAAAAGAGCTTATAAAAAAGCATGAAGGGGAATATATAGCTGATATTAGGCCTTTTTCTAAGATTAATCTTAGTTATGAAGTTAAGGGTTACACCTTTGCTTTTATGGCTGCAGTTAAGCTTTCAATTGCTCCATCTTTTTTACTTTCTTTAAAGGAGGAGATGGATAAAGATGAGCGAGTTTTGCGTTATTTGTTTTTAAAGATGAAAGATGAAGATAAGAAGAAAGCAGGGAAAAAAATAAAGAAATTGGAAAAACAGGACAAAAAACCTGTCAAAAAGGATGATTTTGTTAGTAACGAAGACTTGGAAGAAAAAATAAAAGAGTTTGAGTAGTTGATGTGGTATAATTAGGTTAATAAATAAGATTTTTAATATATTTGTAAAAAATGAATTTAAACAAAGCAATAATTGTCGGAAGAATGACAGTTGACCCTGAACTTAGAACAACTTCAGGGGGTAAGTCAGTTACCAGTTTTGGCGTAGCTACTAACCGTTATTGGAGCAATAGCCAAGGAGAACGCCAAGAGGAAACCGAATTTCATAATGTGGTAGCTTGGGGAAGACAAGCTGAGATAGTTTCTCAATTTCTTAAGAAAGGATCTCTGATAATGATTGAAGGGCGCTTGCAGACGAGAGACTGGCAAGGAAAAGATGGTGGAAACAGGAGAACCACCGAAATTATTGCTGAAAACATTCAATTTGGACCTAAGTCTTCAGGAGGAAACTATGACAATTCTTCTTTTAAAAACAATTCTTCAAAAAAGGACGACGATAATGATGTTGAAAAAGATGATGTTCCAGAAATTGACATAGATGACTTGGGTGAAGAAGAAGAAATAAAAGGCGAGGATATTCCTTTTTAAAATAATAAGAGGCAGAAAAATAATATGAGAAAAAATAATAAACAATGCACTTTTTGTTCTAAAAATATCCAGGAAGTTGATTTCCGTGATGTTGGCATTTTAAAACATTATATCTCTTCACAGAATAAAATAATTGACCCTATTCATACTGGAGTTTGTTCAAAACACCAGAGAAAGCTTGCTAGGGCTATTAAAAGAGCAAGAAGAATGGCTCTTTTGCCTTATAATGGACAAAGACAATAATATTCTGCATTAATTAAATTTAAGGCAATTTTAGAATTGTCTTTTTTTGTTTGTTTAAAAACTCTCAACGTGGGGGTTCCCGACACCCCCAAGTTGTTGTGGATAACTTTTGATACTAGTGTTTATATTATTGCGTAAATGCTTTATAAAGGTTTAAAATTCTGGCAAAATTAAAGTATATGAATCCCGATCTAAAAAAAGATATTAGAGTTCGTTTTGCTCCTTCACCAACAGGCCCTTTTTCTATCGGCAATGCTAGAACAGCTCTTTTTAATTGGCTTTATGCCCGTCATCATAAGGGGAAATTTTTGGTTCGTGTTGAGGATACAGATAAAAAGAGGTCTAAAAAAGAATATGAAAAAGAAATGTTTAAGAGTTTGGAGTGGCTTGGCCTTAATTGGGATGAGGAACCTGTTTATCAAAGTCAACGAACTGATGTCTATAAAAAATATTTAGAGAAACTTATTGAAGAAGGAAATGCTTTTTACTGTTTTTGTTCAGAAGAAGAATTAGAAGCCGATCGTCAAGCTAAAATAAGCCAAGGACTTCCTCCAACTTATTCCGGGCGGTGTCGTGACTTAGGAAAGGACGAAGTTAAGAAAAGATTGGAAAGAGGGGATAAGTGGACTATTCGTTTTAAAATGCCTGACTCTGAAATTGAATTTAACGACTTAGTTCGCGGCAGAGTTTCTTTTAAGGGCGGTCTTATTGGTGATTTTGTTATCGCTAAAGATTTTGATTCTCCTCTTTATAATTTTGTAGTAGTTATTGACGACAATGAAATGAGCATTACTCATGTTATAAGAGGGGAAGATCATATTTCTAATACTCCTAAGCAAATTGCTATAATGCTGTCTCTTGGTTTTGCTCCTCCTAAATACATTCATTTGCCTCTAATATTAGGGCCTGGAGGGGAAAAGCTTTCTAAACGCCATTTAGGCAAGTCTTTTCTTGAATTTGGGGCTGAAGGATACCTTCCTGAAGCAATGGCTAACTTTCTTTTGCTTATGGGATGGCATCCGGAAGAGGATAGAGAAGTAGTAACAATGGAAGAAGCGATAAAGGAGTTTGATGTAAAGAAAATTCAAAAAAGTGGGGCGGTATACAGCGAGGATAAGCTTCTTTGGTATAACAGTAAATATATTCAGAGTATAAAATTAGAAAAACTTGTTGAATATTTATCTGACTTTGTTTCTCCGGAGTGGTTGAAAGATGAGGAATTTTTTAAGAAGGTTGTTGGCGTTGAAAGAGAAAGAATAAAGAAGTTAACCGAGTTTAAAGAAACGGCCGATTTGTTTTTTGAAATGCCCGGTTATGAAGCGGATATGCTTGTCTGGAAAGATAAAAGAAGTGAATCTTTGGGGAATTTGAAGAAAATATATGATTTTATAGAAGGTCTTTCTGAGGATGTTTTTACCGAGGAAAACTTGGAAAAATATCTTTTAAATTTATCTGAAGAATCCGGAGGAAAAGGAGAGGTTTTTTGGCCTTTTAGAGTGGCTATGTCAGGAAAGAAAGCTTCGCCCGGAGGTTTGGAAATAGCAGGGATTATTGGTTTTAAAAAAACTAAAGAAAGACTTAAATTAGCCGTTGATAAAGCAGACAGCCTTTACATGTTAGATTAAGAGCTTAATTTCAAATGGAAAATATAATGCGGGGTGGATTAAAAAAAATTTTAATATCAGTGTTTATAGCCTCTTTTATCTTTGGAGCAGTTAATATTGTTTTGGCTGAAGAGGGGAGTGATGAGGTTAAAACCCTACGCCAGCAAATAGAGGAAAGAAGCCAGGAGCTTAAAGATTTAAATGAACGCCAGGCTGAGCTAGAAAAAAAGTTGGCAGAAACTGGAGCAAAAAAGAGTTCCCTTCAGCAGGAGTTAAATAGTGTTGTTTGGCAAATAGACCAGCTTGAGGTTTCAATTGAGAGCAACAAGTTAATGATTAATAAACTTGAGCTTGAGCAGGAATCTTTGGAAAATGATGTGGATAAAATTGAAAAGGAAGCGGAAGATAAACAGAAAACAGTAGGTAAACTTTTTGTTGAACTTCAGCAAAAAGAAAACGATAGTTTCTTATTTATTTTTTTAAAAAATAATACTTTATCTGAAAGTGTTTCTGAGATCCAGTCTATTATAACTTTAGGAGATAATTTAACTAGAAATGTTACCGAATTAAGAAACTTGCGTGAAAGTTTGATAAAAAAGACTAATCAAATTAAAACTAAAAAACAAGACGTGGTTATTGAACAGAAAACTCTTGAAAGTCGTCAAGGTCTTATTTCTGAACAGAAGGAGCAGAAACAGTATCTTTTAGCTCAAACTGAAAATGAAGAGCAGACTTATGAAGAAAGAATTGCTGAGTTAGAGAAGAAACAGATAGAAATTTCTAATATTATGTCGGCTATTGAAGAGAAGTTGCGTTTGACTTTAGACTCTTCGCTCTTGCCAACAAAAAGGCCCGGATTACTTTCTTTTCCGGTTAAAGCAGATTCGTGCGTAACTCAATATTACGGCGCTACCGAATTTGCCAAAAAGGCCTATAGCACCCATTTTCACACCGGAGTTGATTTCAACGCTCCTTTAGGAGCGCCAATCTTTGCCGCTGCGGATGGTAAAGTGGCGGTGGTAGATAATAATGACGGAGGTGTTTGGGAAAAATATCAATATGGAAAGTATGTAATAATAGAACATGAAAATAATTTAAGTACTTTATATGCCCATTTTTCAAAGCAATACGTGAAAGAAGGGGATGAGATTTCTCAAGGTGATATTATTGGCCACTCCGGTAATACTGGATATTCTTTTGGAGCCCATCTTCATTTTGGGGTTTATAAAACTCCTGTTATGGGTTGGCAGCATTCTTATTCTGAAAGTAGCGCAAGAGAGAGTGGGGGACTTATCTCTATTCCTCCGGCAGCCGGTTTGGTTCCGGTAGGAGCCACAATTAATCCCTTTGATTATTTGCCGAGCATGTCAAGTTGTTATTATTAAAACAATTTAAGCAATGAAAAAAATTATAATAATATTTTTGATAGTTAGCGTATTTTTTCCTTATATTGTTTTAGCTCAAAATATTGAAACTAATAGCGTTAATTTAGAAGGATTTGGTTTTGAAGAGGCTTCAGGTATTTCTTTGGATATAGGGGATACTATTAATTTTTTTAAAGAAGCTAAAAGTTTAGGTTCTAAAATATATAGTTTAGTAAGTAAGGTTTGGAGGATAGCTAGTTCTCTTATTGAAAATGTAACAGGATTAACTCTTGAGGAAATATTTATTGGTCTTATTAATGCTACTATTGGAATTGTTAAGACAATGGTTGTTTTTCTAAATGAAGTTTTATAGCTTTATTATTCTGTTGCACAGGATTATCATCCTGTCGCAAAAGTGATATTGTTGCAACAGGATTATCATCCTGTCGCAAAATATCTTAATAGAGAAGAGAGGATAAAAGAGAGAAGAGTAATTTTTTTCTAAATCATTATTTTTTTAATTTATTGTTATTTTTATTTCTAAGCTTTTCTTAGAAGTTTATAAAATAGGGTAATTTATTGTTATAAGTTATTAGTTGTTAATGATTAATAAACTTAGTTTAATTTAGTGTTTAGAAGATGTTTCGCATAGTGTTTAGATGTTTGCCAGTGTTTACCTTTGAAAAGGAAAGGAGATGCTTAGACCGGTCTTTTTTAAGGTTTTAATTTAGCTTCTAAGCGATTTTTATGGGTTGGGGTGTATGATTAATCATGGTTTTTTATTATACAAAAGAGTTGATTTATGGAGGTTTCTATTTAATGTGACGCAAAATCTACAATGTGCGACAGGTTAACAATCTAAACTATTATAATCAACCTCTCTTCCCTTTTGATTAAGAAAATATAAAAATGCAGAAAGGTATTATTGTTTAATTAATTTTAATTTATTCTTTTTAAAATTTAAAAAAGTTATTGAAAATTAAAAGTATTAAAAGTTTATTTATGCTCCCCTTTTTTGGTATAATAAGCTTTATTGTTTAAGTATTCTCAAGTTAATTAATTATTATTAAATGTCTTTTGGTTTTAGAAATATTAATGATTTCAGGGATAAATGCGGGTATGTTATTAACGGCAGTTGGTTTCCCAGGGTTACCAAAATTGTTGGAATTAAGTCAAAGCCGGCTCTTCATTATTTTTATGCCAGTATTAAAAGTTATGCCGAGGGTGAGCGGATTAAAGAGTTATCAGCTGATGAAGGTACAAGAATTCATGAAGCGGCTCAGGATATTTTGATTGGAAAAAAACCTAGTATCCAAAAAGATATTGCTCCGGCCATAAAGGCTTTTAGAGAATTTATTCAAGACCAACCTATTGAGGTTGATCCTGAATATATTGAAAAACGAGTGGTGAATTATAAAGAAAGATTTGCCGGTACGGTTGATGCCCTAGCTTTTATAAACGGCAAGTTAGGGGTGATGGATATAAAAACTTCAAAAGCAATATATCGTGATTACAATCTTCAAACAGCAGCTTATATGGCTACTTTGAGAGAAGAATTAAAAGACCTGGAAACAAAATGGATTTTAAGAATTGATCAGCATAGAAAGTGTCAAAAATGCGGAGCTATTTTACGAATCAAAGGAGGAAGAAAGAAAATGACTAACGGGAATTTAAATGGGTATTATAGAAAATGTGTTCATGAGTGGGGTCCCCTTGAGGGCGAAATTGAATTAAAAGAATTTCCTCTTTGGGAGAATGATTATAAAGGTTTTTTAGGAGCAAAGAAACTTTGGGAATGGGAAAATTACGAATGGCTTAAAGAGGTTGGTTATTTAGAATAGTAAACAAGGTTTGTCCCTTCGTCGGCTCGCAAAACAAATACTAACGTATTTGTTTTTCTCACTTTCCTTGTAAAACCAACATGGGGGTTCCCGACACCCCCATGTTGTTGTGGATAACTTAAAAGATGTAAAATATAAAAAACCCGGCTTAAAAAGCCGGGTTTTTTATATATTGGTGGGTCATAAGCCGGATTCTGTTTATGAAGTGATTTATCTAGACCTTAAATTACTTCAAGGTTCTTGCGGCACTCCCCTTCCTTAGAGAAAGGGGCTCGGCCTTGCACCCGGGCAAGGATTTAGCCGTTTCACCCCAGCTTTCAACATAAGTCTTATAGCTGGAATCATCCACCAAGGTGGATTACCTCACCTTGCGGTTTGGTCGTCTCTGTTCGCACCTCTTCTTTTCAGATGACGGGTGTTACCCGCTGCCCTTTTAACCCTTTATATAGGACATAGTCAGATGATTTTTCACACCCTTACCATGATTTTTAAAGGGTAAGTGTCCGGACTTTCCTCCTCTCATATGAGAGGCCACTTCTTGACCCACCAAAATTATTATTACTTAATTATATAAGAGTGTCAAGGGCTTGATTTACTAATTTATCAGCTCCTTTATTTTTTTCTCTGGGGATATGGGTAAAAGTTACTTTTTTGAAATCCTGGGTAAGATTCCAAAGTTCAATAAAGAAATCTTTTAACCCTTCATTTTTTATTTTGTATTCCCTATTCATTTGCTTTACAACAAGTTCTGTGTCGGCATTTATTTCTATTTCAGATTCTTTAGCTTTCTCTTTTCCAATAAGATGTTTTATTTTTTTGAGGGCGAAAATAATGGCTTGGTATTCCGCTACGTTGTTAGTAGTTTTTCCTATTGCCTCGCCATACCTCTTTTCTTCGTTGTTTATAATTATTACCGTTCCTATAGCGGCCGGTCCGGGATTTCCTCTGGCTCCCCCGTCAGTGTATACAATTATTTTATTCATATTATTTATTTTAAGGTTATTTATTTTATTCACAACCAATGAGAAGTGTTGAATACCCCTCAGTTGTTATTTAACTTGTTTCCAAGGTAGTTTTTTCCCTTCGGGAATAGTGAAGGCTGCGGCGTTAGGGTGTCCCCCTCCTCCATATTTTTTAGCTATTTTAGAAACATCAATTGAACCGTTGCTTCTAAGAGATATTTTAATTTCTCCTTTTTGTTTTCTCCAAACAATTCCTAAAGGCGGTTTTTTTTCAGCAAGAATATTGCCTAGTTGAGAACGAAAGACGGGGCTATTTACGGCTAAAACTTTCATATTTTCAAATTTAACTTCGTAAGCAAATTCGGCAATTTCTTTTATTGTTTTATCTTGATATTTTATAAGAAGCTTGCCTATTTTTATTTCTTCTTTTCTTTTATTCTTATCTTCAATGTTTTTAATGAAAGAGTTCCATTTTTTGAAATCTCCAAGACTTGTCAGTCGGGCTGTTTCAATAATTTCTTTTGAATAAGGAATGTCAAATTTCCAAAGGTCAATATCATCTACATATTTGAGAAATTTGGGAGTTTTTTGTTTTGGGAAGAAATATTTCCAGGCGATAATACAAGCAGCTTCTTTATTGCCGTAATAATATTCATCAGCAATTTTTTTAGTGAAATCAAATACGCTTTCATGGTGATCAATGACAATGACTTTTTTATTTTTATTTTTTATTTTTTTCAAAACTGGTTCGGTAAAACTAAGATCAATAATATATACTTCTTTATTTTTTATACCGGGAAATTCGTCTCTTTTTTCTAGAGGCAGATACTCTGCCTTATTTTTAAATTTTTTCCAGGCAACCCAGGCACCGGAAAAGCCATCGGGGCAGTTTTTGTGATATATTACAGTTATTTTCTTTGTCATTTTTTTAATGATTTAAGGCCGGGCATTTTTTTATCAGCCAAGTAAGTCAACACAGCCCCTCCGCCGGTGGAGATAAATATATTTTCCGGAAGATTATAATCACCAGTTTCTGAGATAAGCTTAAAAGAGGAAACCGTTTCCCCTCCCCCGATTACCGTATGAGATTTTTTATTTTCTAAAACAGCCTTCCATATTTCTTTTGTGCCTTCTTCAAATTTTTCTTTTTCAAATAATCCCATAGGCCCGTTCCAAATAATAGTTTTAGAAGTTTTAATAATCTCCGAATATTTTTTAACAGTTTTTCCTCCTATATCAAGAATTTTATTGTTTTCTTTTTTAAAATCTTCCGGAAGGTTAGTTTTTTCAGAACCAATATACTTTTTTATTTTCTTTATCATTTTTTCTTCTTTTACGGAATTTTCTGTATTTATTCCTTTGGCTTCTAGAAAGGTATTAGCCGGACCTCCGCCAAGAAGGAGGTTGTCAATTTTATTCCAGAATTTTTTTATAACCGCTACCTTATCTTTTGTCTTAGCCCCTCCTAAAATTAAAGTAAAAGGGTGATTAAAATCTTTTTTGATTTTATCTAGGTTTTGAAGTTCTTTTTGAAGGTGAAGCCCTCCAAAAGATGGTAGGAAACGTGTTATTTTAGTCATAGAGGCGTTTTTTCGGTGAGAGACGGAGAATGCTTCATTAACATAAAAATCGGCAAGAGAAGCGATTTTTTTAGCAAATTTAGAATTGTTTTTCTCTTCTTCTTTATAAAATCTAAGGTTTTCTAAAAGAATTATTTTTTCTTGTGTTTCAATTATTTTTTCAGGTTCGGGAATTTTATCAAAGAATTTTATAGAGGTGTTTAGTTTTTCCTCTAATATTTTATGGAAGGGTTTTAATGAAAAGGGGTTTTCTCCGTACCGTCCTCTGTGGCTTGCTATTACAATCTTTACATTATTTTCAAGAAGAAACTTGATGGTGGGTAAGGTTGCTTTAAAACGATATGAATTTTTTTCTTCTCCCATTTTTTCATTAAAATCAACTCGCAAGAAGCAAGTTTTATTTTTATATTTTTTAATGTTTTCTTGAGAGATATATTTAATGGGCATAAGACTATTATATCTAAGAAACAAAAAACCGTGTAGTGCATAAGGCGCTCACGGTTTTTTGTAATTATTATCTCTAATGTCCTGGCAAACCCTACTTTCTCAGACTCAAGGTCTAATATCATCGGGGTGTTATACTTTCACTTCTGTGTTCGGAATGGGAACAGGTGGTCCATATAACACTGAATTACCAAGACATTAGAGATAATAATCTTTGGTTAATTTTTAATTAATTAAGTTTTAATAAAATCAACTTTTCGAGGTAGAAATTATTTGTAGAAGTTTTAGTACCTCTCGGCTCAACGTTTTACTAATGCAAAATTTAACGCACTTTCTTCCGAAGAAGAATGATTGTCTTATAATGCGAGGTAAAACGTTTACACTCCTTGCGGAGCTTACACCTAAGGCCTATTCGCACCCTCTGAACAAATATAGCAAGATATTGAAAACTTCAAAATTAAATTAGTTCAAGGCGCGACGATGAGGTCGCATTAGCAACGCAAATGCGTTGAAGAGGAGCAACGAAGAAATCATTTAATTTTGAGTTTCACTTCGTGCCAGAATATTTTTCCTTCTCGCGTTGTTGCTCGTCGCTTATGTATCGCAGAGGATACACTGCGCTCCTCGCGCCTAGCCAGAAGAAAAAATCTTTCTGGTCAATACTTGTTATATTTGTTCAGAGGATGCTTGTACCTGGTAGTCTTCCAGGACTTCTCACGTCTAAAGACGTTAGTGTCTAATCTTGGGTGGGGCTTCGCGCTTAGATGCTTTCAGCGCTTATCCCTGCCAAACATAGCTACCCGGCGGTTCACCTGGTGGCAAAGCCGGTACACCAGAGGTTTGTCCATGGAGGTCCTCTCGTACTATCCACAGCTTCCCTCAAACACTAAACGCCGACAGCAGATAGAGACCGACCTGTCTCACGACGGTCTAAACCCAGCTCGCGTAACACTTTAATCGGCGAACAGCCGAACCCTTGGCACCTTCTCCAGCACCAGGATGTGTCGAGCCGACATCGAGGTGTCGAACACTGCCGTCGATATGAACTCTCGGGCAGTACCAACCTGTTATCCCCGGGGTAGCTTTTGTCCGTTGTCTTCAGCCTTTCTATAAAGGACTGTCGGGTCGCTAAGCTCTGCTTTCGCACCTGCGCGGCTTGTAGGCCTTGCAGTTAAGCTGGCTTATGCCTTTGCACTTTAAGTCCGATTTCCATCCGGACCAAGCCAACCTTAATAGACTCCTCCGTTACCTTTTAGGAGGAATCCGCCCCAGATAAACTGCCCGCCAGGCACTGTTCCACGCCGTTTTTACCGTCGCGGTGGAGATATCAGCATTTATAAGGTGGGTGTCCCATTGGCGGCTCCACTTCGACCTGAACCGAAGTTTCAAAGCCTCCCCACTACACTTCGCAAACAAACACTAATACCAATACCAAGCTGCAGTAAAGCTCCCGGGGTCTTTTCGTCTTGCTGCCGGTATCCCGCATCTTCACGGGAATTGCATTTTCATCGGGCTCCTCGCTGAGACAGTTCCCCAGTCGTTACGCCATTCGTGCGCTCCGGAACTTACCCGGAAAGGAATTGCGCTCAATTTGTTACTATCCATTTAATTAATGGACGGATGGAATATTTCTATCCATCTCTCTATGTCGCCATAGAGTTCGGACTGTATCTTCTCTCAATTATGAGAGCTTGGCGTGCAGTCTCTGAGGATACTAAGAACGTATTTTTTTTCGATTCATCTGACTTGCCATTTTCAGTACTTTATTCCACCCTGATTTTTTCAAGTGTTCTTTTCTTATCATCATTTCCACTACTTTCTCGAATATTAGAAAATCATTTTTCTTTGATGTTCGAAGTGGATATTTTCTGAAGAGCGGAATTATTTTCTTATTAAGATCTTTTAAGGATCTTACGCAGTATCTGTATAGATGTTCGTTGTGGTTGTCATAACGTTTGTTGAGAATTACGCTCCCGCATCCGAAATATTTTTCTATTTCTTTTAATGCGGACAAACTTTTCTTTCCTTGGGTTACGACGAATTCAGGGAAGATTTGTTTCCCGAATTTTGTAGTGGAATTTTTGATTATTGATACGGTAAAGCACCCTTCACCATCAACAAATCCCACAATCCACTGAGCAGTTCTTAGTCTTTCCTGCTGATTGTCTGCACCGATCGCTTTGTTACTAGACATAATTTTGACCTATGGTCGTATTATACCATAGTAGCGTCGGATACTCAGATGTTCCAGCATATAGCCAAGTTTTACTAAGGCAACACATTCACCTTAGAACCGTTATAGTTACGGCTGACATTGACAAGGGCTTCGGTCAGTAAGCATAAATATCGAAATATCTACACCTCCAACGTTAACCTTCTTGCATCGGTCAGGCGTCACCTCCTATACATCCTCTTACGAGTTAGCAGGAAGCTGTGTTTTTAGTAAACAGTCGCCAGGGAATCTTTAGCTGCGACCCACAAAAAGTGGGCAGACCTTATCCCGAAGTTACGGTCGCTGTTTTGCCGAGTTCCTTAGCGAGGAATCACCCGTTCCCCTTGGGCTACTCGCCCTGTCCACCTGTGGTGGTTTGCGGTACGGAGCCATGTTAGTATCCTGGCCAAAAGGCCATTGCCTAGAGGTTTTTCTTGGAGGGCTCTTCACTTGAATTGGTTAAGCCAAAACTTAACCTTTCCTCAACGCCCGAGGTTATGTGCCCGGATTTTCCTAAAGCACTCCTCTCGACGACAAGGACGTCAAACCATTAAGACGATCAAGCTTATTTCCCTCGTCCTCCCATCGGTATCTCTAACATAGCGGGTCGGAATATTAACCGACTGTCCTTCGGCTGCGGTTTTCACCATTGCCTTAGGGCCGCCTAACCCTCCGCCGACTTCCGTTGCGGAGGAAACCTTAGACTTTCGGGGTTTCGAATTTTAATCGAAATAGCGATTACTCATGCCAACATTCTCTCTTCTCTGCACTCCAGTTGTTCTTGCAAATCAACCTTCAACGCGCAGAAAATGCTCTCCTACCACATATTATACAAAGTACAATATGTTCGTATCTTCGGTACCTTACTTTAGCCCCGGTAAATCTTCGGCGCCATTGCGCTTGAGTAGTGAGCTGTTACGCACTCTTTAAAGGATGGCTGCTTCTGAGCCAACCTCCTACCTGTCTTTGTACGATGACTACCTTTAACACTTAGTAAGGATTTAGGGACCTTAGATTACGATCTGGGCTGTTTCCCTTTCGACCACGGAGCTTAGCCCCCGCAGTCTAACTGCCGCGAAACATATTCCAGCATTCGGAGTTTGGTTGATTATCCGAGCTTTCGCCCTGTGATAATTATCCAGTGCTCTACCTCTGAAATACTATGTTCTCTACTTCACATATATCGTCAGTGTGAAAGTGTATATTTGGGTTATATAAAAGGCGTGATGACGAGAGTGTATGCGGGAGCATACATTGAGGAGGAACAACGTATTATATAACCAAAATATATACTTCTTTTGGTGGGTGTAATTTAACTAACTTCTTTGTTGCTCGTCGCTTATGTATCGCTTTTGCTTATACACCTCACTCCTCGCTCCTTGAATTTAGTTAAATTACACTCCATCACACTGATGCTATATGTGAAGTAGAGAACCTTACGCAACGCTAGCCCTAAAGCTATTTCGGAGAGAACCAGCTATTTCCAGGCTCGATTAGCTTTTCACTCCTTACCCCAACTCATCCAAAGACGTTGAACGATCTACTGGTGCGGACCTCCCCCCGGTTTTACCCGGAGTTTATCCTGGTCAGGGCAAGCTCGCCTGGTTTCGGGTCCGATACATACGACTTACAACACTCTACCTCACATATAACACCAAATTTGAAAGCAATATTTCTTTCAAATGCGAGACGCGACGACGAAAGTGTATGCGGAGCATACATTGAGGAGGATAAACGAAGTATTTGGAAGAAATGTTGCTTCCTTTGGCGGGCGAATCATGCCCAGCTTCTTCGTTGTTCGTCGCTTACGTGTTCTTTTAACACGCTGCGCTTCTCACGCCTTAAATCTGGGCATGATACGCGCCGTCAAATTGATGTGATATGTGAGATAGAGTGTCTTTCGCACTATTAATGCTCGCTTTCACTATGATTACAACCCGTAGGTTTTAACCAGCCATATATATCGACTCGTTGGCTCATTCTGCAAGAGGCACGCCGTCACCCCCTTTATACAAAAAAGTATAAAGTAAGAGCTTCGACTCCTTGTAAGTAAATGGTTTCAGGTTCTATTTCACCGCCCTCGCCGGGCTACTTTTCACCTTTCCCTCACGGTACTTGTTCACTATCGATTATTGACTGTATTTAGCCTTAC
>CAZXDO010000026.1:0-13404 GCA_964639325.1 uncultured Candidatus Saccharibacteria bacterium
AAAAGAAGAAAATTAAAACTCCGGTGTTAATAAAAGAAAAACTGAGAAATTGGTTGGCAAAAGAATAATCTATTAATTTTAAAATAAAGAAAAAGAGAGTAACAGAAAGAAAAAAAACAAGAAAAGAAACCCAAGAATAACCAAGAATAGGCAAGGTAGTACTTGTTTGAAGAAGGAGCAGGGCTCCGGAAGAAAAAGAAAAAATCCAATAAGTAACCCAAAAATTACCTTTTCCCGAAGGAAGAGAAAAGAAAATACCTAAAGAAACAAAAATAAAAACGGTTAGGCTAAACCAATGAAGACCTAAAAAACCAAGAAGAGCGAGGGCGGCGGCCCAAATTCCAGTTTTATACAGTAAGTTCAATTTTCTTAGAACGGTTATTAAGAGAAACGTTGACTTTTTGGCCGTCTTTTATAAGGCCTTTTACCATTTTATCAGCAAGGCTATCAATAATCAGCTTTTGAATAAGACGTTTTATTGGTCGAGCTCCATAATCCGGGTTAAAACCATGCTCAACAATATGTTTTTTAACAGAAGGCTTTATTTGAAGTTCAACTTCTTTCTTCTCAAGACGTTCTTTTATTTCGTTTAATTGAATATTAACAATTTTTTTAATGTCTTGGGGAGTAAGGGCATTGAAAACAATAGTTTCATCAAGACGGTTTAAAAATTCCGGTTTGAAAGTTTCTCTCAAAGATTCCATAACTCTTTCTTTAAATTCTCTTTGAGTGGCTTTTATTTCGCTTTCCTTTTTCTCATAAACGTCAAAGCCCATAGCTGAAACACTTTGGAAATATTCACTGCCCACGTTAGAAGTCATAATAATGATAGAATTACGGAAGTTTACCGTTTTACCCTTTCCGTCTGTAAGGCGGCCTTCATCAAGAATTTGAAGAAGAACATTAAAAACCTCAGGGTGAGCTTTCTCGATTTCGTCAAAAAGAATAAGGGAATAAGGGCGGTGGCGAACAGCGTCAGTCAACTGGCCTCCTTCATCGTGACCAATATAACCGGGAGGGGAACCAATAAGGCGGGAGATGGTATGGCGTTCAGTATATTCAGACATATCCAAACGAACCATGGCTTTTTCGTCGTTAAACATATATTCGGAAAGGGCTCTGGCAAGCTCAGTTTTTCCTACTCCGGTAGGGCCAAGAAACATAAAACTGCCTACCGGCTTATTAGCGTCAGAAAGGCCTACCCGAGAACGCCTAAGAGCATTTGCAACAGCGGTAATAGCCTCGTTTTGCCCAACAACTCTTTCTTTTAAAACGTCTTCAAGACGGGATAGTTTTTCCATTTCAGACTCAAGCATACGGCTTATAGGAATACCGGTCCAACGGGAAACAACTCCGGCAATATCTTCTTCATCAACATATTCTTTGATAAAGCCACCCTTAACATCCTTTTTCTTCTTATTTTCATTCTTTTTCTCAAGCTTCTTTAATTCTTTTTCAGCTTCAGGCAATTCCGAGTATGTTATTTGAGCAACTCGTTCTAAATCACCCTCTCTTTCTGCCACCTCAGATTGCCAACGAAGGTCTTCGACTTTGCGCCGAAGCTCATTAAGGTCGCGAACAGCATTCTTTTCCCTGTGCCATTTGGCGCTTAATTCGTCGTTTTGTTTCTTAAGAGTGCCGAGTTTTTCATTTATCTCTCTTAACCTGTCTTCCCTTTTTTCCTTTTCTTTAACTGTATCTTTTTCACAAGCTTGGCGCTCAATTTCCAAGCGGGTAATGTCTCGGCGCAAGTCATCAAGCTGGGAAGGAGTACTATCTGTTTCAAGTTTTCTGGCAGCGGCTGCTTCGTCAATAAGGTCAACTGCTTTATCAGGTAAAAATCTGTCAGCAATATAACGAGCTGAGAGGTTAACCGAGGCAATAATAGCCTCATCAGATATTTTCAAACCATGGTGATTTTCATATTTTTCCCGAAGGCCGCGGAGAATAGAAATTGAATCTTCAATAGAAGGTTCCTCTACGATAATTGGCTGAAAACGCCTTTCTAAGGCAGCATCTTTTTCAATATGGCGGCGGTATTCTTTAATGGTAGTAGCCCCTATGGCGCGAAGCTCTCCTCGAGCCAAGGCCGGTTTTAAAAGATTTGAAGCATCAACCGCCCCCTCGGTAGCTCCGGCGCCGACAATCATATGAATTTCATCAATAAAAAGGATAATTTTTCCGGAAGCTTCTTTAATTTCTCTTATAAGGGCCTTAAGGCGATCTTCAAATTCACCCCGGAATTTGGTACCGGCAATAACAGAACCAAGATCAAGAGAAATAACATCTTTATTTTTTAATGATTCCGGAACCTCACCGGAGACAATTTGTTGAGCCAAGCCCTCAACAATAGCGGTTTTTCCCACTCCGGGTTCACCGATCAAGACAGGGTTGTTTTTGGTGCGTCGGGAAAGAATTTGCATCACTCTTCTCAATTCGTTCTTTCTTCCAATAACCGGATCAAGTTTTCCTTGACGGGCTTCGTTAGTAAGATTAATGGTATATTTTTCTAATACTCTAAACTTATTCTCAGGACTAGGATCAGTCACCCTGCTAGAACCTCTCAATTTTGAAAAAGCTTCAAGAAGATTCTCTTTTTCAACTCCATTTTCTTCAAAAATGCTTCTGGCACTGGAAGGAACTTCAAGAAAAGCCAAGAGAATATGCTCACAAGAAACAAACTCATCTTTTTGTTTAAGAGAAAGCTCGGCAGACTTCTTTAGAATTTTCATTACTTCCTGAGAAAGGTAAAGCTGGCTCATTTCCCCTGAGGACTTCTCTTTTCCGGCTAGGTTGTCAATTTGGTCTTCAAGGTCTTCTTCAAGTTCATCAATATTTATCTCAAGCTCAAGAAGCATGGGACGAACAAGAGTGTCTTCATCGCTTATAAGGGCAAGGGCAAGATGAACAGCCTTTAATTCATTATGTTCTTTTTTAGAAGCAATATATTGAGCCTGCTCCAAGGCTTCTTGGGCTTTTATGGTAAAACGATTGAAATTTTGCATATGAGGCATAATTAAATAATGATTAGCAATCTAGTTATTACAGTGCTAATTTTATTACAAGTCCGATCTTTCTGCAAGGGTAGTTTGGAGAATTATTTCCTCCCCGTTGCGGAGGACTTTAAGGGAAATGTCATCCCCTATTCGGTACTTTTGGATAAGATAACCGAGAGTTTTGTTGATAGTAATTTCTTCACCGTTTAATTCCAGAATAATATCTTCAGCTTTGAGGCCTGCTTTTTGGGCAGGAGAATCAGGCACTATAGCCGGACCATCATCTCCACCCCTGATAAGGGCGCCGTGGTCAACAGGAAGATTCTGTTCTTCAGAAAACTCTGGAGTAATTATCCGGTAACGAACACCTAAGAAAGGAGTTTTAATAACACCTGTTTCTTTAACCGATTCAACATCTTTTTTAACTAAGTTTATCGGCAAGGCAAAACCAACACTTTGGGCATTTTCTGCAACGGCAGTATTCATTCCAATAACTTCACCGCGGAGGTTAAGAAGAGGACCACCAGAATTTCCTCTGTTAATGGCGGCATCAGTTTGAATAACATTTTCAATCCTTTCCACAAAGCCACCGGCTCCGGAAGCGGTGATAGAGCGATATAGGCCGGATATCACACCAACGGAAACGGTGTTTCTAAATTCACCAAGAGTGTTGCCAATAGCTATGGCTGTTTGGCCGAGTTTAATGGAATCAGAATCACCAAGCTTGGCCGGCTTTAGTCCGTTAGCTTTTATCTTTAAAACAGCGATATCTTGTAAAGGGTCGCGGGCTAAAACTTCGGCTTCATATTTTTCACCATCTTTGGTAAAAACGGAATAATTGGCTTCTTCATCAAGAACAACGTGCTTGTTAGTAGCGATAAGCCCGTCGGAAGAAACTATAAAACCTGTTCCTCCTCCTATTTCTTGTTCTTCTGTTTCTTCGGAAGGTCTTTGAATTTCAAAATCTCTTCCAAAAAATTCTTCAAACTCAGGAGGGAGGTTGTAAAAAGGGTCATAGGTTTCCATCTTGGGAATATCTTTAGTAACAACTATAGAAACTACAGAAGGAGAGGCCTCTTCTACGGCTTTAATAATTGCGTCTTCATAATCTATGCGGGATTCATAAGAAGGAACCTCTTCAACGCTTTCGGGCGTAGAAGTTGCAGTTTGAAAACTTTCTTTGAAAAAATTAGAAATATCCTCAAAGATATTTGCTTTTCCTATACTTGGTGAAACAACAAGACCAATAACTAAACCTACTAAAACAGCAGTTATTATTATTTTTAATTCTTTTTTTTCTGTTTTCATAGCGTTATTTCAAATATAATTTTATCACAAAACTTCTGAAATCAAAGACAGAGCTTTATCTATTTCTTCTCGGGTTGTATCTTTGCCTAAACTGAATCTAATACTTGATTCGGCTCTTTCTTTGGAATAGAGGGTGCTTATTACTCGGGATTCTTTGACAGAGCGGGCTTTACAAGCTGATCCGGCAGAAACTGAAATACCGGCTATATCAAACTTTATTAAAAGTTCTTTGGCTTTCTTTTTTGGGAAATAAATGTTTTGGATATTAGGAATTTTTTCTTCTATTGAAGGGCCGTTTATTTCTGATTCTTTATATATTTCTTTTATCCCTTTCCATAAATATTCTCCAAGTTCTTTTATTCTTTTATACTCTTCTTTTTTTCTCTTTGAAACTAATTCTATAGCTTTAGCAAAACCGACAGCCGAAGCAACATTTTCTGTTCCGGCCCGTAATTCAAACTCTTGGCTGCCACCGGTTATGATAGGAGAAAGAGGGCATTCAGATTTTTTATAAAGCAACCCTATTCCCTTAGGCCCGTATATTTTATGAGCCGAAAGAGTCATTAAATCAATACCAAGTTCAGAAGGGAGGCAGGGAAAATACTGAAAGGCCTGAACGGCATCACAATGAAAAAATGGCCATTTTTTCATTGTAGAATTTCGAGTTTCTAATTTCGAATTTCGAAACTTTTTTATAATATCTGAAATTTTAGCTATCGGTTGGAGAGTTCCCACTTCATTATTGGCATACATTATTGAAACAAGAATTGTGTTTTCGTCTAAACTATTTTTTAGAAAATCAAGGTCAATTTTTCCTTCCTTATTAACAGGAACTTTCTTTATCTCCACCCCGTCACGCTCCAGGTCGCGGGCAGTTTCAAAAACTGAAGGATGCTCTACGGAGGAAATAATAATATTTGGATTCTTAACGCGGGGGTGTCGGGAGCCCCCAAGTTGTTTAACTATGCCTCTTAGTGTCAAATTATTAGATTCGGTGGCGGAACCTGTAAAAATAATCTCCCGAAAATTAACTTTTAACTCTTTAGCTATTTCTTCTCTAGCTCTATCCAAGGCCGATAAAGCTTCCTGGCCAAAAAAATGAATAGACCCGGGGTTACCAAACTTTTCCCTGAAATAAGGAAGCATTGCTTCTTTTACTTTGCTATCTAAAGGTGTTGTGGAAGCGTAGTCAAAGTATATTTTATTAAAACTCATCTTCGTTAAATTTTTCTTTTCTTTTGCCTTTGTTTAAAAGTCCAAAAAGATCAATTTTTCTCAAGACATAAAGAAAAAGGGAGAAAAATACGGCTGAAATTAAGGCAAGTTTTGCAAAACCGATACCGGAAAGTATTCCCAAGGCAGCAACAAACCAAATGGAGGCGGCGGTGGTAACACCGGTGATGCGTTCTTCATTTTTTAAAATCAAACCGGCCCCCAAAAACCCGATGCCGGTAACCACACCGGCAATAACCGAAAACCCACGGCTAGTGGCAATAATATCAAGAAGATGTTCAGTTCCACCCTCGGGATAGGCGCCAAGATATGGAAGAATAAGTCCAACCATGGTAAATATTGCCGAACCTGCGGAAACAAGAACGTCGGTGCGAATTCCGGCTTCTTTGCCGACTAATTCTCTTTCCAAGCCAATAATAGCGCCGACCAAAACGGCAACTCCGAGACGCAAAAGCATTGTTTCTAAAGTAAGCATTGTTAATATTTTATATTGTAAAATTTAAAACGACAAATTTCTTATCCAAACCGCTTTATTTGTATTGAGGATTTTTTTCTTTAATTCCTTTTACGTGATTTAAATAACGGGCAAGGGCAAAAAGAATACTTGAAAGGCGGTTCATAAATTTAAGAAGATCTTCAGAGGTTTTAGTATCTTTTTTGCTAAAGGCAACTATTTCTCTTTCAGCTCGGCGGGCAAGGGCTCTGCCAAAATCAAGCACAGCACTTTCTCTGCTTCCTCCGGGAATAATAAAATTGGTAATTGAAGGAATTTCTTTATCAATTTTTTCTATGATCCTTTCTATAGACTTAATTTTTTCTTGGGTCATTTTTTTAGAGGGTTCATAACCGGCCCCAAGACTGCCTATTTCCGCTTGGGCAATAAAAAGATCTTCTTGAATTTCTTCTATGGCTTGAGAAACAAAATCGTTGCTAATAACAGTCTGACAATATCCTAGCCAGCTGGTTATTTCATCTAAACTGCCTATTGCCTTAGCGTAATACGAAGATTTACTTACTTTCTTTTTGCCAAGATTGCTTTCTCCTTGATCACCTGTACAGGTAAAAAAAATAGTAGACATATGTTTTTTGTAAATTATAACACAACAAAAAACAGCTCCTTCTAAAAAGAGCTGTTTTTGTTATTTGTTTGTTTTAGAGATTTTCCAAATCTTCGTCCACTTCTTCGAAATCATCTTCAATTTCTTCGTCGTTCATACCCTCCAATTGTTCATCAATATCAGACATTTCATCTTCACCAAGTCCTTCTGTGCTGGTAGCTTCTTCACCATTTTCCATCATTTCTTCTTCACCGTTTTCCATAGCGTTTTCTCCGTTTTCACCAGGCTCTTCAACCTTGGAGTTTGTGACCCAAATAACTGCGGCAACAACAATAATGAGAATAACTATTATCCAGATTGTTTTTTTCATATTTTGTATGTTTGTTTTATTTTACACGACCGGGTTATTCAGACCCAATGACTTGGGTTAACCTTTCAGCCGCCGACCTTGTTGATTCATTTGCATTCCGTACCATACTTCTAACATTTTCCAAGTCATTTTTCAACTCATTGCGGAAATTGGTGAAATTTTGCCTAAGTTCTTCTTCGTTAGTTATAGTAACATCATATTCTTTGGCAAGGGTTCCTTTAACAGAATTTCTAGCTTCTTCAATCTGATTGATAGCGTCTTGAACAGCTGTTCTTGTATCATCAACATTATTGCCATCAGCCTCAATTTTATCAGCTCGGGTGTTAATGTTGGTAAGAACAATATTAAGACGATCTAAATCTTTATTAAACCTTTCGAGAACTCTTTCTTTAACACCAAAAAGGTTTTCATAAACTCTCTGGGCAATTTCTTTCTTTTGTTCATTTCTTATTTGCTGAAGCCTTTCTGCTATTTCAGCCTTTTTGTTTTCTATTCTTTCCTTAACTTCAGCCCGGATGTTTTGAACTTCTTCATAATTTTCTTGAATGCGGTTACGGACCTCTTCACGTTTTTGGTTAAGCATTTCACGAACCTCTTCCGGAACCTGAGCTTCATCAGCAGGACTAAATTCCTGAGGACCAACAGGACCTTCTAAAGATGAAGTGGTATTTCTTTTTAAAATGGTTCTGTTTATAAAATCCCTAACTTTATTCCCCTCCTTACTCTCCGTTTTGTTTGTTGAATCTAACTCAACCGATGCAGAAGAGGTAGTATTTCCCATATTAGTATTAAAAGAAACTTCTTCAGTATCTCCATTTACAACAACCTCTCCAACTACATTATTTTCTTCATCAACAACGTCAAAAGCAGTCCAGGCAATATTTCCTTGGTTACAAGGACCAACCTGGCGGTGGCTTTCCATATTTACAGAATACTTAGAAGAAACACTTTCCTCAATATATTCATTAGCAAGGGTATAATGCTTATCTATGTCAGCTGATTCACAATACGGTAGGGTAATCTCTCGGTCAGAAGATTCATTATTTGAACCTCTTGGCACGGCTTTTGTGTTTGTTGTATTAGTTCCTACTCTTCTTTGTTGCAAGTCATCTGAAGGTACGGCATCTGTTTCAAGGTTTTTAATTTCTTTGCTTTCACCTTGAAAAACTCTATCTATAAAATTACTGACTTCTGCTCCAAAACTTCCGACTTCTGTTTCTTTAACTGCAGCATATGCAGGAGCAGCTACTACAAAAACTAGTGTTAAAATTATTAATATTTTTTTCATTTTTTTATTATATTCCTTGACCTTGTTTTTATAGCTATATTATAACACAACCTTATAAATACAAGAAATATTTATGGGTGAGTGACCGGTCTCGAACCGGCAACCTTTGGCTCCACAAGCCAATGCTCTACCAATTGAGCTACACCCACCATTCAAAAGAAATTGTAGCAACAGGAGTAACAAAAAGCAACACGAAGACATAAAAAAAATAAGCTATTGATAAAAAAATACTAAGATATGATATTATAAAAAACATGGAAAATATATTTCAATCAGATTTTTTAAACTCTATAGCTGATTTTATTATTTCAAATCCTGTTCTAGGTTTTTTTCTTTTGGGATTAATTTTTGTTTTAAGAAATGAAACGGCCATACTAATGTCTACTGTTTTTGTTCTTCAAGGCCATCTCACCTGGCCGGAGGTATGGATTACTTCAATCGCCAGTGTGGTTATTTTAGATAACGTTCTTTATTGGGGAGGAAGAATAATAAAAGAAACTAAGTTAAGTAAATTAATTGAAAGAAAATTAAAATTCCTACCGGGCTTTCGGGAATACCTTAAAAGACACTTCAAAAAAATAATAATGGTGGTGGAATATTCGGTGGGCTTAACTTTAATTACTATGATTTCCAGCGGTTGGGCGGGAATTAAATGGAAAAAATTCTTTCCTTGGCATTTTCTTGCCACAACAACGTGGACTGCGGTAATGAGTACTGCAAGTTATCTTTTTGTTTCGGCGCTAGGATATTTGAAAGCTGTTGAGGTTCTAGGAAGAATTGAGGTAGGAATATTAATTGCTCTAGCAATTTTTATAGCCATAGAACTCATTATTCAAAAAGCATTAAAAAAAGCCTCTGCCCGTGAGAAATTTTTAAGAAAGATAGGTGAAACTATTAAAAAGACAAAGAAATCTTTTATAAGCACAAATAAAAGTAATAAGGAAAAAAATTAACTTGTCGGGGCGGCCGGATTTGAACCGGCGATCTCCTGCTCCCAAAGCAGGCGCCTTAAGCCGCTAGGCCACGCCCCGCAACTAAGTAGTTGAAATAATACTACTTAAATAGTATTATTTCAAACAGTATATAATAGATATATTAATTTATTTGGTGTTATCGATAGGCTATAATTATAGTAATGCCTTATAAGAATCGGGAAGATTTATACAAAAATCAGAAAAAATACAGGATTAATATCAGAAAGAAAGCGCTAAAGTATCTTTCTAACAAGAAATGTGTCGATTGTGGTGAAAGTGATTTCAGGGTTTTGGATTTTGATCATGTGAACCCAAAAGAAAAATTGAAATCTGTCTCTAAAATGTTTTCGGGTCATTATTCATGGGAAGTAATATTAAAGGAAATTGAAAAATGTGAAGTAAGATGTGCAAACTGCCACAGAAGAAAAAGTTATTCACAATTTAAATACCACAAAAGAAAATAAAGCCCCCGTAGTTTAATGGACAAAACAGCGGGTTTCTACCCCGCCAATGTGGGTTCGATTCCTACCGGGGGTACAAGAAAATTAAAACTCCTTAAAAAGGGGTTTTATTTTTTGGAACCAACTTGGGGGTGTCGGGAACCCCCACGTTGGTTAAATTTTGTATCGCTACTTAATTGTCCAACCTCCGTCAACAACTAAAGTTTCTCCATTTACAAAATCCGATTCGTCTGAGGCAAGGTATAGAGCAGCATAAGCAATATCTTCCGGTTCACCCAAACGGGAGTAGGGAGTAGATTTACTTAAATTTTCTTTAATTTCGGGATTATTCAACATTTCTTTAGTCATTGAAGTTTTTATCACTCCGGGAGCGATGCAGTTTATATTTATTTTTTTAGAAGCATACTCAAGAGCCATTTCTCTTGTTAGAGAAATTACCCCTCCCTTGGAGGCACAATAAGCGCTTGATTCTTCAAAACCAACTAATCCGGCTATAGAGGCCGTGTTAACAATTTTTCCTTTACCTTGGTTTATCATTTCAGGAATAACCCTCTTGCTTCCTAAAAACACTCCCTTAAGGTTAATTTTTAAAATTTTATCCCAATCTTCTTCGCTTGTTTCGGTAAGGGGTAAGCTTTTATAAATTCCGGCATTATTTACTAAAACATCAACTTTACTAAATTCATCAAGACATTTTTCAACCATTTTATCTATATCCTTAGGATCGCTAACATCAGTTTTTACAAAAATTGCTTTACCTCCTTTTTCTTTAATTTGATTTACCGTCTCTAAACCGCCTTCCTCAAAAAGATCAGCGACGACAACCTTAGCTCCTTCTTTAGAAAAAATAAGGGCAATGGTCTGACCAATACCAGAACCGGCTCCCGTGATTATAGCTACTTTGTTTTCTAAACGCATGATTTTTAAAATTTATTTATTTATTTTATTATATCAAATATTGTTGCAAAAAGAGATGAAATGGTATAAATTATTTAATAGCATTAGAAAGAAATAGAAAAACAAGTTTTCAATTTCTTTCTCATTTGCCGCGGTAAGTAAAACTTGCCGCACCATCATTCGGAGAAAATACAAAAATTAATTTTTGTATTTTACTCCTCATTTGCCGCGGTAGCTCAGGGGTAGAGCAGTAGCTTGGAGAGCTTCGTGTCGGGGGGTCGATTCCCTCCCGCGGCACAAAAAAAATCCAGGATTTCCTGGATTTTTTTGTGGGCGGTACAGGACTTGAACCTGTGACCCCTTCGGTGTAAGCACAGCTTGCAACTGCGTTGGCTCGTAAAACAAACACTTGCGCGTTTGTTTTCCTCACCTTCCTTGTTGTAAACGAAAAAATCTGTGCGCGCACCTGGATTCGAACCAGGGACCTTTCGCGTGTAAGGCGAACGCTCTGGACCAGCTGAGCTATGCGCGCTATTTTATAAAACCAACCGGACCGAGATATGGCCCGAGCGGTCGTTTAATTTATTGATTTTTAGTTACCTCACTTTTATTCAACGAGATAAACCTCATTGCCTTCATGAACTTTTTCGTCCACTTTAAGGGCAACATCGCTTCCTTTTCCGGCGCTGTCTACTTTTTCGTGATCAATTTCAAGGGAAGAAATTTCTTGTTCAAAAAGATCTTCTTCGTTTGCAACAAACTTCACCTTATCTCCTACTTTTATCTGGTCTGAAAGCTTTAGAACGGCAACTTGGGGCTTGCCGAAATAGTGGGTAACTTCTCCAACTTTTTTCATAATTATGTTAATGAATTGAGAACGACCTTGTATGATATTTAAATGATAAGATATTTATACTCTTATGTAAATATTGTTTTTTTTCAGCCAAAGAATGTTAATTTTTCTAATAAAAGTTATCCACAACAACTTGGGGGTGTCGGGAACCCCCAAGTTGAAAGTTTACTATTTGTTTTAATTGTTCTTGGATATTTCAATAATTTTATCAATATTATCATTATCTGCTGATTTATTTTTTCTAATTTTGCCGCATTTTCTACATTTATGAGTAATAACATATTCACCGTTTTTTATCTCAATACCAATAGGATCCATAAGACCTCCGCACTTTTCTTTTCTATCACCGGGGTTTATGTCTACATGCTTGCTAACTAAACAGCTTGGACAATGATTGGTATAACCAGTGCCCCTTACTTTTACTCCGCAATTTTCGCAAATAAAATCTTCAACTTTTTTTTGAAATTTTTTAGGCATAAATAACTTATACCTCTTATTTTACAAAAATAAAACCCGCTTTTCAGCGGGTTTATTTTTCACCATTCAATACGAAATGTTTTGACTTCTTCTCTTTCTTTACAATCATTGGTAACCCTTGCGGACAAAATTAAAAAATCTTTTCCGTGGTTGATGATTTTAGTTTTGACCTCTTTCCCAAAAGTATAATTAAATCCTGTACGGTCATAAAAACCGGGGCTGTACACGCCGGAATAACCAAAGCCCTTGTCTTTAACATAAACAAAGATTTGATACAGACTTATCTTAGAGATCTCACGGTCTTTGTGAATCGCAGAAAGGACCGCAATATCACCATTTTCTTTAACCTTATCTTTTTTCTCTAGCTCCCTACCTCCATAATCAAAAATTTTTAAATCAATATCCCACAAAGGTTTTCTTCCAATCGTTCTTCCGACCATTCTTTCAAAACATTCAATTTTCTCATTTACGTGAGATCGTAAAGTCTCGAAATCACCAAAGTAAATAGGTTTCAATTTGATAATATCCCCTATTTTTTCAAAATCAAAATCATTCAGTTTTTCAGGTTCGTTAGTTTTACCATTAAACTGAAATACTTTAACTTTTCCGGTTCCGGTACGATATGCATAAATTAATCTCTCTTCAGACTCTTCCAGTATCACAGGATTATAAAAAGATGCGTCCTGATTGTCGTTGAAGTAGAGACAGTTATGGTACCTTAACCTTCCGCTTTCATAAACTGAAAACCAACTCTCATTAAGCCCCTTCTTTTCAATGCAAAGAGAATTAAAACAAGTAAGGTTTTCTTTTCTAGGTCCGTCTTCGCGGGTAACGACAAGGCGAAATTTTTCTCCTTTTGTTTTTTCTCCCGCTCTTTCATACCGACAAACAATTTCAGGAACTCTTCCTGATTTCACTTTTTCAACATTTTTCATGACTACCAACCTCCTTTTTATTTTTAAATGTACTTTCTTGTAATTTGTAAAAATCCTTCTAGGTGGGCCAGGGAGGAGTCGAACCTCCGACTTCCGCTTTATAAGAGCGGCGTTCTGACCACTGAACTACTGGCCCTCTCCGAGTTTAAATATTTAAACCCGTCGCCTTTATTTTCTAAACAAAGTGCCTTCTTGTCAACTAAGAATTAATGGAGATGGGTTTTAGCTGCTTGGTAAGCTTTTCAAATTCTTCTTGTTCTATGGTTTCTTCTTCTATTAATGTTTCGGCAATTTTGTCCAAAATTTTCTTATTTTTTGTAAGAATCTTTTTGGCCGCTTTAAATCCTTTTTGGATAAATTTATCAACCTCCCTATCAATTTTTTCAGCCACCTCTTCAGAATAATTACGCTTGTGAGAAATTTCTTTGCCTAAGAAAACCATTTCGTCATTTTCACCAAAAGTACGGGGGCCAAGTTTTTCGCTCATTCCAAATTGGGTTATAAGCCTTCGGACAAGTTCGGTAGAAGTTTTTAAATCACTTGAAGAGCCGGTA
>CAZXDO010000027.1:0-9230 GCA_964639325.1 uncultured Candidatus Saccharibacteria bacterium
AATTAGTAAGTGCTATTACTGAGAAATCGTATGGTTGACCCTGCTCTAATTCAAATAATCCGTCAAGCATTCTTGAAAGGACTTTCAGATTATCTTCTAAAATGAGAATTGTTTTGCTTAATACCATATTGCTGTGTGTAGATTATGATTATTTTACCAAAAACTGATAAAATATGATAAACAAGATTAAAGATGTAATGAAGCTATGACATACGAAGAAAAACTTGATTTAATACTGAAAGCCATAAGCGAGGCTAAAAAGTCTACTCGTAAAGACCACTACACGAAGCTATATTATACTGCCGACAATGGCTTGAAAGACCTTAAATTAAGTGAAATACACGATATTCTCTTACAGCTTCAGGACGACGAAAAGATAATTAAAATTCGGGACATTCCTACAAAGTTAAAATCTCTCCATTTTAAAATTAATGACAATCTGGAGGGAGCTAAAGATTCTTTCCTTATTGATGCTCCCGAAGAATTTACCATATGGTATGAAACATATATCTTTGAAAATATAAGCAGGATTGAAAACATAGATTGGCTAAATTTATTAAAGATTTTTGATGTGGTTATAGACATAGAACAAGAACTACAAATAATAAGCGCCAACGCCGTATACATTGACTCTCTACCTCAATTAGTAAAGTTCTCTCATCTTTTCCCACAAGACAATATAGGCACAAGACGAACATATCAGGATTACCGAATACAAGGAGTGGATTTTCTTAAAAAACGAGGCGTTGTTAGAGAATATAGATACATAGACACACAGGATGGCGGCTATGGGAAAATCAAAGTTGTTGTTGACATTATCAAATTCAAAGATTTCTCAATAAGAATTAATAATGAGTATAAAAGAAGACTTAGAAAACAGGCCGAGCTAGAAAAAAACGGAAACAATGGTAAAAAAAAGAAAACTCAAAAAGAAAAACTCCCTAAAGTAGAAAGTGAAACTGATTGGCCAAAAGATTTTAAATGGGACGGTAAAGATTTTGTTTTTGGGGAATACGGTAGTATTAGCTTCATAAGCAGTGATAGAAAACATATTCTCAAAGTCCTTACCGATAAAAAGGGTGGTTGGGCTACTATAAGCGAACTAAAAGGCAACAAAGACGCTGGGTATGTTCGCTCAACCATAAAACAGATTGAGGACAGACTACCCAAAGAAGCCAGAGAACATATCAAAATTGTCTCAACACAAGACGACGACAGTAAGGAAAAGCCAAATACGGGTGCATACAGAATTAAAGTTCTTCCGTAACCTAAACCCCCTTTAGGTGTAAACCTCTATACAGGTTCTCATTTTAGCCTTAAAACCTAAACCTCCTAAATCTTGACCTCAACTCTTCTTGAGGTGGCAAACTTTACTTAATGGAAAACGGCAAAGTCATTCAGCTTGAGGACAAGAAGCCCCAACCAAAGGGGTTAGTTTTGACGCCCGAAGAAAAGAAACGATTAGTAGATTTTTTTGCCGTGCTTATAGAAATTGACCGCAGGGAAAATGTAACGAAATTCTATGACAAACCGATTAAGTGAAATTCAAATCATACCGATAAAACCGCAAAACGGCTTAGTAGCCTTTGCCAGCTTTGTCTTGGACGGAAGCCTCTATCTTGGCTCAATCGGCATTGTAACCCGTCCTAATGGCGGCTACAGGCTAGTTTACCCCACTAAGAAGGTTGCCGAGAAAAACCTCAACATTTTTTACCCAATCAATAGAGAGTTTGCGGTAGCCGTAGAAAACGAAATTATAAAACAGTTTGAAGAAGTAATGAAAAAGTATGATAGACACAATAGTTTTAACTCTTAAAACAGGTATGTATACAATATTTGAACCTGACAATTTTAGTCCGTCAACCAGAGGGCTTACTGACCCTACGACTGGCTATTACCGCTTGGGTGGCAGGTCTAACATCACTTGCAAGCAAAACCCGACACCCAGCGAGCTTAAAATGGGTATTTATAAACCAAGACTAACCGTTACCAAACGAATAAACCGAGAGGGCAACTTTGAAATCCCGTTAAAAATTGAGTTTTCTATTCCGAAACTTGTCTATGGCAATAACTTTGACGAGCTGACAGATAGCGATTTTCCTACTATTATTCAGAAGTTGAAAATCGTCTTAAAAGAAATGGGCGTTTATGCCTTTGAGAAAAATCTAATAAACGCTCCTGTTTCATCAGTCCACTATTCCAAAAACATTGCCCTAACCGATTACACAACCCCCTACACCTACATAGAACAGCTAACCAAACTCAATATAAATAAGCGGTTAGACACCAATAGAACTGATTTTAGAAACGAAGGTCATAGCTTCAAGTATCGTGCCAACTCTTTTGAAATCGCCTTTTACGATAAAATGAAAGACCTACTGCAAGCCAAAGTTAGCGAAAAGCGAGCCGAGGAAAAGGACAACGCACTACAGCTTGGCTTATTTGATATTCTAACCCAGCGAAAACCACTTGAGGTATTGCGAGTTGAGATACGGCTAAACAAACGACAAAAAATCAGCCAAATTCTCAAGAAAATAGACAAAGAAGTAGAGCCGACTTTTTCAAACATCTTTAACCAAGACACAGCTAAAAAGGTGTTGCTTTACTATATCAACGAGATTGAAGAAGCCTACCCACCTTTACTCACTTACCAATACGACAGCCCTAAAAAGTTCTTCGCCGGTTTCTTGACTGCAAACCCCAAAGTTAAGCTAACACCCGCTTTGAAAATGTTAGGGTTGAGAGTGCTACTTGATGAGATGGGCATAAGAGAGTTTAGAGAAATAACAAAGCGGTATGGCAATTCTGCCTGGTATAGCCTGAACAAGGAAATGAAAAAGTTAGGCAAAACAGACGAAATTAGCGTATTTTCACTGCTTAAAGATAAGATAACCGACTTTGAGCCGTTGAAACTACTTGCAATTCAAGACCAGATGTTAAATAATGATAAATATGACTAATATGAAAAACGGGCAATACTACACCATAGAAGAAGTGGCAAAAATGCTAAAAGTAGCTTACTTAACTGTTTACCGCTGGATACAGGTAAAAAAGCTCGTTGCTCTAAAGGCAGGAAAACAGTATAGGATAACTAAAGAAGATTTAGATAAATTTCTTAAACAAAAATAAATATGTCGCTTAAAGACCTTAAAAATAAGTGGTATGCAGAAAAAGAATCTTATATAACAAAAGAGGTCGGGTCAGGTGTCCAAAAATTCATAAAAGACGCTTTCAAATCAGAGGACATTTTTAACCTCAAGGAAGGATTAGTTTCCACGCTCTTAATAAATAGGAAAAATGAATTTACAGAAGAAAGTTCCACTAAGGCATCCCGCAGGGCTGACATTTTAATCTATATTAACCCAGATATAATTATTCCTGTTGAGGTAGAAAAATACGGAAATATTAAAGCAGGGCTAGAACAACTTTTTCAATACCAATTGGATTTAGATAAGAAATACGGAATACTAACAGATGGATATACTTGGCAGTTTTATAATAACACCTATTTACTTAAAGAGTTTAATTTAGAAGAAATATTTAATAGGCCAAAGCTATTTGTTGAGTTTTGGAAAGAATATATAAAACCAGAATTTTACTACCTATCTTTTTTTGAAGGAAAGGGACAATTACAAATTTTACCTGACTATTTATTGGTAGAGAAAAGAAGGCAGGATTTTTTTAGAGATATAACCACACTAATAAGAAGCTTTGAGAACAAACTACAATTAGAAGGTTATTTAAAAGAATTAGGTGAAAAAGAAGCAGAAAAAAGGACAGTTGAACTAACCTACGCTTATATAATTCAGTTTATTTTATATAAAACACTTGTTGATAATGATTTTGGTAAATTTGACTCTGAATTTAAAGAAAAGACTAAGGCTATACACGAATACTTAAAGATTAAACAATATGGAAAGATTTTAGGCATTATTGAGGGAATTTCTAATGAAATATCGCAAAATATTTACCGCCCATTTAAAAAAGAGCAGGAGTTTATAAATCAAACTGTTTTTAATTTAATAAGGCAACCAAAAAATGAATTAAATGATGTTTCCCCGTGGTTGGATATTTTTGTTTTCATTAAAAAGTATAACTTCTCCAATATCCAAAATGAAATCTTTGGCTATATTTATGAAAATTACCTTAAAGAAATTTACGAGGAAGAAAAAAAAGGACAATATTTTACCGACCCCGCAATCGTTAATTTTATGCTTAAACAAATTGGTTATGACAAAGAAAACATTCAAGCAAGAGTAGACAATAAACCCGAGGATAAGCACATTTCTATAATTGACCCTTCTTGTGGCAGTGGAACCTTTTTGTATAGTGCCGTTAACGAACTTATAAAAGCTATACCAAACGGTTCAGAAAAAACCTCAAAAAAAATTGAAGAATTAGTTAATGAGTTAATTTTTGGTTTAGATATAGCAGAATTTCCTCTTTATCTCGCAGAGATGAATGTCTTAATGCGACTTTTACCCTTAATAATTAATGAAAAATATAATAACCCTATTGATAAAAAAATAAAAGTTTTTTGGACAAAAGATTCAATTGCGGAATTTATTTTTTCAAGATTAAATAATACCGATAATGACCTAATGGGTATTTCTGGCGGTCAACAAATACTTTTTGACAGTAAGGAATTAAATTTTGAGTTTGAAAGCTATATGAGAGAACACAGTGATTTAAAAGATATGAAGCTAAGTATGCAACCACCCAGAAAGCGATTTGATTATGTTATTGGTAACCCTCCTTATATAGGTTACAACGAGTGTGCCAAGCAAGAATTATTAATTTTTAAGTATATGAAAGCAAATAAAGTTAAACTTAGTAACATTTATGGAGTTAATCTTCATAGTATCCCTAACAATCAGAAAAAAAACCCGCCAAAGCCAAATCTTTATGCCTTTTTTATTTCCTTGGGCATTGCTTTATTAAAAGATGATGGTAAGCTTTCTTATATTATTCCGCAGACCTTACTAACAGCAGGAGACCTTGATGTTATCCGTTATCATTTAGCCAAAATTACTACAATTGAAAAAATTATTACTTTTAGTGGAAAGATGTTCGTTGGTAGGGGTTTAAAACAAGATAAACCAGTAGCAACTTCAAGTCTAATTTTTGTAATTAATAAAAAAATTCCCTCTGCTTCGCATCAAGTTGAAGTAATTAATTATAAAAATTCTAATGATGACATTGAAACCTCACTTAAAAATATATTGGCCGGAAAAGAGATTGATAAAAAGACAATTTTGCAATCTGAACTTTTACAAAATGTTGCTAACTGGAATTTTATTAAACAAGGCAATGCGTTCCTTGATTTTTATAAAGAATATAAAAAGAGCAGTGAATCTCTTTCAATCTACTATGAACACCTTTTGGCAGAGCGTCAATTTGAAAGCAAATTCTATTTTGACATTGGTTATGACATAAATGAAAGGTTGCTAAACAGCAAAAGTTTCCCTAATGGATACCAATATCCTAAAATTAATGAGAATTATTTTACAATCAAAACTATCAGAGGTTATTGGCCTAATGAACGAGATAAACGATCTAAATTCCAGATAAAACTTTTAACTACGAATCAGGCATATAATTTACTTGATAGTCCGTATAAAATTTTGTGGTCATATATTAACCCGAGGAATTTTCATTTTTCATCTTTACCATTAATTTGGGCAAGAAATCAAATCTGTTCCATTGGAAGCAGAAACAAGCAGGAGTTATTATATCTTCTCTCCATCCTAAACACACAAATAAATCTGAAATTATTAAATTCTTTATTAAGAAGTGAGAATGAAAAAGATTTATTAATTTCTATGGCTTCTGTAAAAGAATTTATTCGTGTTCCAAAAATTACTAAAGATAACCAATCAATTAAAGATGAAGTCATAAAACTGACCGAAAACTTATTAAACCTAGAGGATAGAAATCTATCGGACTTTGTTGATTTTTCAAAGATAATGATTCAAAAATTTGACAATATTTCCGTAGAAGATAGTTCATTAATATTGCATAACGATAACAAGGAAATGAAACTTAATATTAGGAAGAACACCGATTTGGTTAAAAAAATTATTCAGGAAAAGTATGACAATAAAAAACTATTTTTAGATGAAAATAAAATAAACATATCTGAATTAAAAGAACAACCTATCATTGATTTTGGAAGGCAAAAAGAAATTAAAAACTACATTGACGATTTACTTTTTGCCTTATATTTCAATATCTCTTTAAGAAGCATAGGAATAAATAACGCTGATGATATTAGAAAGATATGTTCAAAAAACCCTCATTATAAGTTTATTAATGAAACACGCTTATGAAAGCAATAATAATAGCCCGAGTATCAACAGAAGAACAAAAAGAGGCAGGAAATTCTCTGCCAGCTCAAATAGTCCGTCTTGAAAACTATTGCGAAAAAAAAGGATACAAAATTATCAAAAAATTCAGCTTTGACGAAAGTGCCTATAAAAATGACAGGACTGAATTTGATAGTATTTTGGACTATGTTATACAACAAAAAGAAAATATAGCGGTTTGCTTTGACAAGGTAGACAGACTATCAAGAAATGTTTTTGATAAGCGAGTTGCTACACTTTATGAGAAAGCACTCAAAGACGAGGTTGAGCTACATTTTCCCTCAGACGGACAGGTTATCAACAGCAAAATCTCGGCAGTTGAAAAGTTTCAGTTTGGAATGAGTTTGGGTTTAGCCAAATACTTCTCAGATGCTATCAGCGACAATGTCAAACGAGCTCAAGAACAAATGCTTAGAAGTGGTATTTGGCCTGGCAAAGCTCCTTACGGCTACCGTAATATAGATAAAGAAGATGGTAATAAATGGATTGTGGTTGAACCAATGGAAGCTCAATTAGTTGAAAAAATGTATGAGTGGTATTCAACCGGTAGTTTCTCAATGCTTGAAGTAAGACAAAAAGTTAAAGAAGTATTCAATCGTGAGTTTTCAAAGGGATATATTGATTTTATTCTTAAAAAACCTTTCTATTGTGGGACAATGATTTATAACGAGCAAGAGTATCCTCACTATTACGATAGAGTGATTACCCAAGAACTCTTTGATAAAGTTCAAGAGATTAAAGCTGGACACCATAAAAAACACTTCAAATATGCTGGTCTACCCTTCTTATACCGAGGTTTAATCAAATGTGCCGATTGTGGTTGTTTAATTACTCCTGAAAGAAAAATTAAGAAAAGTGGTAAGGCTTATCACTACTACCATTGCACCCAATACAACGGTAAACACGGTGCTGAGTGGCTGACAGAGGACGACCTAACCAAGCAGTTTTCAGTTGTTTTTAGCAAGCTACAAATGCCACAAGAAACTGTAGACGACATTATTGAAACACTGAAGACTAACCATAAGCATAAATCAGAATTTCATAACAACCTATTAAACAGTTATCAAACCGACTATCAAAAATACGAAACGGGTATTGAGAAAGCCTATGATGATTATCTGCTCGGTAGTATTACTAAGGATAAGTATGAGAAAAAACGAAAAGAGTATCGGGTAAAACAAAAGGAAATTAACGGCAAGATTGCCAAACTACACTTTGCAGACGAGGAATACTATTTAACCTCAGAATATCTGCTAAAACTGGCTTCTAACGCCAGCAAACTGTTTGAAAGTTCTGAAATCCACGAAAAACGACTACTTTTGAAGATGACACTTCAGAACTTGGAGATAAAGGGTAAAAAAGCCCAATATGACTGGATAAAACCCTTTGACAAAATAGCTTCTTACGCCTCTCGTCAAGCTTGGCTCCCCCTAAAGGACTTATTCTGCAACAAATTAGAGATAGAAAATTACAGTCCAGTTGAATTAAAAACAATGCAGATGATACTTGGAGAAGGACCAAATACTTCTCAATTTCTTTCTCTTCCAACTATATAGACAAAATTAAAACCCACCTCACCTTATCTATAGAACCTTTAGCCAAAAATCCTCCCGCTTTTTAGAGCTATTGTTAATTTGAAATTTTTTAGAGTATTTATATCCAAGAGTAGAAAGGGCTATTTCACCGTTGAATTGTCCTGTTCCAAATTTCAAATCTTGCCTTTTAAAATCGGTGTGTAAATAACTTTCGTTATTAAAGCCATAAAATTCGTTTTCGTTCTCATATTTCAGGCCGATTGCTATTTCCACAGCTTCATCTTTTTTATCCGAAGGGTGAATGTCTTCTCTCGGATGAACAAGTGCAGTATTTATAATATTGCCTACATCTCCAATGGGCTGAGCTTTTGAGGTCCATCTTCCAATAAACATTTTTGTATCTTCCCCATCCGTAATTGATATGACTACCCTTGCGGAAAAGGCTACTTGGGTGTTGATAGGAATATACTTGAACCTCCGCTTATAATTTCCAACTCTTATGTGTATAAACTTCCAGTGTTTTTTGTCACCGATGGCTTCTGAGCCTTTTTCAAAAAGGATAATTGGCTTTTTGAGATAATCTACTAGCATCACAAGTAGGAAGGCAAGGATTCCTCCAGATAATGTTTCAATAATAAGATAGAGTATTGCTTCCTTGCTAAACATAGGCCCCTAACACGATAAAAACTAGGCAAACCAACAATCTAACAGCACTGCTTTTGGACATATCAAGACTATTTTACCACTTTGCCACCTTTAAAAACTCTCCTAAAAAACAACCCCTTTCGGGGTTATTTTCTCCGGTTTGTCCAGAAGTTAAATTTCTGCTTAGATTATACCACTTTTTAAGAAAGCAAATTCCGTAATTGAAACGAATTTATCCCCAGACTGCTTATAAATCGGCATATCAAGACTATTTTACCAAAAGCATTGCATAGTTAATGCCCTGTATGCTGAAAAAGATTAAAAAAATTACGCAATCTTGATGGAGTTATCATTATTTCAACCTCCCTTACTACCTTTTTTGCAAATTCATCTATATTCTTCAAATCTTTAAGAATTACTCTTTTTACTCCTCTTTGTTTTGCTTCTTTGTTGTATTCTGAAACTGAAGATATGGCAATAACTTTATCGGCTCCAAATCTCTCTATATCTAGAATATGAAATGAATTGTTTAGCTTACAATCTCTATCAAGAAGTATAATATCAAATTGAGCCTTGGGGTTGGTATTAACATAATCTTCAACTTGCTTGTAATTAGTAAGTGCTATTACTGAGAAATCGTATGGTTGACCCTGCTCTAATTCAAATAATCCGTCAAGCATTCTTG
>CAZXDO010000028.1:0-13568 GCA_964639325.1 uncultured Candidatus Saccharibacteria bacterium
TAAATATAATAACGACACAAACCCCAGTATATATATAAAAGAAATAATAGTCAATCAATATCAAAACACTCTCAACATCCGAAAAAAGTTATCCACAACAACTTGGGGGTGTCGGGAACCCCCAAGTTGATTTTTTCAACATCCCGGACGTATTTTAAATACACAATTACTGCTTATTTTGCTTCTAAATTTAATTCTGATTTTAATCCTGAAACCTTAGAGATAAAATTTTAGAAACCCCGTCATCACCCATTGTTACCCCATAAAGAGTTTGGGCGGACTCCATAGTAATCTTGTTGTGGGTAACAACAATAAACTGGCTTTTTTCTGAAAATTCCTTAATTAATTCTGAAAAACGATGAGTATTTTTATCGTCAAGAGCCGCATCAATTTCATCCAAAACCAAAAAAGGAGGCGGAGATACAGAGATAAGGGCAAAAAGAGCAGCTATAGACACAAGTGTCTTTTCCCCTCCTGAAAGCATATCCAAACCGCTTACTTTCTTGTTAGGCAAAGTTAAGCTTATATCTACCCCGCCTGTAATATTTTCTTTTTCTTCACTTTTAGCTTCTTCAGGAAATTGTTCTTCACTTTCTTCCGAAGAAGAATTTTTCTGGGGATAAACAAGTTTTAACTTTGCTTTCCCTCCCCCAAACATAAGACGAAAATAATTATTAAACTCTTTGTTTATTAAACCAAACATCTCTTTAAAGGTCTTATGAATTTTTTCTTCAAGCTCCGAAATAAGGTTTTTTAAATCAGTTGAAGCTTTCTTTAAATCTTCAAGTTCTCGAACATATAATTCATAACGTTCTTCTGTTTCCTTAGCCTCCTCCACTAAACCTTCATCAATTTCTCCAATAGCTGAAAGTTTGGAACTTAAACGGTTTATCTTTATTTCCAATTCTTCTAAATTACCCTCTTCTTCATCTTCTTGAGGTTTCTCCAAATTCTCCAGTTTTTCTAAAGAAAAACCAAGGCTTAGCCACTTATTTTTTAATTCCCGAAACCTAAACTCAAACCTCTCTTTATCCATTTCTTTTTTTCTAATCTCGTCTTCAATTTTTCGTTCGTTATTTTTTTCGTCTTCTAATTTCTCAACCTCTTCCCTAAACTTTCTAGATTCTTCCTCTCTAAAAGACAATATTTCACTTTCTTTTTCTTCGGCCTCCTTTATTAATTTATCAATCCTAATAATCTCGTTATTTATCTTTTCAAGTTCTTTTTTTTCTTGCAAAGAAATTTCCGCCTTTTCAGGCTCTTCGCCTTGCTTTTCTTCAGCCACAAATAGGTCCTTAAAAGTTCCAAGCCATTTTTCTAGAAGATCTTTAATTCTTTCTAAATTACCTGAATCAACGGCCGGAGAAATTTCTTCAACAAAATACTTTATCTTTGAAAGAAGAAAAGAAGAACTATGTTCTCTGCTTTTGGGTTCTTCTTTTTTTTCTTTTGAATATTCTAACCTTGCCTCTGCTCGAGCACTGGCCTTTTCTGCTTCTAATCTTTCCCTCCTTAACCTTTCTAGGGCCTCCCTAACTTCTTTCATTTCCTTTTCTCTAGGTACGTCTTCTGTTTTAAGTTTGTTTTGTAAAAGTGCAACTTTCTTGCTTACCTCTTTTTTACCTTCGATTAAGCCGTCAATTTCTTTCTCGGTTCTTTTTATAAACTCAACAAACTTGTGATATTGACAACCAAAATATTTTTTAGAAATAACATTTATCTCTTCCTCTATCTCACTTCTTTTTTCCCATTTATTTCTTTGTCTCCTTAAAAATTTTAAATGAGGGGTGAGTTCTGTAAGGCTTGCTTCTAATTGTTCCATATTAACCCTTGCCTGAACCAACTGGCGTTCTGCTGTCTTTTTCTTAAGGCGAAATTCCTTTAATCCTAAAACTTCCTCAATCATCTCCCGCCTTTCTTGAGAATTAACCCTTACAAAAACATCTGCCTCCCCTTGGCTAATGATAGTAAAACCACGGGAGCCAAGACGTGCTTTAGCCAAAACAGAAACAAGATCTTTTAAGCGAACTTCTTGATTATTTATATAAAACTGGCTAGTTCCTGTTCTATCAATCCTTCGGCTTACAGAAACCTCTTGTGCTTCAATCGGAAGAAACCCGCTTTCGTTATTAAAAAAAAGAGAAACCCGAGCTAAGCTAGCCGGGCTTTTTCCGGAAGTACCGGCAAAAACTAAATTCTCAAGTGAGTCTCCTCTTAAGTGCTTAGCTTCCCTTTCCCCTAAAACCCAACGAATAGCATCTATTATATTAGATTTTCCCGAACCATTAGGGCCAACTACTCCGACAACCGGAGAATCAAATTCAAATTCGGTTTTAGAAGCAAAAGATTTAAATCCTTGAAGTTCTAAACGAGTTAAAAAATTTCCCATTAGTTTTTTTCTATCTCCTTTAAAGAATTACTTGCCGCTTCCCTTTCAGCGTCCTGTTTAGAATCGCCTTCTCCTTTAGCGATTAACTTATTATCAAGATAAGCTCCAACTAAAAATCTCTTATGGTGATCGGGGCCATTTTCTTCAATAATTTCGTACCTGGGAGTTATACTAAATTTTTCTTGAGCTATCTCTTGGAGAATGCTTTTAGGATCACGATAAAGTTTTTGTTCCATCACCATATCAAGGTTTTTAAGAACAAATTTTTTGATAAATTCTTCAGATTTTTCGTAACCTTGGTCTATATATATCGCTCCGATAAGCGCTTCTACCGCATTAGCAAATATTGATTCTTTTGCTTTTTCTGATCCTTTTGATTCTCCTTTAGATAAAAATACACGAGAAACAAAACCAATATCCTTGGACACTCTTAAAAGCATTGAATGATTAACAAGGGCTGCTCTAATACCTGTCAACAATCCTTCATTAAAATCTGGATATTTTTCAAAAAGAAATTCGGTTACAATAAGTTCCAAAACTGCATCTCCCAAAAATTCTAACCTCTCATTGTGAGGAACGGGCCAATCTGGATTTTCGTTCAGATATGAACGATGAGTTAAAGCTTCTTTTAAAAGAAGGTGGTTATTAAAATTAATACCTATTATTTCTTCTAAGTCCTCCATCTGTTTTATTTTTTATCTTCTAAACTTTGCATTTCCCGGTAAACTGTTCCCAGAACACCGTTTATAAATTTAGGAGAATTTAAACCACCATAATTTTTAGCCATTTCAATTGCTTCATTTATAGCCACCTTAGGCGGAACTTCTTCCTTGTTGGCATACATTAACTCGTAAAGACCAATTCTAAGAATATTTCTGTCTACTAAAGCAATTTGATTTATCGGCCAATCAGGAGCTGCTTTTTCTATAACCTTGTCTATTTCCTGTTTATGCTCAATAACTCCTTTGGCAATTTTCCATCCAAATTCAGGTTCATCTACATCACTACCAAAAAGATCCATATTGCGCTCCAATATGTTAATTAAATCTACTTCTTTATCATAGAAATCCCACTCAAAAAATGATTGAAGAACTATCGTTCTTATAAGATGTCTAGTTGCCATACAATTAAATTTACAAAATTACAAAATCAACCAAAAAATACAAATTATTACTTATTTGTTATTTGGTGAATTAGATTTATTACTTGAAGCCCATTTTTTACCGCAGTTGGGACAAGCCCGATGAGGTAGCATAGGTGCTTTGCAAAAAGGACAAGCTAAAACATGCTGCCTTTTCATTTTTTTCTGAGAACGTCGTCTGCCGACTTTCCCTTTTGAATCATGTTGTTTTGGTACTGCCATAACTGTAAGAATAAGTTAGAGATGTAAAAACGTCAACCTATGAATTTCTGAAGGACCATATTTCTTAACCATATCTATATGTTTTCTGGTTCCGTAGCCTTTGTGGCAATCAAAACAATAATTATTGTACTTCTTATGAATTTTCTTCATCTTCCTATCCCTTGTAGTTTTAGCGATTATTGAAGCAGCTTTTATTGCGTTTATCTTCTCATCCCCTTTTACAACCATTTTATAATCAAGACCTAATCTTATTTTTATCAATCCATCGCTGTATATTTTAAAATCACCAGAATAAAAACCATTTTTTTCAACAAGACGTTTAACTGCCCTGTTTGCTGCCAAGTTTACCGCTCTAGAAATATTTATTCTATCAATCACCAAAGGTGAAACAGAAGAAACCTCAAAGAAAACATCTTTTCTGTTATAAAAATATTTTCTCCATCTTTCTCTTTGAATTTCAGAAAGTTTTTTAGAGTCTCTGAAAGGTAAAAGGTTTTTGGGAAAATAAAAACGGCGCGGAAGCAAAACTGCCGCTACCGTAACTGGACCGGCCAAAGGTCCTCTTCCGACTTCATCTACGCCTAAAATATAACTATGTTTTTTCATCCAACTAGTTAAAAATTCCTAACTGGCTCACTTCTGCCAAAAAACGATCGCTTAAATCATTAATTGTTTTTCTTTTTTTATTAACCACTTCCAAGTTTTTTCTAACCTCTACTTCATCTAAATTATTTAGAGACACTACCGATATACTTAATGAGTCAAGAAAATTATTCATATCTGAGGTGTAATTTATAAACTCTTCCATAAAAATAAGTTCAGCCTGAATTGCGCTTACAAGTTCCTTCTTTTGTTTACTTGATCCAATTTTTAAAACCATTTCCGTTAGGTCTTTTAATTTAGATAAAAGACGGGAGGCTTTTTCTTCAGCTTCTTCATTTTCAAGCTTGGCTTCATCAATCAAATCAAGCACTACGCTAGTCTTTCCTGTCGACTGTAGACCATCTACTCTTTCAATTTTTTGAGCCACTGAATTTGAAATTTCAGCCACTTCCTTGCTATCAGTTATTGCTTCTTTATATTTCTCCACAAAATTCTCAGGCAGAGGTTCTTCTTTTTTTAAAAAATCTACAAAATAAACAAAACCAACCAGTACGGCAAAAGATATAACTATGCCGAATGCTTTTTTAAAAACTTGATTTATATACTCTTGATTTGCCATAAACTTACTTTATAATAATATAACACAAAATAGTCCACCTTGGTCAATATTGCGGGTGTCGTATAATGGCCATTACCGCAGGTTTCCAACCTGCTGATCGGAGTTCGATTCTCCGCACCCGCACACAATAAAGAAATGTCTTGTTTAAGACATTTTTTTATTTGGGAAGAAGAATCAAACCAAAGGGTGCCACCGATACAGTCATCTTGTACAAATACTTGCTATACCAATAATAAATACCTAAAATTAAAAAACAACCTAAATCACTGTAACGTTACAATTTTTTGGGTACAAACACCATTACTCAGACATTAAAAAAGAAACAAAATTATAACTTAATCGTTTTAATATATGAACGAGAATAAACTTGTCAAAAAAGCTCGTAAGGGCGACAGTCAAGCCTTCGGAAAACTTTACGATAAATATATAGACAAAATTTATCGCTTTATATTTTTTAAGGTAAATAATAGTTCTGAAGCTGAAGACATAACCCAACAAGTATTTTTAAAAAGTTGGCAGAATATAAAAAATTATAAACCAAAGAAAGGAGCTCAATTTTCAAGTTGGCTCTACCGCATTGCTAGAAATTCAGTTATAGATCACTATCGCACCTCAAAAAATCATACTGATATCGAAAGTATAAAAGAAGATGAGTTTATTGAAACCCCGGAATTTGAAGAAAAAATAGATCGCTTTGAAAAAATAAATAAAGTTAAAAAATCACTCTACATTCTCACTGAAGATGAAAAAGATGTAGTAATAATGAAATTTGTAGAAGAATTTTCTAATAAAGAAATAGGAAAAGTTCTCGATAAAAACCAAGGAACAATAAGAGTTATTCAATACAGGGCTCTTAAAAAATTAAAGTTACACTTTAAAGACTATGATGAGTAATAAAGAAATAATTAAAAATTTAAAACTTTTAAAGGAAATTGAACCTGATGAAAGTTTTGCTAATAGAACTAGGAATATTGTTTTAGCCACTACCCCCCATTCCCGGTTTATTCCCGCTTGGGTTGCCGGGTTTGCTCTAGCCGCTTTGTTTATTTCTTTAATTAGTTATAGTTTTATATTTTATAACCACAACCCTTCAATCTCTTCCTCTCTTGAAAAAAACTTTCTCGTTAATGAATTTAATGAAATGGATATCAATCTCCAAGTAAAAAAGATTACCTATTCTCAAGATGTAAACAAAACTATTGCTTCTGCTCTTTCTGAAATTACAGAATCTCAAGCTGACCATATGAACCCTTCTATTTTAGAAGCTGAAAAAGAATATATAAACCAATTAGAAACAACAAAAGGCAACGACGAAGAAATAGACAAACTTTTAAATAAAGTGATATTTTAAAAACATGCTTTCTTTTTCCAAAAAAATAATTATTTTAACTATAATCTTTAATCTTCTTCTAACGGGAGTAGTTTTTGCTCAAAGCGAGGAGGTGGAAACAAAACGGCAAGAGACAGAAAAAAGTATAAATGAGCTTATTAATGCTAAAGATGAAGACAGCTCTTTTGATATTTCTTTAAGGATAAAAACTCTTAAATACGCCGTTGATTTAGCTATTGCAGAAGCCAAGGATTTAAAAATAAATCTAATCGCCTTAGAATTAGAAAATGAACAAATTAAGAAATGGCGAGAAGAAACAATTGAAGAATTAAACAAGATTATAAAATCTTACGAAGAAAAACTTAATTCTATTAGTGAAAATGAAAACTCTCTCACCCTTGAAGAGGTTCGTCAATTAGCTTCTGATTTTCAATCTTGGAGAGAAGAAAATTATCTCCCCCTTCAAGAACAAATACACGATCTTTTTCTAATTAAAACCGGGAGTAAGGCTCTTCAAATATCAAACAGACGTGTTGAGAAAATAGGTCACGACTTGGAAACTCTTGAAAAGGCTAATTTTAAAGAATTAAAAAAACTATCTACAATGTTTGAAGATGCTAAAGAAATAATTAAAAATTCTGAAGAGGAAAACAAAACAGTCCTAAACCTTTTTATTGAAAAATACACCACACCTGCAGAAACCGCCACATCAACTACAACTTCCACTATTATTAACGATACCTCTGCCTCTGCTACCGGCACCACTTCCACAGAAAATACTTTTTTAAACAGCTCAACCACAACGTCAACACCGGAAATTTTAATACAATCAACAACAACTGAAGGATTAATTACGTCGGATGCAAAACAAAATGAGTCAATACGAGATTTGGTAAAATCTTCCTGGAATAAGATAAAGGATGCCTATCAAATCTTTATTGAAATGAGCGGTTTTGTGAGGAAATCGCTTCAATAAAAATAAAAGGTCGCAGAAAAAGCCCCATCCCGAGGGTTCTCGGGATGGGGCTTTTTATTTTTCTTATCTTTTCCAGTTAAATACTGGTGTTAAGATTATTTAACAGCTTCTTTCAATCCTTTTCCGGCTGAAAACTTAGGTACGGTCGTGGCTGGAATCTGAAGCTTTTCACCGGTCTGAGGGTTAACACCCATGCGAGCTGCTCTTTTAGAAACTCGAAAAGTTCCAAAACCTGTTACACCAACTTCTTCGCCTTTAGCTAAGGTCTTGGTAATAATGCTAAAAACAGCATCTACTGCGTCCTCAGCTTGTTTCTTGCTCTCAAAATCTACAACATTTCGAACTTCTTCAATTAAATCACCTTTTTTCATAAATAATATTCACTATTCCTTAATCGCAAATTTATAATTTGCTTTCTCTTGTTCGACCTTTAAAGAACTCTTATAAACCCATTATAACACATATAATGGGTTATTTTACAAGTCTAACGCGCATATTCTACAGCTTTTACCTCTCTAATCAATGTTACTTTTATTTCCCCGGGATACTGCAAATCAGATTTAAGTTTGTTGGCAATTTTCTTAGCTAATTGAAGAGCGCCAAAATCATCAACCTTTTCAGGTACGACAAACACTCTTACTTCCCTACCCGCAGAAACAGCATAAACCTTGTTAACACCCTCAAAACCCTTAACTATCTTTTCCATCTCTTCTAATCTCTTCAAATACTTTTCAATGGTATCTCTTCGAGCTCCCGGACGAGCCGCTGAAATAGCATCAGCTGCAGCTACAATATACGATTCCGGAGAAGAAAATGGATATTCTTCATGATGAGATTCCATAGCTTTAATCACTCTTTCATCTACTCCATATTTCTTTAAAAGTTTTCTTCCAAGATCCACATGAGTACCTTCCACATCATGGTCAATAGCTTTTCCAATATCGTGAACCAAAGCTGCTTTCTTGGTTAACTCAACATCCAAGCCGAGTTCACTGGCAATCATTCCGGCAATATGAGCCATTTCTACAGAATGTTCTAATACATTTTGGCCATAACTAGTTCGATACTTTAATTTACCCAAAACAGGGATTATTTCTTTAGGTAAATCAAGAATACCCACGTCATAAACTGCTTCTTCTCCGGCTTTCTGTATATGCCCATCAAGCTCTTCTCTTGCCTCCTCTATCTTTTCCTCAATTTTAGCCGGTTGTATTCTTCCGTCTTCAATTAATTTCTCTAAGGCCATTTTTGCTAATTCCCTCCTTAAAGGATCAAAAGAAGAAAGAATAATACTTTCTGGAGCTTCATCAACGATAAGCTCCACACCTGTTAAACGCTCAAAAGTACGTATATTTCTCCCCTCCCTGCCAATTATTTTTCCTTTCATCTCCTCTTCAGGAAGAGGTACTACGCTTGTCGTAATATCGCCAATATAATCACGTGAATACCGCTGAATGGCTGAGGTAACAATCTCTCTCCCTTTTTTCTCAATTTCTTCTTTCTTTTCTCTTTCCATATCTAAAATCCTCCTGGAAATATCTTCCTTGGATTCTTTTTCAATCTCTTCAAAAAGTTTTTCTTTTGCTTCTTCCTTGCTAAGACCGGCTATTGATTCTAACCTTTGAATTTGCTCTTCTCCTATTTTCTCAATTTCTTCTTTCTTTCTATCAACCTCCTCTAAACGGTTTCTATACTCTTCTGCTTCTTCGTTAATTTTTTCCTTTTCCTTGTCTAAATTGTCCTCTTTTCTGAGAATTCTCTCTTCCTGCCGTCTAAGCTCCTTTTTTCTTTCCTTTTCTTCTTCTTGAGAGTTAGAAAGAATTGTCGCAGCTTTTTCTTTAGCTTCAAGAATTATCTCTTTAGCCTTAGATTTGGCCTCATCAAATTCTTTCTTTAACCTATCCTCTAAAGCATCCTGCCTTAAGACGCCATACCAGCGCCGGATAAAATATCCTCCTAATCCCCCTATAACAATGGCGATAAGCACCGCCACCCAGGGGTTTATTCCTAATATCATAGTTTAAATTTCTAAAATTATTTTGTTGAATCGACATTTTTGTCATAAAACGCAAAATTATTGTTACATACTTTGCTTACACCAAGGAAGGTAAGGAAATATTGAAATAAAATTTCTATATTTTCCGAACCAACGCAGGGGCAAACTACGTTTATACTTAAATATTATCCGACTTTATAACACCTGTCAAAAGAGATACAATAATAGAAAACACCCACTAAACCTACCAAAGTTATCCACAAACTTGGGGGTGTCGGGAACCCCCAAGTTGAAAGTTTAGATTGCAGTTGAGAGTTTGAGTTGCGGTTTAAGTTTAAAAACAAAAATATGAAAAAAACAGTAATACTATGTATAGTTGACGGTTGGGGTATCGGAAAAAAAGATGAATCAAATCCCATTTATATTTCCAACCTTCCTGTTATTGATCATATAGAAAAAAATTTTCCAGCCGGTGCTCTGAAATCAGACGGCCTTTCAATAGGGCTTCCTTGGGGCGAGGCTGGTAATAGTGAAGTCGGCCATCTTACTTTAGGCTCCGGCCGAGTTTTATACCAACATTATCTCAAAATTCTAAACTCCATAAAGTCGGGAGATTTTTTTGAAAAACCAAAACTGAAAAAAGCTTTTCAACACGCAAAGGATAACAATTCTGCTGTTCATCTTATCGGCCTCCTCACAAAAGGCCAAGTCCATTCTGCAACAGAACATCTCAACGCCTTAATTGAAATGGCCAAAAAGGAAAATACCCGCCAGCTCTATCTTCACCTCTTCACCGACGGAAGAGACTCCCCTCCTTATTCAGCAGAAGAACTTTTCGAAGAATTAAAAGAAAAAATAAAAAAAGAAGGTTTAGGAAAAATATCTTCAATAGCAGGTAGATATTACGGTATGGATAGAGATAAAAATTGGAAACTAACCAAACAAACTTACCAAATGTTAGTTGAAGCTAATGCTCCTAAAAAAAATATTAAAAAAGCTATTCAAGACACTTATACAAAAAATCTAACTGATGAATATCTAGAACCAACTATAATAGAAGCTCACCCCATTAAAAACAATGACTCAATTATCTTTTTTAATTTCAGAGAAGACCGGATGAGACAAATTACTCAATCTTTTGCTGACCCTAATTTCAATAAATTTGAGACAAAGAATCTAGAAAATATTCACATTACTACCATGACCCAATATTACAACGAGTTTCCCGAGGATTATGTGGTCTTTAAAAATGAAATAGTTAAAAATACATTAGGGGAAGTTGTTTCAAAAAATGACAAAATTCAATTAAGAATAGCTGAAACTCAAAAATATGCTCATGTAACCTATTTCTTTAATGGTCTCCATGAAAAACCTTTTCCTAATGAATACAGGATTTTAATCCCCTCAGAATCGGCGGATCATCCTGATAGACACCCTCAAATGAGAGCCGAAGAAATAACTAACCGAACTTTAATTTCAATTAATAACAACGAATTTGATTTTATTCTTCTTAATTACGCTAACCCAGACATCATCGGACATACCGGAAATTATAATGCTGCTGTTGAAGCGGTAAAATTTATTGATGAACAACTAGGTCTACTCGCTAAGGCTGCTCTTAATCAAAACAATATTCTTTTAGTAACTTCTGATCATGGCAACGTTGAAACCATATTTGACTTAAAAACCGGGCAACCCCGGACTGAACACGAAGCAAACCCCGTTCCTTTTTATATAATTGGAAATGAATTTCAAAAAAAAGAATCCTCTAAACCGGGTCCTCTCCCGAAAATAGGAATGCTTCCTGATGTTGCTCCTACCGTCCTTGAATTAATGAATATACCAATACCGGACGAAATGACCGGAAAGTCCCTCCTAGACATCATCTAAAATTTAAGTTATCCACAACAACTTGGGGGTGTCGGGAACCCCCAAGTTAATAATTTTTCTTAATTAGGTAAAGTATCTCTTGTAGATGTTGCGGTTTCTTCGTTGGATCCAACTTCTTCCTCGTCAGGTACAAAAAGCATTGGCATATAAGCTAAAACAAGCATTAAAGCCATAAAAATAATAACTATCGCCACTCCCCAACTTTTAATTTTTTCTTTTTTTCTTCTTTTCATTTTTTACATAAGAGAACCCTGAGAGGTTTCTGGTTCTTCATATTTAATTTCAACCTTATCCATATCCGGTAATCCTTTTTTAGGAACCCAAAGATGGCCGCGATTTAAAATTAAATCAAAAACACCTTTAGTTACCTTCACGTCTTGAATACAATACTTTTTTAAATCCTCAATATCCCCTCGCTCATACATTTTAACTGCCTCTAATCCATTACTACTCTTTCCCTCCCCCAAGTTAGCCTCTGCTAAAGGACCTAAACCTATTCTTCGTCCCAATTTGCTATATATTTCTTCAAAAATATCAAAATGAGGCACTGCTGAAAGCTTAAAATTATAATACTTTTCCAAAACGGGAACATCAAAACGCTTACTGGAAAAACCAATCAAAGGACTTGCCTGTTGAAGAATTAATCCAAGCTTATCCATCTCATGTTCCTCAAAAACTTGATATTCCCCTGTTTCGTAAGAATATATTGCCACAACTGAAACCTCCAAAATATCAAGATTATTTTTTCCTCCAATACTTTGGAAAGCGTCTTTTGTTTCTATGTCAAAAACAATTTTATTCATATTAAATTAAAGTTAACAATATCTATCAGCCACCGAACTAGCTGCAAAACTTTCGGGTTTTGTTTTTGGTTCAAAATCGTTAGCTCTGATCATACCGGTAACTTCCTGAATTAAAATATTAGTCGGACCATTATCCCCTACATCGGCATGTATTTCAAAATCCCATCTAGCACCTTGAAGAGCTTCTTGCAAATTTTTCAAAACTCCTTGAGCAATTTCCAAAGAAATCACCACCTCATGAATTATCCTATCCCTCATGGTAAAAAACTTTTCGCCCCTGATTCTTCTCCAAAAATACCTTCCCCCATTACCCACACGGTGAACAACTATCGCCGTTACAAAATCAGCATCATTTCCACCAATCATCTCAGAATCAGTTCCAATAATAACTTTATACCCATAATTAGGACATTGCTTCATATAAGAAGCTATTTCTTTAATAACTTCTCCTGAGTCCATATCTTTTCCGTATGAATCTTTAAATAAATATTCTTTCATTTCTTATCAATATACATACTTTATCTTCTTATATCAACAAAAAACCAACTTGGGGGTTCCCGACACCCCCAAGTTTGTGGATAACTTTTTTAGGTTTTTTGAGTTGAGTTGGATGTCGGTATCCCCCCGAAGGGGCGAGCCCGACATCCCAAAGTTAAGAGTTTTTTTAATTACTTTCCGTTTTCTTGTTTCTCGGCTTCCTGCTCCACTTTTTTCTCTATTTTGTAAAATTTCAAAACCGAAAAAACCAATAAACTGCCAACTAAAACACCCAATAAATTAAAGAAAAACACAAAAAAGTTATAACGAATAACCTCAATCATGAATACGCTAAGACCTAAACCAACTAAAGCCAAAGGCGGTACTAAGGCAACCGCTACAGCAATACCCGGCAAAATTTCATTTATTTCCTTGCGAACCCAAGCAAAAGTTGCCGCAAATCCGGAAGCAAGAGCAACAACAAAATAGAGAACAGCTCCGCGTAAAGTGTTATCAAGAGGAAAAAAGCTAGGTTCACCATTAAGGTCAAATAATATACCCAAAAGAAAACCGCTTAAAAGAATTACCAAAAGTGATTTTCCTACAAATAAAGATGTCTTTTTTGTAAAAACAACATCCCCCACCGAAACCCCCAAACTTATAAGAAGGATCGGGGTTAAAATAGGGGTAACCAACATTCCTCCAATAACAATTGCTGCATTAGAAACTAAAAGACCAGCTGACACAATAATAGAAGAAAGAGTAAGGAGGGTATAATAAACCGGGCTGGGGCGCCCTTTATCCATTAACTCTTCCACCGTCCTATACTGTTCCGACTTATCAATTTTTAAAAATTCTTTCTTCTCTTCTTTTTTCTTAGAAGTAACTTTTTTTGCTTTTTTTGTTTTTTTTGTTTCCGTCATAACAATTAAATTATACCTTATTATTCTAATTATTTGCAATAAAAACAATGTGGGGGTTCCCGACACCCCAACATTGACTTTTGTCCCATATTTATCTATAATAATGGCAGAAACTTTAAAATTTAATAGTCATGAAAAGAATGAAAACGATTTATTTATTAACGATTTTGGCAGTATTTAACATAACTGCAATTGCTGA